>CAIVZR010000001.1 GCA_903910445.1 uncultured Bacteroidota bacterium
ATTGGATTATCAGCTACAGCACCATATACTCAAGATGAAGAATCATCAGGCATCATCGATATGAGCGATATCTTAGGAGCAGGAATGTTCTTAACAAGTGATCAAGCACATTACTCATTAGGTGGTGCTGCAGTAGAAGGTGGTCAATTATTATCATTGTTTAATCCGGATACTTATTTCTCTTCATTAGGAAGAGGTTATAGTTCATCACAAACTCCATACTTAGTACCCGTAGCTTCAGGTGTGAAAGTAAATTCAATTATTTCAGTTACCGACTCGGCAGCGAATGGTTATAAGATGGCTGGAATCCCTGATGGATTGGGTGCATTTGATAATGGTAATGGAACATTTACTTTATTGATGAATCACGAAATTGGTTCAGGATTGGGTGTTACCAGAGCACATGGTTCGGTAGGTGCTTTTGTTTCTAAATGGGTGATTAATAAATCAAACTTAACGGTAGTAAGTGGTAGCGATTTAATTCAAAATGTAAATCTTTACGATACTACGACTCAAACGTATACAACATACAACGCAAGCAATCCTTCAACAAAAGCTGCATTCATTCGTTTCTGCGCTGCCGATTTACCAGCAGTTCCTGCATTCTATAATGCATCAACAGGTAAAGGAACACAAGAGCGTATCTTCATGAATGGTGAAGAAAACAATGATGAGAGTCGTGCCTTAGCACATATCGTTACCGGTTCAAATGCAGGGACTACCTGGGATTTACCAGCCCTAGGAAAAGCAGCTTGGGAAAATGCTGTGGCATCTCCAAATACTGGTGATAAAACAGTAGTAGCATTAACCAATGATGGTACCGATGGACAAGTATATTTTTATATCGGAACAAAAACGACTACGGGTTCTGAAGTGGACAAAGCAGGTCTGACCAATGGAAAACCTTATGGTATAAAAGTTACTGGCTTTGCTGCAGAAAGAACAAATTCAACTTCTAATATCGCCATCCCAACACCTGGAACACGTTTCAGTATGGTTGATTTAGGAAATGTAAAACAATTATCTGGTGTTGCATTCAATACATTAAGTAATGCTAATGGTGTTACTAAATTCTCTCGCCCAGAAGATGGAGCATGGGATCCTTCAAATCCAAACGATTTCTATTTCAATACTACCGACCAAATTGATCAGGTAACTGATGGTGTGGGTGCACAAGTAGGTAGAACCCGTTTATGGAGATTACGTTTTGATAGCATTCAAAACCCTGCACTCGGTGGAACTATCGAAGCCGTATTAGATGGTACCGAAGGTGCTAATATGTTTGATAATATGACCATCGATAAATTTGGTCATATCCTATTGCAAGAAGATGTAGGTAATGCTGCTCATAACGGTAAGATTTACCAATACACCATTGCAACTGATAAATTAGTACAAGTAGCCAAACACGATCCAGCTCGTTTTGGAGATATTGGATTATCAGCTACAGCACCATATACTCAAGATGAAGAATCATCAGGCATCATCGATATGAGCGATATCTTAGGAGCAGGAATGTTCTTAACAAGTGATCAAGCACATTACTCATTGGGTGGTGCTGCAGTAGAAGGCGGACAGTTATTATCAATCTACAATCCTTATACAGACATCACTGCACAACCCGTATCAATTACACGTTGCGAAGGAAGCAACGCTACATTTACTGTGAGTACCATAAGCACTGCAACGCCTGCTTATCAATGGTTTAAAGATGGAGTACTTATTCCTTCAGCCAATGCATCAAGCTATACCTTAAATAATATTGCATTAAGCGATTCAGGAAACTATACCGTAGTTGTATCTGATGAATTTGCACATACAAGCACATCAAGCATTGCGAAACTTACCATCATTGCGAAAGTAATTCCTACAATTACTCCAGGTAGTGCTATCTTATGTGATGGTTCATCTTTAACATTACAAGCTGCTGTTACCGGTGCTACAGTAACTGGTTACCAATGGAAACTTAATGGCAATATAATCAATGGTGCTACGGCGGCTAATTATGTAGTAACCTCTGCTGCCACTGGTAATTACAGTGTAATTGCTACTTATACTTCAGGATGTAGTTATGAATCGGTTCCAACAACCATCACACTGGCTCCGAAACCTGTTGCAGCATTTGCAATCAATACCAATGTACAATGTATTACTGGAAATAGTTTCAGCTTCACCAATAACTCAACCATTACATCGGGTAGTGTAAGTTATGTATGGAATTTTGGAGATGGAAATACTTCTACTGTTACCAGCCCTACAAAAACATACGCTACAGCTGGAACCTACTATGTGAAATTAGTAGTGACTTCAAATAATGGATGTTTGGATTCAATAACACAAGCCGTATCGGTGAATCCAAAACCAAGTGCAACATTCACTATCAATAATAATACACAATGCTTAACAGGAAATGCATTCCAGTTCACCAACGCATCCACACTTACAAGTGGTTCTGCTACTTATTTCTGGCGCCTGGGAGATGGAACAACATCAACCCTTGCTAATCCTGCTAAATCATATGCTTCAGCAAATACTTATGCTGTTACTTTAATCGTAACAAGTAATTTTGGATGTATCGATTCGGTATCACAAAATGTAACAGTGAATGCCAATCCTGCACCAACATCACCTACAGGGGCTACCACAGTTTGTTCATCAATCAATGCAGCTTCAGCAACAACAGTTACTTATACTACTACCTTAGTATCAGGATTAAACTATAGCTGGAACGTAACAGGAGGTACCATTTCAGGAAGTGCATCGGGATTGAATCAAAATACCGTGAGTGTAATTTGGGGAGCTGCAGGAACAGGTTCAGTGGCCGTTACTGCCACTAACACTACCACCAACTGTAGTGGTAGCGCTACATTGAATGGCATCACCATCAATGGAACACCTACTGGTATCATCTCTGGTTCAACAGCCGTTTGTTTGAACTCAGCCAATATCTATACCCTTGGAAACATCACTGGAGGAACCATCACCAACTACTTATGGACAGTAGGCGGAGGTACGATCATCTCTGGTCAAGGTACTTCGCAAGTGAATGTAAGCTGGTCGACAACAGGTGCAAAAACAATTACTTGTACTTTAACCAATTCGAATGGTTGTATCGGAACATCAACTACTTTCAATGTAACGGTGAATCCAAATCCAACAGCCAGCTTTACTGGTAACACCACAGTTTGTACAAGCATCGCTTATACTTATACTGCGGCAACTTCTGGTAATACCTATACTTGGATTCCGAATGGTGGAGCAATTGCATCTCAATCGGGAAATACGGTTACCATCGTTTGGAATAATGTTACTACCGCTTCATTGCAATTGGTAGAAACATTCGCTACAGGATGTACAGGAACAACCACACAAACCATCAATGTAAATGGACCTTTAAACGCAGTGATTTCGGGTGCTTCACAAGCATGTGTGAGCAGCGTTCAATCGTATTCAATCACAGGAGCATCTGCAACTTCATGGAGTGTAACTGGTGGATCTATTACAAGCAGCAACGGTACCAGTGCTACCATCACATGGACTGGTGTTGGAGTACAAACTATCACCGTGAACTACTCGAATGGAATTTGTAACTATAGCAAATCATATTCGGTGAATATCAATCCACTTCCTACACCAGGCATCACTGGATCAAATGCAGTATGTACTGGAACAACAGTGAATTATTCAACAGCATACAATGCAGGAAGAAATTATTTATGGACTGTTACTTCAGGTGGTACCATCACTGCAGGACAAGGAACCAATACCATCTCGGTATTGTGGACTGCTGCCGGTGCCAATAGCATCACATTAAACGAAAGTATCATCGTTACAGGATGTAATGTAACTACTTCACCATTCAATATTACAGTAACTGCAACACCAAGCGCAACCATCACGGGTGCTAATAATGTATGTAGCGGAGGAAGCTTCACCTATGCTGCACCAAGTGCAACAACTTATTCATGGTCGGTAACCGGTGGAGCCATCAGTGGTTCATCTTCTGCTTCATCAGTGAATATCGTTTGGGGTGCAAGTACCAATACGAATGGTATTGTAACATTAACCACTTCGAATGGAAGTTGTAATAGCACATCAAGCATGCCAGTGACTATCAATGAAACACCCGTAGCCACCATCACCGGACCAGGTTCTGTATGTATTGCATCATCTAATTTATACAGTGCAACATTCAATTCATTATACACTTATACATGGACTGTTACCAATGGTACCTATACTACAGGTGCTAACGCAAACACCATCAGTGTAACTCCAAATGCAAGTGCTACTTCGTTAACTATTGCATTAACCATCTCGTTGAATGGAACACCATGTACCGGATCGAGTGTAAAAACAGTAACAGTGAATACATTGCCAATTGTAGTTATTACAGGTGCAAATAGTGTATGTGAAAAATCAACACAGACCTATACACTTTCAGGAGCTGCTACGTATACTTCAATAGTAACAGGTGGAAGCATCTTATCAACTACAGCCACTTCAGTAACCATCCTTTGGGGTGCTAATAACGCAAGCTTGAAAGTAAATGGTACCAATGCTTCAGGATGTTCACAAGCAACTACCTTACCTGTCACAGTGAATCCATTACCTATAGTAACCATCACTGGAGAAACTCAAGTATGTGCCAATAGCAACAAATCGTATTCGGTAAATGCTACGGCCAACGCTACCTATAGCTGGACTGCAACTGGAGGAACCATCTCAGGAGCAAGCAATACAAACACCGTGAGTGTAAACTGGGGAGCAGCAGGTGCAGGTGTATTAACCGCCACTGTTACAAGTAACTCAGGATGTATCACCATCACTACCTGGAATATCACCATCGCTGCACAACCAGCACCAGTAGTATCTGGTAACTTGGTTGTATGTCAGAATACCAACGAAACATACACTGTAACTGCAACCAGCGGTGCTGCATATAACTGGTCGGTAACAGGTGGAACAATCACCTCTGGAGCAGGAACAAACACCATCAGTGTAAATTGGTTAAGTACTGGAAGTGCTTCTATCAGTGTAACACAAGGCATTGGTTCATGTACTGGATCAAGCAGCAGAAGCATTACAGTAAATGCAGCCCCTGCCATTCCAGTAGTATACAAAACAGGCACTCGTTTGTTCACCGATGTAGTAGCATCGAGCTACCAATGGAATTTGAATGGAGCCCCAATTAGTGGAGCGACTACCAATTCTTTCACTGCCCTTACTGCTGGTAACTATACATTAACTGTGACCAATGCAGCGGGTTGTAAAACTTTATCGAGCAGTGTCATTGCCAATGTAGGTATTGCAAAAGATAATATCTTTAGTAATATGAGTTTATTCCCTAATCCAGTGAATAATAGCTTTACCATCAGCACACAACTTTCGAAAGAAGAAGACATCACCATCAAAATATTTGATTTGAATGGAAAGCTTTTATTCGAAGAGACAACCCAAGCAATCGGTGGAACATTCAGCAAAACCATTGCTACCAGTCAATTCGCAAGTGGAATTTATATTGTACAATTATCTACCAGCAGTGGATACAGCCTGCAACAAAAAATTTCAAAACTATAAGTCAGTAATTTAGAAATGAGAAAGGCCAGCTAATTAGCTGGCCTTTTTTTTTTTTTTGGTGAAGAGACATACGACTGGAAGATGTATGACATTAGACGGGCTCGTGGCCAGAGTTATTTATGATTGAAGATAGAAGACATTTGATTTAAGACCTTCGCAGATAATTGGGTCAACAATAAAATGTATGTTTCATCAAAAATAATTTCATGAGAATTGAATTCACTACGAAGTAGTACAACAACAATAGCCATAGGTGAAACCTATGGTTAAATGATTGTCTGTATTACTACCCCAACGGGGTTGAACCATTCTTAACCACGGGTAGAAACCCTGTCGATAATCTCCCAAGCAAGTATGCTCTCACACAGGGTTTATACCCGTGGTGACCGAGCGATGCTGTATCACATACCATACTCGTTGAAGCGCCATCACCGTTGTATTTGTACTTAAGACTAAAGACCCAATACTAGTTTCCTACCCGTGGTGACCGAGCGATGCTGTATCACATACCATTCTCGTTGAAGCGCCACTACTGTTGTATTGGGATTGGGGACAAACAACAGACTGCGTTAGGCGTAAAACATGAATTGTAAAACGAAAAAAAAGACATAAGACGGGCAACAGAAGTTCGGCTTAATAAATTTAAGCCGCAATTTAAAATTAATTATATCCTAAACCTTGTGTGGCTTTTTGCTTAGGATTTTATTAATTATTTCAATATGGGAATCAGTTAGACCGATGAATGAACTAGTTAATACAAATCTGTCTTTTAAAAAAGTGGGAAGGTCGTTCAAAGAAGTATCATCATCAATGATTACAAAATCTTCATTGACATTATTCAAATTAAACCAATTCAAAATTTCATCCTTCCTATTAAGATTTTTAATATTCTCATCTAGAACCTTCAGACTATTAAGAGTTAAACCCCTTAATTCAAAAATCTTTTTCCATTCTTCAATACTAAATTTCGATTTGTGTGAAGTTGTGAGCACGATGGTTGTACTCTCATTTATTAGATTCTTTAGAACATGGATGGAATTCAAACTAAATGCAGGAAATCCATCCTCGAGTAATTCAGGACGTTTCCAGCTTTTAGCCACAACCATTACACCATCAATATCTAATAAAATTAACATTAATACGAAGGTACAAATTATTTAAGCAAATCAATAAGTTTATCAATATCGATTGCATTGTATTTAGCATCCTCTTCATTTAGCATTCTAATTTTGGCATCTGTATCCCAGTCTTCAATATCTAGAACAATTGACTCCCAGTGATATATAATTGTAGCAGATGTTTTTTGGGATGGCACGAAATATAATTTCTTTCCTGCTAAAAGTGAGGCTACATATCGATGATGGCCATCAATAATTAAATTACCGTCAACTTTTATACTTGGAAATTTAATTCCAATTGCCATTTTTTTATAAATCCGATTGATTATTGGATAGCATAATTTAGAATGAGTAGACATCAATTCAATGCTGTGCTCTAATAATAATTTTGAAACTGTTTCTTTCGAAATATTATTCATTTTTAAATAAGTTTTATTATTCAAATAAACAAAAAATTGACTATAAAACCGAAGATAAATTTTGTGCAATGACAGAAGTCAGATGACAGGCGAATGGCGGGAGTTTTTGATTACAAAGACATATAAAAGAAGACTTACGCACGTGAAGGTGGGCAACAATAAACTGTATATTTTATCAAAAATAATTGAATGAGAATTGAACTTACTACGAAGTAGTACAACAATAATAGCCATAGGTGAAACCTATGGTTGAATGATTGTCAGTATTACAACCCCAACGGGGTTGAACTAAAATTGTTGAACCCTTTCAGGGTTCTTTCTGGGGTGTTATCGCTGCCCATAGGTTTCACCTATGGCTATTATTATTCAACTCCGTTGCAGTTGGGAAGTGTTGGCGATGATGAAAGATAAAAAGACAAACGACATAAGACATAAGCTGGGCGAGTGGTAAGCGTTTTCATGAAGTGATTCCATAACAAATTCTATTTCAAGAAACACCGCCCATGTATTCAAAACTTTTCACAATTCACCACCCATGTATTCAAACCGTTTTACATTTTACGTCCTACGATTCACTGCTCTTGTATTCAAAACATTTTACATTTCACATTTTACGATTCCCTGCCCTTGTATTCAAAAAGTTTCACAATTTACTCTCTACATTCTCTCTTCAATGCTCCCTCTGTGTAATCTGATTAATCCATCTCATCCGTGTTATTGCTTACACTTCCCCAATCCCGCCGTAGCCGAGGCATCCCCCGGACGATTCAACAACGCCTTCTCAAATAAAAGTTTGGCCTGATCTGTCTTTCCGAGGTTTAAATAAGTCCAGCCCAGCATATGATTGGCATCGTAATCAAAAGGATACATATTAAGCACCAACTCAAAATATTTGGCAGCGACATCATATTTCTTTGCGAAATAATAATTCATTCCTACCCAATAATTGGCCACGCTATTATATGGGTCAATCTTCAATATCTCCTCATATTTCAAATACGCTTTATCATATTGCTTTGCCTCATTGGCTGGTTTGATATATCCCAGACGGGCCTCCACACTATATTGTTTTAGGTTGATGGCCTTTTGATAATAATCCATCGACAAGGTATAGTTCTTAGCATAATAATACAACCATCCCAATCGCAAATTGCATTCATAGCAATCGGCCTGATACACTTTTTGTATATCCGCAATCGCGCCTGTATAATCGCTTTTCAATTCGGCTGAATAGCTATCCGAAAAGGCTTTTTGATTTTGTGCTGGGGTTTGAGCGTAGCTCGAACTAGTCAATAATAAGATGACGGTAATTGCCATCAATTTCTTCTTTAAAAATTCCATATGATTCCGGTGGTTATTGAGTATTGATTAAATAATGAGCCTTTGGTAGCTCCATATTTCTGTTTGGTTTCGAAGATATAGTTCAACGAAACTAATAGCTTGTGTGCGATTAAATAATAGGCCGTCCCTCCTGCTTTAAATTTTTTGGTATCAATATCGTTGAAGAGAAACAAGTCGTCGTTATCAAGCAATACCTTGTATTTCCCCAAGGTAATATTTGCTTCCAGCCAAGTATTCTTCATGACTTTCATCCCCGCAATTTGAGTAAACACAAACTCATTTCCATAGGCGCCACGTGTTATTGTGTAAAGATTCGTATTGCCTGTTGGGTTTACTTTCACCGATACATCGTATTGCTGATAGGCCGTATCGCTCAGGGTTCCAGAATGCATCATGGCCTGCAATTGAATATAAGGCAGCGTATATCTTACACATCCAAAATACAACTGGTTATTATAACTGTAATTATTGAACGGGGTTTTTATATAATGATATCCGCCCATAATATCCAGTGACCCAGTAACAGCAAAATTCAATTTCGCATAATACTCTTTCTGCTTGATCTCGATATTTTGATTGTCGGTGACATATAAAAATTGAGTCTCACTGATGGTCTGATCAAAATATCCCACCACCTGCTGCAATGTAAATCGATAGCCTAAATTCACTGTTACCATCGCACTATAATAATTGGCATTATTACGTGTGCTTAAACTCGGCTTTTTAAAACTGTAGAGCAAACCTGCATTCGCCACTCCAAACTGTTTCAACTTTAATGTTTTTCTATCGGCCTTCAGCATCTTCGATGCGTAAAATCGAGACGCACTGCTATTGTCTAAGTACACTTCATTCAAGTAGGTATAATACAAGGCCGTGGCATCTTTTTTATCCTGATGGTAAGCCTTGCGATAGTGTTTCAAACTCTCACTATAATTGCCTTGCATCAAAGCCGCATAGCCCGTTCTCATGCGCAATATCGGGTAATCAATGCCGGTACGAATCGTTTTCTTACCATACTTCAAAAGTTCCGGCCATTGTTCCGCGTAGAAATAGGTAAGCGACTGCTGCTCGGCAAGCTCCTTTGGAGTAAGGGCTTGAGCAGGAAGCTGCATGGCAACCAAACACAAAATGAAAAATATAATTATCCTTTTGAAATACATTGAACAGTAAGTGTTTTATTAGATTTGTTAATGGTGAACGACTGCAATTTCTGATCCTTGATGGTGATGGTCGCGTTTTCTTTGGGGATGCTCGTTTTAAAATAATGCAAATCCTGGCGGCTCTCAATGATTATTAAATCAGAGAAATCATCACTTCGGTCTAAACGGTTTTTCGACTCATAATGCAAGGTTCTGAAAATATAGAAGGGCGCAATAAAATCTTGCAACCACTTGCCTGGATTGTTTTTGCTGAGTTGCAAAGGAAATAAATCGTGGATGGTAATAGGTATCGCAGTACTCAAACAAATTTTATAACAGCTCTTATAAAACTGATACAATAAACTTTGCTGGTCGCCCTCGAAAGAAATGAAATAGAATAAACTATTCAATCGTTTGAAATAAGCAATCGATTGTGTTTGATAACAATACAAATAATTATAATTAAACGCATCGGTAAATACTTCCCAGTTGGTGTTTTCAAATCCTTCAGCACGCAGCTCCATTCTTGACCCCGGTGCAAATTCAAATGCTTTCGATAAACTTTCATTCACCTCTACATTGCGCACCATCTCTGTTTCTTGAGGCACTTTAAAATACGATAAATTCATCACCCCATGTTGGCCCGCCAAATACGTTGCCAATGGATACGCAAGTGTTTTACTTCCAATATATGGAGTAGACTGCAATTGAAAATGTAAATGCGGCTCTGGTGAACGCCCCGAATTACCGCAGGCTGCCACGATATCTCCTTGCTTCACATAATCGCCTACATGCACCTTAAATGAGTTTTTGCGCAGGTGACTCATCTTCGAATACAATCCTTCGGCATGCTTGATGATGATGGTATTTCCCCAGTTTTGTTGCTGGTTGATTTTTCCAATCTCATTGTCTTCCACGAAATCAATAATCTCCATCACATAGCCATTGCCGGGTGACAATACAGGCTTATTGAAACAATAAAAATTCTCGGGCTTCAAGGCATATTGGGTATATGTTTTCATCTCCGAATCGAGAATCACAAAATCGAGGGCCTTGCTCCAGTCGCCTTTGTGGGTGATGCCTCCATCATATCCCTGTGATACAATCCACTCACCTAAAAATGGTAATTGTAAAGGCACATAATTTTCGTGGTAGCGACGTTCTAAAGCACTCTTATAATTGTATAGATTTTTTTCTGGTGAATAAAATTGAATCGGTGTTAAAACCACCCTGCCTGCCTGAACCTTGATGGAGAAAAAGAAAATCATCGTGATCGTAACAAAACAAAATGGCAACGTATATCCAGGCAATTGAAACACGCCAATAATCTTACTTAATGCAATGGCAATAACAAACGTGAGCAATACACTGAGCATGGCCCACAAATAAGAATGTATCGAAGGAATCACAAAAAATGCACCCAGTGCCAGAGCCACCATAATAAAATTCGCACCCAGTAAATAAGCATTCATGCCCGAATCATACGCATGCACCACCCCATTAAAAAGCATGGATACCATAAATCCAAGCACCACCAATGTGGCGCTGATACGGCTATGTAGCAAGAGTCCGACGAAAATTAAAATGCCCGCCAAAACATTATCCTGAAAGAAAATGGAGCTCAGCGATTTAAAGAACATCACCACAAAAGAAGGCACCTTCAAATTCTCGAAGAACATCATGAAGTCAACCATCTCCTTATCTCCCAGGCTATACAAGCCATTGATCCAATAAATATTGCGTGAAGTGAGATCAATCGATTCGAAATCGCGCGTAACTAAAATCACCAGCCAAAAACAAAGTATAAATGGAATGGCTAAAAACGGCAATCCTCTTTTTGCAAATAAATTCCAAAGAGCACTGGAGAAAATCACCGTAAGAATTACGAGGATGACTAACAAAATCCAAAAAGCCAATCCCGAATTATAAAACGTGCCCATCCCGATTCCCATCATCAATCCATTAAAGGTGAAGAGTCCGCGTTGATCGGTAGTTTTAGAAATGCCAGTATATGCAGAGAAAGCGATGGCAATGAGCACAGCGATCAATCCAGCAAGACCAGCGAAGGGTTTGAAAAAAGTGACGAGTAAAAGCAGGGCTCCAAAAAACTTATTATTCGAAAAGAAAATAATAGCATAGCTATGAAGCACTTCCGATGCCAGAGAAAAGAATTGTTTTTTTAGCTTGCTTTTCAACGATTCACTGGGGTATTTAAATGTTCGGGTATAACTTCCAATTGTTCAAGATATTCAAGGTTCTCCGCCTTACGTATCACATGGGTATTGCCTTTGGTATCAATCAAAACAATATTAGGTCGCATCGCAATAAATTGCATCCATTGCGTCATATTATACGCACCTACTTTATGCACCACCACATGATCGCCACGGTTGAGCAAAGGCAAACTTACCCATTCTCTTACGATATCAATATTCATACATAAGGGACCATACAATACCGTTTCTTCGGTGTATTGGGAAGCCTCTTGTGCCGGACTAATTTTATGATCGTACCAAAACGAAGTGAACATAATATTTACTCCGAAATCCATGATGGTTGCCTTGCGTCCATCGCTTAGTTTTTTATTGGCGAGCACAGTACCTAAGAGGTATCCGGCATCATCAATGAGTACGCGTCCACTCTCCAAAATAAGCATTGGCAATTCTTCCGATTTGAATCCGTAATTCAAAATCGTGCTGGTAATAACCTCTGCAAATTCATCTACTGTAGGCGTAGGAACAAGTCCTATTGCACCTTTCAAAGTATTGGCACTTGGAAAGCCTCCACCCAAATCGATATATTTTATTATGATATTATGTTGTGTTTTGCACTCGGATGCCAGCTTGCAAAGTTTGCCTGCAGCCACCCCATAAGCAGCGGTACTGAGCATATAGGTTCCAATATGTGCATGCAATCCAGTGAGCATTAGATTTTCGGAAGCTGCAATTTTTTGGATGGCCGATAGCGCTTGTCCGCTCTCATAATTAAATCCAAAACGATCCCACATCGGATAAATGCCCGTATCCATATTCACGCGGATGGCAACACGGGCTTTTCTTTTAAGGGTATTACATATTTCGATGAGCGTATAAAGCTCTTCAAAATGATCGATATGAATCAAGGAATCGTTTTCAACCGCGAGTTGAATTTCTGCTGGATGCTTATCCGGGCCATTGAAAATAATATGATTCCCTGACACTCCATTTTGCAATGCCTTACGATACTCGAAGCCACTTACAACCTCCGCCCAGCTTCCCTCCTGATGAAATATTTTACATACCGCATTATTATAATGCGTTTTATAGCTCCATGCAAATTGCACCTTTGGATAACGTGTATTAAAAGCTCTTACCGCCGCCTGATAATTTTGGCGTATACGTTTTTCACTCAGCACAAATACAGGGCTACCATATTTTTCGATAAGCGATTTCACCGATACTTCATCGATATGAGTAACGGGTAGTATATCACTTGGAGCCCCCGATTTATCCATCATTCCGGCACTCATCTTTTTTAGAAAAGGCCTTTCATATTTTAACTTCTCCATATCCTTAATCTCTTTTAAATTTTAATATTTATTGAAACGAATTTTTATTATTTACAAACTTCCAAAGGCTGTGAACTTCTGGAATTCCGATACATCCACAATCATGTCCCAGGCATATCGAATAAATAATTTACCTACCTCATATTCGGTAAACGGTGTTAGTTTTTCACCCATTGCCAGCTTCACCAAACAGGCGGGTTGATTTTGTCCAGCGCCAGCACTTAAATAAATCCAGGCTGGAAAGCGCGGATTAATTTCCATGATATAAAGTTCTTCCTTGGCGGTCATCATGATCTCTAACTCAAAGCCACCGCGCCATTTGGTGGCTGCTATAAATTTTCGCGCTAGGTCCAAAAAGGCTTCATTCTCAAGCGTTATCCCTGCCCATGCTTTTCCCTTATCTGTTATATACATCTTGCGCATCGGAATAATACTGATGGCATTTCCTTCTCCATCACCCAAGGCGGCAATATTTATTTCTGTGCCTTGAATATATTGTTGCACGATGATGGGGAATCCCCACTTGGCACTAATTTTATAAAATCCTTTCTGTGCTTGTTCGAGGGTATGCGCCACCACGGCTTCATAATATTTTCCTTTTACAACAATTGGATAACCAAACTCATCCCCAATGGCAGCCAGGGAATCGGGTGTATAGATGGCCTTATCTTTCGGCACAAATAAATTATGTTTCTGACCAAAGGCATAGAGGTTTAGCTTATCGCGTGCCTCAAACATTTCTGAAGTCGGTAAAAAAGAATGGATTCCCAATTGCTCTAAACGCGGCGCAATCGAAATAAAATTCTGCAACTCTGCATCAAAATTTGGGATGATGACATCTATTTTTTCTTTGGCGTGAATATTATTAATCACATTATATAATACCTCTGGACCAGCTGCTGGATAAGAGATGAGATACGTTTTATCACAAATACCATCCATATAAATTCCAGGCTCTAAATTTTCGTAGGCCAGGCCAATGATGCGAACAGGGCGGTTGAGTCCATCGCGAATAGCACGAATCACTGCTACACCGGGCCCTGGACTATCAATTGCATTGAGTCCGGTAACCGCGATGACAAGGGGGGTGGTTGAATTTTCCATGGCTTTTATGAATTAACGATCAGTAAATTATTTTCCTTCAGGGTATTCATAAACTCATCTACATCCTTTTCAATAGTCACCTTCTCGGTATCGTATTTATCGAGTAAGTTTTTTTTAATCTCCGAGATGGAATGACCATCCTTGAGTAGTTTAATTATTTCGGCAGCAATGGGATTGGTGCTGTAGGAGTCACCAGTGGCGGGGTTAAATACAAAACCAAGCTCGTTGGTTGCAATATTTTTCTTGATCATATTAAAATAGTTTAGTTAAAATAGTTTAGTTAAAATATTTTCTGGCATACCCAGATATAGTTATCGTATAAAAATTCATTCTTTAATATCCCCTTTCGAGAAACCGTTTCGAGGAAGTATCCATTCTTCTCCAGCACGCGCATACTCGGTTTATTATATTCAAATACCTCCGCAACAATTCTATTGACGACAAAATTTTGGAAAACATACGCTGTCATCTGAGAAACTGCTTGCGTCGCAATTCCTTTCCCCTGAAATGGCTCCCCAATCCAGTAAGCGAGCTCTACATTCATGCGGTATATATCCGATTTTAGTTGAATTCCAATACCCCCAACTAATTCATCCCCATCCATAATGGCAAAATTTACAGCAGGATTTATTTCTCCCTGTCCAGTGATAAATGCCTCTGCATCGGCCGTGGTATAAGGGTGCGGCACGTAGTCACGCATATTATTCCAAATATTGATATTATTGAACAAGGATACCAGGTTTTCGGTATCGTCGTGTGACCAAGGTTTTAAGGTTATGTTTGGCATTGATTATCTTTGTCGGAAAAGAAATTTATTCGTTGTATTAAATTGAATATTTAAATTAAAGCTGAATATTTAAGCAAAATTAGTTGATTGGCGAATATAAAATTTATGATTGTCGTCTAATCTATATTTTAAGTTAAAGCAAATGGAACCCATCATCAGAAATATTGCCGACACTGCCCGCTGGGTAGCAGTATACCGTGCCGATGAAAGCGATCGCAAGGATGCAGTATTTAACGATCCTTTTGCAAGAAAATTGTCTGGCAGCCTGGGCGAACAAATTGTTCAAGCCATGGAAGAAGGCCGTAAAAATAGCTGGTCGTTTGTAGCACGCACCTATTTATTCGATCAATTTGTTATCTCTCATTTTGCCCAAAACTTTGAGATGATTGTGAATTTGGCGAGTGGTTTAGATGCCCGCCCCTACCGAATGAATTTACCCGAATCACTTATTTGGGTTGATGTTGATCTTCCTGAGATGAATTCATACATGAAGGAAATGATGCTGGGAACAATACCAAAATGCAAGCATGAACGAATCGCCATTGATCTCTCCAATAGAGAAGCACGATTAGAATTATTTAACCAATTGAATCAACGCAACAAAAAGACTTTAATTTTATCAGAAGGACTTGTAGGATATTTAAAAGATGAAGAAGTAGGCACCCTGGCATTCGACCTATCCCATTTCAAAAACTTCCGCAACTGGGTACTCGATTTAATGTCGCCCGGAATATTACCACTCATCAATGATGAGATGGGCACCTTGCTTGAAGATGCTGGAACCCCTTTAATATTTGCACCTACTGATGGAGAAGATTTTTTCCGTCTCTTCGGATGGAACCCCATCGAATCAAAATCAAAATTAAAAACAGCCCTGGCACTTCACCGCGTCCCTGCCGAGCTAAAGCACTTCTCCACCCTTCCCGAACCATCCAACCCACGTGGCGATTTCCCCTGGTCGGGAGTCTGCGTGTTTGAGAATCGGTTGAGGTAGGTGTGACGAAAAATGTGAGTAGTAAAATGTATGATGTGACAAATGACGAACGACACAAGACACAAGACTGGCGAGTGGCTGAATGTATCGTCCTGAAAAAAGTTTACACTTTTTGGTTAATAATCCTGTTACAAGTTTACACATTTTTTTTAATCCTGTATACCATTTACATTTGACGAACTGGATGAAGCGGAAACGAGCTCTGCTGAGGAGCAACTCGCCA
>CAIVZR010000002.1 GCA_903910445.1 uncultured Bacteroidota bacterium
GGCTGTTTTTCCAATCACCCTATAAATCCCAGCAGTGTCCTTTCTCCACTCAGTTACCATAATCTTAAGTACGGTAATTTGTACTTGCATTGGACGAAAACACATGTCACCAGTACGTGGATCTAAATTAAATCCTGTAGGCGGGTTGGCAGTCGGGTTCGGGTTATTACCACCCAAACATGTTAGAGGATACGTATAGCTCCATGGTGATGAATAACTTCCTCCTAATGGCGGAGCCATGGCGTATGACAATGAATCGCCATCGGCATCAAATACACCGTGGTTGAAACACACATCTTGTCCGGCACATTTAATCGCAATTGGTGTGTTTTTAAATTCCGGACCATTATCACATGGTGCAACACAACGGTTTAACCATGAATATGAATAAAAATCCTGATCACCATATCCAGTAGAAATATTACTATTACGACAACATAATTGCCAGTAAATTTTATACCAACAACAATTGGCGTAATTGCCTCCAAAATAAACCTTATAAACCCAAGTATGACGTTCAACACCAACAGGTATCTGAGCTGTCGATTGGCCACTTCCACCTGACATTGGACATGGCTTTTGTTGGGATGCGCATACCGGTGTAATATCTTCCACAGTATACGACTTAGGGCTTCCACTACCTACAGTGTAAGAGTTTGCGCATGAGTCGCTAGTGATTTGGATACCAGGATTACTCATTCCAGCGGCACCATCTGTACAGCGTCGATATACAACCACTGTTATCTCGAATGTGTCGTTACCTAAGCATTTCCATTGCATATCCATTCCCATTACGTGGGTGGCTTGGGCTTTCTTTGTTCCTAGGCCTAAAATAAAAAAGGCAAGGAGAAGTAAAATGCGTAAAAATTTATTCATGACTACTTGATATATACTTTAATTATTAAGTTGATTCTCTAAGCTGATTTTTTCGAAAAGTTATTATTTATTTTGCTCAAGGGTGAAATGAGCTTCGCAATTTATAAAAAAACTAACATGTTATGCACACAAATTTACAAAAGTTTCCGACTAATTGCAAAATTTACACCTGGAGAAAATGGAGTAATATTTTCACGTGGATTGGTGGAGATATTGGTTAACCATTTATTATAATATAAGTCAATTCCAAGTCCGTATTTAGATGTTAGTGCCATATTTACCCCTAAATCGAAGCAAATTTCATTCGCTTTTTTAACAAAATCGGCTTTGGTTATCTTTTCTTCAGCTAATGTAAGTGGATTAAGACCTACCCCGCTAGCAGAAAGAAGTATATTTTGAGAACCGCCGACATAGAAATGGAATAGCATATCTGGGTTCAGAAAGAGGTTATAATTAATCCCGAGTGGGATTCTTAAAACATCTACCATTGTACGATGATTCGATTTGACACTAATAGTATTAGGGATATTCTGATAGCTAATGATTCGGCCTGTATTATCAGTTACGGCTCGATCAGATATCTCAAAGTCGTAATTAGCTTTATATCCAATTTTGTTATACGATAAGCCACCTTGAATACTAAAGCTTTTTGAGAATTTATATTCTAAAGTAAGGGATGCACCATAGCTTAAACTAGTTGCTTCTGAATTCTGGCGTATATCATCATAATTCTTATTGATAAATGGTGCTGCTCCATTATTTAGTTGAAAGCTACGATAACTAAAGATAGAGGTTACGGATGCACCAATATATAATTTGCCATTATGGAATTCTTTACGTGAAGGTTTGTGAATCTGTATACCTGAAGATTTGGAAGGTTTCGCGTTCTTATCTGAAACATCTTCGCTTAATATATTTTCATCATTTATAGTCTCGCTTTGAGGTGCAGAAGCAATTTCGGGTTTTTCCGTAACTACTGAATTTGCAATTTCAGATGGAGCTACAGTTGCCACATTCGCATTGTTAACAGTTGTTTGAGCATTTATATGGCTTGGAATTGATGGAATTATAGGGGTAGAATTTGCAACAGTTTTACCGGAAATGTTACTCGGTTTTTCTGAAGAAACATCTGTTTTATTGTTCAAATAAACCGGATGTTCTTCCTTTATAGCTTGCTGGCTAAAAGAAGGTTGAGGGTTGCTATCAGAAACTTGATTTTGGGTATATTCTTTAGGTGCATTTTGATTATAAAGAATTGTTCCAGTAATTAACCCGCCTAATAACACAATTGAGAATGCCCATTTGGCAATTGCATAATTGTTGGCAACAGGAAGAGCTGCATCCAATGCTTCCCAGCCAAGTGGGCTTTCAGGTGAAGCATTTTCAAGTTTACTCTTTAAAAAATTATCTAATTTGTTCATAATATACTGCCTTGTTTTGAGTCCTTGTGGGCTTTAGGGTTTTAACTTCACTTTTTTTTTGAAGGTCTGTACGAATAATTTGAATTAGTTTCACCCGAGCTCTGCTTAATTGCGATTTGGATGTTCCTTCACTCATACCTGTTTGTTGTGCAATTTCTTTATGGGTCATACCATCAATTGCGTACATGTTTAAAATTAGGCGGTACTTTGCAGATAACATTTCCATGTAATACAAAACTTCTTCAGAAGTAATGTTCTGCATCCAATGTTCTTGTTCATCATCATCAATATCATCATTCTTATTCCTTGAAGTTTCGTCATCAAAAGGTGTTTCTGATATTCGAATCTTTTTGCGAATTTGATTGATGGTATTGTTTCTGATAACAGTAGCAATCCATGCTTCTAAAGGAGCGCCTTTCTTAAATTTTCCAAACTCCGTAAAAACTTTTAAAAAACCATCGTGCAAATAATCGGCTGCCTCTTCTTTGTTATCGCTATAGCGAGCACAAATTCCAAACATTTTGCGTCGATACAACTCATAAACCTCTTGCATCATGCTTCGGTCTCCCCGTTGTATTCCTTCAATATGTTCAATCTCCGATTTCTGCACGTTTTTAAGTGTGTTATATTAGCAGTACAATAAAAATTAAAAGGGTTGCAAAAAAAACTGTAAATCTCTGTCAATTATCTACAGAGTGTAACTATTCCGCTGAAAATGAGTCTTTTACCGGTTGGGTCTTTGAATCGAATGGTGTAAACATAATTCCCAATCTCACAATCATTGCCTTGGGCATCTTTGCCTTCCCAAGCAAGTTTTTCATCAGTAGAACTGAAGATTTCTTTTCCCCATCTATCAAAGATTAGCATTTCATATTTGGTTGTACCCGCTGGGCCAATGGGCTTAAAAACTTCATTAGCATAGGGCCCGGATAGGTTAGGTGAAAACGCAGATGGCACAAAGTATTTATATACATTATCAACCCGAATCATGATGGAGAAAGTGTCTTCACAACCCAAACTATTATAGGCAGTAAGTGTCACTTTAAACCAGCCAGTGTCGGTGTAAGTATGCGACGGTTCAGGTAATGAGGAGCTAGTTAGGTCCCCAAAATCCCAGAGATAAGTCAATGAATACTTACTCTTGTTTGAGAATAAAAAAGTAGCTTTTGTGATTTCGGCTTTAGACTTATCTGAAATAAAATTGGCTAGCGGGTCATTTAAAACATGAACCTGCTTGGTGGTAGTAGAATCGCAAAAGCCATTAAAGACATATAATTTTACGTTATATACCCCCGAGGTATCAAAGCTATAATTTACCGATTCACCAGTAGCTGTATCGCCTTTGCCAAAATCCCAATGATAGTATTGATAGCCTGTTGTTGAAGCATTAAATGAATACAATTCATTAATACAAAGAGTATCTACTAAAAATCCTGGGTCAGGTTTACTTAGTACATTAATAGTTATTGAATCGATAGCTACACAACCATTATTGTTTGTAGTAAGATAATATTTGGTTGTGACTGTAGGAGATGCAATAGTATTGTATCCTGAAGTTGCAGTTAGATCTGTACTGGGAGACCATGCAGCCAATCCGAGTCCGCTACCTGTTAAGGTTACTTTTGTTCCCTTACAAATTGTAGTATCAGCATTGAAAATATTTGAACGTGAAAGTTTATAAATGTGTACTTGTTTAACTGCAGAATCACTTTTTGTTTCGAGCGAATCATATGCTACGAGGCTCACATTAAACACACCTGTATCACTAAAGGTGTGAAAAACAGAAGATGAATCGGGTTTACTTAGGGTATCATTAGTTCCAGAAAGCGGGTCGCCAAAATACCATTTGTAATGATGTGATGTAAGTGATGTGTTTTTAAAATTAACAGTATAGTCGCCACATTGGGGGGTAATAAAAGTAAATTGAGAGGTTAGTGGGTCACAATTTTGAAATGTTACCGTAATTGATTTTACCACTGAACAACCCGTTGTTGTGTCGGTAACTGTTACTGAAAAAGTTTGTGTTTGAAAGAAAGCGTACTCTACACTATTTGGTGAAGACATTGATAGTGGCGTAGGATTCCAAACATACTTATAAGCTGGATTTGCTGAAGCAGTAATAAAATTATTTTCAGTAACTCCTAAACAATAGGTTTGAAAGGAATTTGGTATCAGTATAACTGCTGGTAAGTCATTTATAACTATGGTATGCTCAACACTGTCAATGGGCTGACTTGAAATATTTACAATATATAATTTCACCTTATAGGTTCCATAGGCGGTGAAAGTATGGGATTCGGTTGTCTTGCTAAACTTCAGAGCAAAATTCGAAGCTCCAGATGCAGGATCATCGAATACCCATAAATAGCCAAAGTTCACCCCAGTGGAGGTGTTTGTGAAACTTCCAGTGAGTGTACCACAAATGGGAGAGGTATAACTATAACTTACCGCAGCCTTTACCGAGGATAGAGATAATAATAAGATTGCTATGATAATTAACCTGCGCATTTTTTACAAAAAGGCAAATTTAGTTTACTTTGTGCAAAAATCCATGGGTAATTAAAATGCATGAATCAAATTTATCACTTCCGGATGATTGGAAGAATCTTCTTCAGGACGAATTCTCTAAGACATACATGGACCAACTCAAGACTTTTCTGCTAGCCGAAAAGAAAGTTGGGAAAGAAATATATCCTCAATCTTCCGAGATTTTTAATGCCTTTAATATTACTAGCATAGCAAATGTAAAAGTGGTAATTCTTGGACAAGATCCTTATCATGGCGCTGCTCAAGCACATGGATTGAGCTTTTCGGTAAAGGCAGGTATAAAACCTCCACCTTCTCTACAAAATATTTTTAAGGAATTATCTTCAGATATAGGTTGTACAATACCTTCCCATGGCGATTTGTCGGGTTGGGCCCATCAAGGGGTTTTATTATTGAATTCGGTATTAACAGTAGAAGCTAATTCGGCAGCTTCTCATCAAGGAAAGGGCTGGGAATTATTTACTGATATTGTTATTCAAAAGTTGCAACAAGTAAAACCGCATCTCGTATTTATTTTATGGGGTAAGTTTGCCCAATCGAAAGCACCGTTGATAGATTCAGATAGGCATCTTATTTTGAAAGCTGCACATCCATCTCCTTTCTCAGCGTATCAAGGATTTTTTGGTTGCAAACATTTTTCAAAAACGAATGAGTTTCTTCATTCACATCAACAAAATACTATTGATTGGGAATTGAAATAAAATTATTGCAATTAAAATTAAACTTTCGAAAACCAAATTCCGTAATTTGCGTATGTATATTCAATATGCAAACACTTTTCAAATTACTAATCATTTCCGTTTTATTAAATACTGCTTGTAATAGTCAAAGTACCAATAACACCAACCCATTTATGAATACTAATAAAGTAATTAAAACCAATGAAGAATGGAAAAAACAACTCACGCCTGAACAATACAGAGTTGCACGAGAAAAAGGCACAGAACCTTCATTCACTGGTAAATACTGGGATAATCATGATACTGGTGTATACTACTGTGTGTGCTGCCACAATGAACTCTTTGCGAGTAATACAAAATTTGAAAGTGGTACCGGTTGGCCAAGTTTCTATGATACAGTAAATGACAGTTCCGTAACGATAAATTCAGATACTAGTTATGGTATGTCTAGAGATGAAGTAGTATGTAACAGATGCGGAGCCCACTTAGGCCATGTGTTTGATGATGGGCCTAACCCTACAGGGAAGAGGTACTGTATGAACTCTGCTAGCTTGGATTTTCAAAAGAAGTAATCCTATCCTGACTATAGAATGATTGGGTTGAAAAGGTGAATCCTAAAGGTTTACTTTTTCAACTCTTTTCTGATGACGACCTCCTTCAAATGCAGTACTTAAAAATACTTCTACCATTTCTTGAGCCAAGTCAAAGGAAACAAAACGGGCAGGAATACAAATAATATTAGCATTATTATGTTGCCGAGCCAGTGCCGCGAGTTCGGTATTCCAACATAAGGTAGCACGAATATCAGGATGTTTATTTGCAGTAAAACAAACACCATTCCCACTACCACAAATTAAAATGCCAAATTCATACTCATGATTCGCAACACTTGCCGCTACTTGATGTGCAAAATCAGGATAGTCACAACTATCTAAGCTAAATGGGCCAAAATCATTGGTTTGAATTCCTTTTGAATGAAGAAATTGAATTAACTTTTGCTTGTACTCAAATCCAGCATGGTCGCCTCCTAATGCAATATTCATATATATTTGGATGAATTAATATTTAAAAATAATATCTATTGTTTAAATTTAGTCAACTGATGCCCAGCCTGATTTTTGTTCTTCAATATCGCGTTTACGTTTTACATAGGCAGCAATGAATACACTAAGTTCATATAAACCATATAATGGAACTGCCATAATTAATTGACTCACAAAATCGGGAGAAGGGGTTAGCACTGCGGCAACTAGTAAAATAACTATGATTGCCCATCGACGATATTTACGCATCAAATGCGGTGTTACAATTCCAATTTTAGCCAAAAAATAAATTAACATTGGCAACTCAAAAACCAAGCCTGTAGCAATTGTGAGCGTTGAAACTAAGCTTATATACGATTCCAATGAAATCAATCGTTTAACCTGATCACTTATACTATAGTTACCCAAAAAAGAAACAGCCATAGGGCAGAGCACGAAGTATCCGAAACAAACTCCGATAAACATGAACATGCTTGTAAAAAAGATAACTCCAACAGTATATTTACGTTCTTTTTGCTTTAAGGCTGGACGCACGAACCGCCAAATTTCCCATATAAAATAAGGGAAAGTAATAATTAGCCCCATACAAAATGAAATCCAAAATTGATTGCTTAATTGTTCTCCCAATTCGCGACTTACAATATCAAAATCCAAGTGCATATGGCAAAATGAATCGTCAAGATTAAACTTTTGAGAAAACTGACACAAAAGTTTATAGGTAATAAAATCAGGGTTTTTAGGGCCTAAAATTATTTTGTCATAAACAATCTCAGGATAAAGAAAGGCTACTGAAGAAGCAATGGTAAGGACTATCAGAATGCGAATGATATGCCAGCGCAATTCTTCCAAGTGTTCCCAAAAACTCATTTCTGCTTCTGGTGCGTCTACATCAACTTGGTCTATGGGCATTTTGATAGAAAATATTTGCTTTGAATGAAAGGGCGAAAATAATAAAAGAATTACGGTTAAAGGCAAATCTCTCACAGTTAGGCAAAGATTGGTACTTTCGCAATATGATGAACCTTGAAGTCAAAATAAAAAACATCAGTACAAATCCATTGCCCCAATATCAAACTTCCAACTCGGCGGGTATGGACCTATGTGCGTTTTTAGCTGTGCCATTATTAATTAAGCCAGGACACCGAATGTTAATTGGAACTGGGCTCTTTATTGAATTGCCATCGGGTTATGAGGCTCAAATTCGCTCAAGGAGTGGATTGGCCTTAAAACACGGGATTTCTGTACTTAATAGCCCGGGTACAATTGATGCAGATTATAGGGGAGAAATAAAGATATTATTAATCAATTTCGGGGATCAGGATTTTGAAATTAAAAATGGGGATCGAATTGCTCAAATGGTTATTTCTAAACACAGCTCAGCGCAATGGATACTCGTTAATGAATTATCGGATACGGAACGTGGAGCTGGAGGATATGGAAGTACCGGAGTTTAGCCTTTTTATGTATTTTCGCGAATTAGATCTATTATTTAGTAAAACAAGTTACTTATGCCAAAGTTTTTAATTACCGGTGGGGCCGGAAATGTTGGAAGTGAAATTGCAAAGAAAATTGCTTCTTATCCAGAAAATATTGTTGTTATTGTTGATAATTTACTTACCGGTAATATCAATAAAGTACCAAAATCGATACATGATAATGTAAAGTTTATTAAAGCTGATTGCAATAACTTTAATGATATCGGTTCTGTATTTTACGCCTATCAGTTTGATTATGTATTTCATTATGCTGCAGTTGTTGGCGTAAAGCGAACCCTTGCCAATCCAATCATGGTTTTAAATGATGTGGAAGGAATAAAAAATGTATTAAACCTTAGTAAAAATACTGGTGTAAAACGTGTCTTTTATTCATCTTCTAGTGAAGTATATGGTGAGCCTGTTGAATTCCCTCAAAACGAGAAAACTACGCCTCTAAATAGCAAATTACCATACGCTATAGTTAAGAATATTGGTGAAGCTTATTTTAAATCGTTTCAACGAGAATACAACCTAGATTATACCATATTCCGATTTTTTAATACTTATGGCCCAAATCAAAGTACTGATTTTGTTGTAAAGAAATTTTTAGTTTCAGCTTTAAATAATCAGGATATAACAATTTATGGAGATGGATCTCAATCGCGTACTTTTTGTTATGTCGATGATAATATCGATGCCTGTTATCAAGCATTTTTAACCAATGATGTTATTAATGATGTTGTAAACATTGGAAATGATAATGAAATGAGCGTATTGCAATTAGCAAAAACCATTATTGGTTTAACGGGTAGTAAGTCCAATATCATACATTTACCCGCACTAGAAGAAGGTGATATGACGCGTCGTCTTCCAGATATTACGAAAATGAAACAATTGCTTGGAAGGGAATTGGTTGGTATTGAAGATGGGGTTAAGCGAATAATGGCCACTCTTTAATTCGAAAATATATGTCGTTCAAGTATAAGCCTGCACCTGCAGAATTAAATGAATATTGCAATAACACCATTGCAAGTGCATTAGAAATAGAATTTATTGAAACTGGTGATGACTATTTAATAGCCAGAATGCCTGTAAATAAAAACACGCACCAACCTTTAGGAATGTTGCATGGTGGTGCAAGTTGTGTACTTGCCGAACAAACAGGGAGTATGGCTGCTAACTTATATTTGAATCGTGAAACTCATGTGGCATTTGGTTTAGATATTAATGCCAATCATTTGAAACCTGTGAAGAATGGATATGTGTATGCTAAAGCTTCTCCACTTCATATTGGTAGTAGAACCCAGGTGTGGGAAATAAAAATTACCAATGAAAGCAATGAACTCATTTGTATCAGTCGATTAACCATGGCTGTTGTTGCGGTTACTGCCGAAACCCTCAGAAAAACAACGCCCCAATAGCGGTATGTATCATTCATTAAAAGCATTTTATCATGCTTCACTCAAAGTTGGAGGACATTTGGCAATGTATCGTTTCCCACATTTAAAAACGATTCAAGGCATCTGTTCGGCGCAGTTATCGACTGAATTAAAAAACAATACTGGTTTTATTATTCACGGTTTTAGCCCACAAGACCCCGCTCATTTAATTACTCCTGAAGTTACTTTTAAGTATGATGATAGTTTTGAATTAAAAGTAGAATTATCAAATACATTCACAAATTCATTTGAGGCACTATTCGATAATTATTTAAAATCGAATGAGGTGCCTCAGGGCGAACCTTTACTTCAGCATGATAATCCTGAAGCATGTACTTATGAAAATTATGTAAATGCTATTCAAAATGCACAAGTACTAATGGAAGTTGGAAAGTTGAAAAAGGTTGTGCTATCAAGGATCGCTTGGAAAAATTACACTAATACAAAGGATATAATTCAAATCTATCTCGGGCTTTGTGAAAAGTACCCAAATGCATTTGTAAGTCTAATATCATCGCCTATTTATGGTACTTGGCTAGGAGCGTCACCCGAACTTTTGCTACATCAATCAACAACGAGCTATACTACTGTTGCACTAGCTGGTACGCGTAAGTCGAAAAGCCTAATTCCTTTTACCAATAAGGAATTGGAGGAGCAAGAAATTATAAGAAAATATATTGAAGAGAATTTATACACGATTGGTATACAATGTGATTTTAACCCTATTGAAAATTTTGATACTGGTGAACTCACCCATCTAAAAACAACAATAAAATTCAATGCCGATGCGTCGAAGCGATTTGAAGTTGCTGCCTTGCTTCATCCTACTCCTGCAGTAGGTGGGGTTCCCAAAATTAGTGCCCTTGAATTTATATTAGAAAATGAGCATTATCAACGCAAGCTTTATGCAGGTTATATCGGTGTTATCGGAATAAATGAGATGCAACTTTATGTAAATATTCGATGTATGCAGTGGTATACGTCGAGCGCCTTACTATATTCAGGTGCAGGAATTACCCAAGCATCAGATGCCCATGCGGAGTGGGTTGAAACAGAAAATAAATTGGATGTAATTGGATCGGTTTTAGCGCCGATTGTTAAATAACAAATTTATACCCTACCCCCTTGATGGTTGTAATATAATCTTCGCCTATTTTCTCTCTAATCTTACGTATGTGCACATCCACGGTTCTTTCGCCTACATATACATCGCTGCCCCACACTTTTGAAAGAACATCTTCTCTGCTAAATACTTTACCAGGTGCGCTGGCTAGAATATAAAGCAACTCAAATTCCTTTTTGGGTAAGGAAATTGATTCCTCATTTTTATAAACAACATATCCATCACGATCTATTCTAAAAATTCCTAGTTGTAAGCTAGGAAGTATTTCTTCCTTTACGTATCGTTTTATTATTGTTTTAAGTCGAGTGCTTAATGCTGCTGGTTTAATTGGTTTAGCGATATAATCTTCTGCACCTAAATCGAAACCTTGTACTTCACTATGTTCTTCATTCCTTGCGGTAAGAAAAACAAATGGAATGTTTTTTAGCACTTCACTGTTTTTTACTTTTCTACAAACCTGGAAACCATCCATACCCGGCATCATTACATCGTGTAATATTAAATCGGGTTTTGTTTTTAAAGCAAGTTCAAATGTTTCCGTGCTTTTGTTGGTAACAGTTACATCAAAACCGTTACGTTCAAGGTTGAACTTAATGATTTCCAAAATGTCTAAATCATCATCAGCAACCAGTATTTTATATTTCTTAATCATTTGTAGCAAAACTGTTATTTCTGTGCCATCCAATCATTACCGACATGTTAAGTAATTGTTAAGAATTGAAATTATGGGTCGAAAAAAAACCCTGTTTTAATTGAATAAAACAGGGTTTTTTTGAATTACAAATAAAAATATTAATATCTTTTATTGTAACCGCCATTTCCTCCGTCGCGATTGTAACGATTTCCTCCACCGTTTCCTCCACTACGATTGTTACTGCTCTTGTAATCGTCAGTTTTAGGGCGTGCTTCGTTTACGCTAAGAACTTTTTCCATCATTTCGTAACCGTTAAGTTTTTCGATGGCTTCTTTTGCGTGTTCGTCATTTGGCATTTCTACAAAACCGAAACCGCGACTGCGGCCACTCATTTTGTCCATGATAATGCGGGCTGATGATACTTCGCCATAGGCTTCAAATACTTCGCGTAATTGATCGTCTGAGGCTTTAAAATTGATGTTTGCTACGTAAATATTCATATTTACAAAAAATAAAAAAATAAAAAAATAAAATAAAAAATGTTTAATACATATTTAAACTACTGGAGAATTAGACGGATAAAAATAAACGGAGGGAAAAGAATTCTTTGAGGATTAATTTTACGATACGATACTTTTTTGATTTATCTAATCCACTTTGGTGTGGATATGTTGTGCAAAGATAATTAAATTTATGGAATACCAAATTTAATTTTTGAGAGATTCTTAGTGGGAATTAGTCCTTTACAAATTTAATTGGGGCGTTATTATCACAGTCCAACAAATAAACCCCTTGCGTTAAACCAGATAAATCAATTTGAGCACCTACAGTCACAACTTGCGAAAGTACTATTTGACCCATGATATTATATATTTTCAAACTATGGGGTAATGCATCTGTGAATTTTATAGTTGCCACATTTGTTACCGGATTAGGGTAAAAGAGTGGTGTAGCAAGTAATTGATTGTTTTTTATTCCAATTGAAGGGGTTACTGTAATGAGTTGATTTTGGACAATAGTATCAGTTACGCTTCCATTACTTGCAATTAATCGTACTGTGAATTTTCCTGATTGCGCATAAGTGTGACTTGGGTTGGGTTGGGTTGAAGTTTGACCATCACCAAAATCCCAAGTGAGTGAAGAAGCGTTCGTTATCGCATCGTTAAAAACGGATAGGTTTTTAAACTGAACCTTATGGAATTGACGAATCGTTAAACTATCAGCCATAAAATTAGCAAAACCCCATCCCCAAGGAATTCCATCTAATTTTGATTGTTGGGCAAATTCTTGAAAATACTGATTGGCTAAATCTGCATCATGGATAATTACCGTGTTTTCGTCATTCTTGGTATCGGCACTAGTACTCCAATTATGCGACCCAGTTAATACTTGAGGATCGGAGTAGTAATTATTGGGGTCAACTATTACTAATTTATGATGAATTAGTCCAGCTCCTTGATACTTAATTACATTTCCGCCCATTACTGCGTTCATATCGTAAAAGCCCAAACTACCATTGGCAGTGTCATCAATCATCCCTGCGGCAAAAACTCCCACAGCAGCCCTTCCTGCAATTGCCTGGGCAACATCGCGTCGGGTAAAGGTTAATATTTGAAAATACAAATCAGTATTGGCTGTTTTGATTGTTGAAATAATTTGCTGTGTTACATTATCACTTGGACTAAAATACTGTTCTACTTGTTTGCCACCAATCATAAATTGATGAGGCGTATTATTAATTTTAAATTGACCGAAACGAGCACTTGAAATATTAGGTGTTAAACCTGTACTACCAAACATCTCCTCAAATTCAATGGTATAAGCTCTTGCCAAAGTTTGATCCTGAATAATTAATTGATTGTTCGCATCAGAATTTATTTGACCACTAGTCCAGTTAGTACTTCCTGTAAAAACAAATGGATCATTTGGGTTTGTACTATTTGCATCAATAATCACGAACTTGTTGTGCATGATTGAATAACTTGATGATTGCGGACTGGCTATTTTACCAATTGATGTATTTAATGAATTCAATCCTAGATTGGCATTTCCACCATCATAAACCAATCGCACTTTTACACCTCGTGTATAGGCATCATTAACGGCTGCTGTAATATCGCTTAAACCATTATTATTCCAGTTATACATGGCGATATCTATTGAATATTTTGCTCTGTTTATGTAGTTTATGATTGTGTCATCAATTCCTTGATTAGAATATACGGCATTGGTAAACGTTCCTACCCCGTTTTTTACATCTCTATTAAACAAAACTTTTATAGCTCCACTTGATAAAGAGGCGGTAGCCATTAGTACAGGAGAGGTTACTGATGAATCACCATTCGCTTCCAAAGTGATTGCTTTTACAAAGTAAATGGTGGCGGGTTGCAATCCAGTAATTTTTATACTATGCGCCAAAACCCTGTTGGTATCAGTAATGGATCCCAATTCTAGTGCAGCAGAAACTCCATATTTAATTGAAGTGGTACCTATATATTGCGTGTTAAAACTTACATCAAAGCTATTTGTTGTGATGTTTTTTTGCACGAGCGATGTTAAGATCTTCGGGCCATTATCAAGATCAAAATCAGAATATGATCGTGGGAGTAACTGATAGCCGGCGCTAGCTGATGAAGCCGAAAACTGGCTCATAATTCCAGTGATATTACACAGTGCAGAAGGTATTTGTTTTCCGGGTATATCCGTAGTAGGAAGAATTCTAATTTGACTTACCGTATTATTATCGAGTTTGTAATTCTGCCCTGATGTTCCTGCTGAAAATGTACCTGTTCCAGTAACAGTAACCCCTGTTGCCTTTACCAACATACTTTCGTACGCCTCTGTAAAAACTCCTGTAGTTGGAAGTTCAATAGGAGCTGGTAGTGTGTTGTTGCTACTAATAACGGTGACAGAAACAACTGGATCTATTTCCAATAAGTTATTATACATTTTAGCGCTTCCATTAATTTCAATGCTATCACCAATATTAACACCACCCATCAAGGTAGGAGAATATGCCGCCAATCCACCTGTTGCGTCCTGAAAATACCGGATGGCACCCAATTCGCCACCATGCGTAACTACTCCTCTAACAGTAAACAAAGTTGCAGTAGGTAATGCTCGTGCCGCACTTATTGTAATAACCTGCGCATTCGCATAAGTTGCAAAAAACATTACGGATAGTAGTAATTTAAATTTGTTCATGGTAAAATTTATGAGGGCAAAATTCGGATAATTGGTTTAGAAATAGATTAGGTAACTATTAATTTATTCGCGCAAACGATCAGCACTTCTTACTAGATCTTCATCACGCTTAATAAAAAAATAAGCACAGATATATAATATTACTAATAAGGAAATAAGATAACTACCAAATCCAAAATGGTATTCACTGTAGTTGGTGGTAAATAAATTATATAAGGCAAATGCAAAAGAAATCAAGGTGCCTGCGATCAAATAAATACAGAACTTCATTTGCATCTTTCTATCCTTGTATTTAAATATGGTATACAATGTCAAGCTAATTAATGCAAATTGAAGTAGTATATGAAGTATATTAAAATGAATTTCGTTGCTACCTACATTTATACTTTGCCATGCTGTATAATACAAATCATTGCCATTTACTTTTAATGAATAAAAATTCACTTTAAATAAAAGTGCATTAAATGCAATTGTTATTAATAAGAATATTGTTTGAATTCGCTGAAGCATAAGGTGACAAAGATAATGCTAAAATTAACTATCCTTCAAATCTCAAATGTTTTACTGTAAGGCCTTCATTTATCAATTGATTTAAGGATTCAATTCCTATTTTAAGATGTTCTTTAACATAGTTTTCGGTAACTGTTTTATCACTTTGCTCAGTCTTAACACCCTCTGGAGTCATTGGTTGGTCACTTACTAACAACAAGGCACCCGCAGGAATGTGATTATAAAATGCTGTTATAAAGATTGTTGCTGTTTCCATATCAACCGCCATACACCGAAGTTTTCTTAGATAGTTCTTCATTTCTTCATCATGTTCCCAAACCCTGCGATTAGTAGTATAAACTGTTCCTGTCCAATAATCACGTTCAAAATCTCGAATAGTCGTACTCACGGCTTTTTGAAGCGCGAAAGCAGGTAAGGCGGGCACTTCGGGAGGGAAATAATCGTTGCTAGTACCTTCCCCTCTAATAGCAGCAATTGGTAAAATATAATTTCCAATCCTCGGTTCGTCTTTAAGGCTTCCACATTTCCCTAAAAAAAGCACTGCTTTGGGTTTGATAGCACTCAATAAATCAATTATTGTGGCAGCATTTGCACTTCCCATTCCGAAATTAATAATCGTTATACCATGTGCAGTGGCCGATCGCATGGCCCGATCCTCACCCTCTGCCTTTACATTATAGGTATCGGCAAACATGTCAACATAGTTGTTGAAATTAGTAAGTAGTATATGTTTACTAAACTTTTCTAGAGGCACACCCGTGTATCTCGGTAACCAATTCTCAACAATGTCTTGCTTAATTTTCATAGACACGAAAATAAAGAAAATGCATCATATCCTATATTAAGTGATAGCAATGTGATTCGAAACACTACTTTTGCAAAATAAAGTTTGCCAGCGCTAGAAAAAATATCTCATTCAAAATGGGTACAACAGTTGTTCCCATCATGTATATGGAGTTTTCCTTCAGAAGAAGAAAAAACCATCTATCTAACTTTTGATGATGGTCCGATAGAAGAAATTACTCCCTGGGTATTAGAAACATTAAATAAATATCAGGCAAAGGCTACTTTCTTCTGTGTTGGCGAGAATGTAGAAAGAAATCCATCACTTTATCAAAAAATAATTGCTTCTGGGCATTCTGTTGGAAACCATACCTACTCTCATAAAAATGGGTGGAAGACATTATACTCCGATTATATAAAAGATGTTTCAGAAGGAGAAAAATATATTAAATCGGATCTTTTCAGGCCTCCTTATGGCAAACTAAAACCTCTTCAGATTAAGGCATTGAAGAAAAAATTCCAGATTATTATGTGGAGTTTTATTACCGGTGACTATCTAAAAACGCTCAATAAAGAACTCGTACTTGAAGAAATGAAGAGCAAAATTACCTCTGGTGATATTGTTGTTTTTCATGATAGTATCAAGGCTGAAAAGAACCTGAAATTCTTACTTCCAGAAGTACTTGCATTTTATAGTTCATTAGGATATCGTTTTAAGTCAATTCAACAATTAAAAGCTGGTATTTATTAAGATCGGCACCATAGTACTATGTTAACAGTTTTCGGATACAGTGTTTTTTTAATTCTATTATACTTTGTAGCATTATTATTTATACTTTTTAATACATTCTTTAACTATCGGAGAAAAAATAAACGTCAAGCGCTAGCTGTTGATTTTCCAATGGTTTCGGTTTTGGTAGCAGTTAGGGATGAAGAGGATAATATCACTCGCTGTTTACAGGCTTTATCAGAATTATCCTACCCTAAAGATAAGATTGAAATCTTGGTTGGTAATGATGCAAGTACTGATAATACAGTAAAATTAGTGGACGGGTTTATCAAGAACAAAAAGCAATTCTCTTTCTATGATATCAAAATTAAATTAGGGAAGGCAAAAGGAAAAGCCAATGTCTTGGCTCATCTTGCACAAATTGCAACCTCTGAATTTCTATTCATTACGGATGCTGATATTGCTGTACCTAAAGATTGGATACAAAATATGTTACCACATTTTGAAAATAATATTGCCATTGTTTCAGGAAGTACTTATGTAGAAGGAACAAATCTTTTTTCAAAATTACAAAGTTTAGATTGGATGTTTTTCGGTGGAATTTTAAATAGTTTCGCTAATGCGGGTATCTCTTGCACAGGTGTTGGAAATAATATGTGTGTAAGAAAGAGTGCATATACTTCCTTAGGCGGATATGAAAATATTGATTTCTCCATTACTGAAGATTTTAAACTTTTTGATGAATTAAGAAAAGCTGGCCATGGTTGGAAAAATATATTAAACGCTCCGACTCTTAATGTTTCGAAACCTGTTGAAACTTTTTCTCAGTTGATGAAGCAAAGAAGACGTTGGATAACCGGAGCAATGGAACTTCCTTGGATATGGAAAATAGTATTTATTGTTTTTGGTTTTTTCACACCGTCATTAATTGCAGTATTGATTTTTGCACCTAAAATTGGTTTATTCCTTTGGTTTATTAAATTATTTCTTGAGGGGATATTTCTTGCTATGGTTGCTGGTCGAATGCAACGAATTGAAAATTTAGGAAGTTACCTTTGGTTTCAACTTTATTCCTTTATCATACCTGTTTTTTACATGTATTATTTTCTTAAACGTGAGCCAAATGAGTGGAAGGGTAGAGTTTATGCCTAAGTTATAAACGCAAAAACCCCATCCCAATTCGGGATGAGGCTTTCGATTTGAAACACTTGCATTTTTAGTTTTTTGGTCTTTCTTGTTCTATATCTGATGTTGGAACATCTTTCTTGATATTTGGATTTTCACCGCGAACTTTAACACTTGCTTTGCGTTCTACATGTTTAACAACACATCCTTTATTATTAGGAGCTTCATAGTTAGCTGGCTTAGTAACTTCTGTATCGGTAGTTGGTTCATCCTTTATGATACTTGTGCTGGCACCTCTCATCTTGTTTGCGGTTGATTTTTTAACAGCAACATTTTTTACATTGCTATATGAAGGACGAACTTTTTCTACATCTTTAGTTGGCTCATCTTTTTTGATGTTTGTGTTTTCTCCTCGAACTTCTGTTCTCTTGGCTCGAGCTATGTTACTTACGTTAGCACCTCTAACCATATCAGGAGCCTTATATCCCTGAGGTTTGGCTTGCTCAACATCTTTAGTTGGCACATCTACCTTGATTTTGGCATTTACTCCGCGAACCGATTCGCGCTTGTTACTTTTTACATCTACAGTTTTATTTTGCGCCATTGTTGCTGTGAAAATAAAGGCTGCGGATACGATTGTTAAAATGAACTTTTTCATGATACTTTGAAATATTAAATTGTTGTGTTTGAAATTATGTAAGTTCATGCTCAGAATAACCAACTTGGTAAATGAGAAAATCTAATTTACCCTAAAGCACTTACTTTATATACCCTAAAATACTTAGAAAATCATTTATAGTTCAAAAATGAGAATTGCCTATAGTTATCATTTAATATAAATAGCGCTTCTAATAATAATTACTTGTTATAATTGGTTTTCATATATTCGCATAGCATTTATGAATACCGCCCCTATTACAAAAACAAGAGCGATTATTGGAGCAGAAATTGCCCAAAACATCTTAAGTAAAAAACAAGAAATATTGGCTTATTGGAATAACTCCGGGCCAGTAAAACATTTTTATGTTGACGATTTACTTCCTGCTCAAGAAGTTGAAGAAATTCATCAACACTTTCCTTCAAAGGAAAATCTTATAAAACGCAATACCTTAAGAGAAAAGAAACAGGTGGGCGTTGAATTAGAAAAATATCATCCATCGGTTACCGAGCATCTGATGGCATTTCAAGAACCCTCTGTAGTTGATGCCATTTATCAAATAACAGGAATAAAAAGCATGGTTCCCGATCCTACATTGTATGCTTCGGGCCTTAGTCGAATGCAATTAAACGACTTTCTAAACCCCCATCTTGATAATAGCAGCGATGGAAATGCAGATAAATATCGAGTCATAAATTTACTGTTTTATATTACGCCAAACTGGAAATTAGAGAATGGGGGTAATCTAGAATTATGGGACGAAAAAGTAAAAACTCAAAAAACAATTCACGCTGCATTTAATCGATTGGTTATTATGGCTACCGACGATAAAAGCTGGCATAGTGTAAGCAAGGTTTTAGTTGATGATGCACGTTGTTGCTTAAGTAATTATTATTTCGCTCCACAATCATATGGCGATAAAGACTATTTCCATGCAACAACTTTTAAAGGTAGACCTGGAGAAACGGTTCGTGGTTTTTTATTAAATTTAGATGGAATGTTGCGCAACGGTTTACGCAAAGTATTTCGAAAAGGAATATTTGGCAGTAGGCACCGACGTGAAAGTTAGCCTCATCGATACTTCAACCTTTTACTTACCTTCGTATTCGAAATCTTCTCATTGCTATGAAAAAGTTATACCTTTTTGGACTTGTTCTTCTTTTTTCTCTTCGACTTTCTTCTCAAACTCCTGAAGATACCGCTAATATTCCTTATTGGCAGGAAATGATGCAAGACTTCAGTATTAATTATTATTCCACTGTTAGTGCTTTTAATAAATATTACGAGAATAGGGCTATTGAACCACATACGGGTTATAAAACTTTTAAACGTTGGGAAAACTATTGGTCGACCAGAGTAGATGGAAATGGAAACTTTCCAGCTAATGACGCATTATGGAATGCTTACTACGAATATTTTGGAAATGGTAATTCAAACTCAACCCTTTCTGGTGGTGGCAATTGGGTTCCTTTAGGTCCGGAAACCTTACCTGCAAATATCACGGGTCAACCCAATGGTAATGGTCGCATTAATGCCATTGAATTTCACCCGACCGATTCAAATAAAATTTGGGTTGGGGCACCTCAAGGAGGATTATGGACCAGCAACGATGGTGGACTAACCTGGTCATGTAATACAGATAACCTTCCAACATTGGGTGTTTCATCTATTTTAGTTGATCGCAATAATCCAAATATTATATATATTGGTACTGGTGATCGTGATGGTGGTGATAGCCCTGGACTAGGAATTATGAAATCAACAAACGGTGGTAGCACTTGGACTCAGATCAATTCGGGTATTGGTAACGTCACTGTGGGAATGATGGTGATGAATAAATTCAACTCTAATATTATAGTAGTTGCTGCAAGTAATGGTATTTATAAAACAGTAAATGCTGGAGTTACCTGGGTTAAGAAATCCCCCAATAGCAATAATTATAAAGATATCAAATACCATCCTACCGATACAAATATTGTATATGCTGTTGAGAATAGTATCTTTTATCGAAGCGGTGATGCAGGAAATACATTTATAGCGATTGGTGGTAATGGAACTTCAAATTTACCGGCTGGAACTCGTGCGGTAATAGGTGTTTCAGTTGCCGCCCCCGATTATGTTTATGTTGTGCTGGCTAATAATACTTATAAGGGCACTTATTTGTCACGTGATAAAGGAATCAACTTTGTGACAAAATCAACAACACCAAATATTTTCGACTATTCATCTGACGGTTCAGGTACATCAACTCAGGCTTGGTATGATATGACCGTAGCTGTTGATACGGCTAGTTTTGGGACAATTTATGTTGGTGGCGTAAATATATTTAGAAGCTTGGATAGTGGCGCCACCTGGACCTGTTATGGTCATTGGGTTGGAACCAATGCTGCTCCAATACATGCCGATCAACATCAGCTTAGAATTGACACTAAAACAAATAAGCTTTACTGTGGAAATGATGGCGGATTCTATAGTCGTCGACCAGGTGCAACTACATTTACAAACCTAACTTCTGGTTTAAATATCTCACAAATTTATAGAATTGGACAATCAGCACAATCTCCAAGCATTGTAATTGCTGGATGGCAAGACAATGGCACTGGATTTTATCGTAACTCTATTTCAGGAACTAATAAATGGAAAACAAATATGGGAGGTGATGGAATGGAATGTATTATCGACCCTACAGATAGCAATTACATGTATGGTGCCTTATACTATGGCGATATACGACGTACTTCATCAGGAGGCACTTTAAATTCAACAACTGCTAATACTGGTTCATTTGGAATTAATGAGCAAGGAGCGTGGGTTACACCATATATTTTACATAATCAAAATCCAAATAAAATGTTTGTTGGCTATAAAAATATTTGGAGGGGAACGAATATAAAAACCACGCCTGTATGGACAAAGATAACCACCGGTTTTACGGATAATGTAGTAGCAATTGAACATTGTGAAGGCGACACATCAAGAATGTATTATTCCAGATCTGGTAAGTTCTATCGTACAGATAGTTTATATTTAGCCAATCCAACGTTCAGAGATATAACAGCTAAAACACCTAACCCCACATCTACAGTGAATTGGATTGAAACTCATCCAGACAAACCGTTAAGTGTATATATCATTCAAAATAATACTATTTATAGAAGTAATGATACAGGCAATACTTGGGTAAATATTACAGGAACATTACCTGGAGGTTCAAGAAATTGTTTGTTACTGGACAAGAAATCGACTGATGGAATTTACGTGGGTACTGATGTGGGTGTGTTTTATAGAGATAGTAGCATGGCAACTTGGGTTGCATATAAAAATAATTTACCTGCTAATTCCCGTTTCACTGAACTGGAAATGTATTATAATAATGCTAACACGTCCGACTGTCGTATCTCCGCCTCAACCTATGGAAGGGGCTTATGGCAAAGTGATGTTTACCTCACCAATAGTGCACCACAGGCATCCTTTTCAACCGATACCATCGCATGTACTGGTTTCGTAACTACGCTTCTCGATCAAAGCACTGGTAGTCCAAACTTTTGGCAATGGACCATTACCCCCGCTACTTTTAGTTTCATTAATGGAACGAATGCAAATTCTCAAAACCCTCAACTAGTTTTTAATGCTACGGGCTATTATAACGTAAAATTATACGCACGAAAGGATGGTTGGGGTTATAGTACTACGCTAAAAAATAATTATATCAATGTGGGCTCACCTGTTATAACTGGAAGTGCTAATACCAATATTATTTGTGAAGGAGAATCGGTAATTCTTACAGGAAGCGGAGCAATTAGTTACGAGTGGTACGATGGTACAAATTTAATTAGCAATAATGCTAGCTTCACTGTTAATCCTGTAACAACCAAAACATATAAAATGATTGGTAAAAATGGATCGTCATGCAAGGATTCAACGAATATTACCATTACGGTAAGTCCAAAACCATCAATTTTAATTACACCTAGTTCGGGTAAGATTGCAGCAGGGCAATTTGTAACACTCATTGCAAATGGAGCCTTAACTTATTCTTGGTCGCCATCAACTGGATTAAGCTCTACCACTGGCGCTTCAGTAATTGCATCACCTCCAGTAACCACCACTTATACAGTAACTGGTATCGATGCCAAATCATGTTCCAATACTCAAACAGTGACGGTAACGCTTGCAGCAACAGGCATCAGTAAAAACGCTTCAAATGGTAAAATCATTTTTCAACCAAATCCGGCAACCAACGAAGTAAGTATCAATATTCCACAGAAAGGAAACGTAAAGCTTTACGATATCACAGGTAAAATTGTTTTACAAAAAGAACTCAATATTGGAGTTACCATTCTTTCTGTAGGGTATCTTCCTAGAGGCATTTATACGGCTGAAATTATTTCTGGCGATGCTAAAAATTATTCTAAACTAATACTTCGATAACCTATGGCATTTAGAAAAGAACCTTCAGAAAAGAAAACCGTTGCCAATATAAAATCATCATCCATAAAAATTGGGATTGTAGTTTCTCAATGGCATTCAGATATTACTCATGCATTATTAAGTGGTGCATTGCAGTATCTAAAGGCACATCATATTGCAACAAAAAATATCGTTATTGATTTCGTTCCTGGAAGCTTTGAGTTGCCACTGGCCTCACAATGGCAATTGGACCGCGGAATGGATGCCTCCATTTGTTTGGGATGTGTTATAAAAGGTGAAACAATGCATTTTGATTTTATTTGCCACGCGGTAGCTAACGGAATCAAAGATTTGAACTTGAAATATTCTAAGCCTGTTATATTTGGTGTGCTCACTCCCAATACTTTAAAACAAGCACAGCAAAGAGCTGGAGGTAAATACGGAAATAAAGGAATTGATGCTGCTGAAGCCGCATTACAGATGCTACTATTGCAAGGAAAATAAAAAGCCACATGGAAATCCGATATTTAACGCATGGAAAATATGAAACCGGCGGTTATCGGCATGGCTTATTTTTCGCCCAACAACTTCACTATAAATTTGATGGAAGCAAATTAAAGGTCCTTCGAAATAAACAAACATTTCGAAGGCTAAACCATTTAAAACTTCAATATTGGGGGTTTATGAATTCAGGTGCTGAATTGCAAGTAGTTTCAGTTCGCTTGGCATTAATTTCCATTTTCAGAAACTTGTTTACAAAAGGGAGAGTTTTTATAATAATGCACAATTATGATAAAACTGATGGGAAAGGCAGGTTGCTTCGTTTTTATTATCATTTGCTTTTTATCTTCTTGAAGATGAATTCCTCTGATCGCTTCAGAGTAGTAACCGATTCGCCGTTTTTTATGGATCAATTCGGTAAAGTTATAAAATTGCCAATAGTGCTTTTCCCAAATTTTTTTGATACTCAAAAGCTCGTAGTATTTAGGAAAGAGCAGAAAGAACGAAAAATTCATCTTGGCCAATGGTCTGAAAAAAATAGCCCCGATATTTTTGACTTAGCTGAACAATTGTCGGCGATATCATTCAAATGCTATTTCAGTACACTTAATAAAAATGCACAAAACACAACTAAGACATACCAAATAAGTTATTTCGATACTTATGATAGCTATCTTGATGAAATGTCAAATTGTGCATACTCATTAGCATTGCCTTCGGTGAATGAGGGATGGAATAGAGTAGCACATGAAAGTATCCTGGTTGGCACAACGGTAATAGGTTTTGATAAAGGAGGCCTAGGTTACCTGTTAAAAGAAGCTTCAATGCCTATTGTCAAAAATGTTGAAGAAGCTTACCAAAAGGTTTTGGAGGGTAATCACCCCAAGCCTGATATAGCATTTATTGAAAAATATGATATTTCCAATGCACCCACATTTTTAGGAAACCGAATTGATTAGTTTACAATTCAATACAGATATTTATATCTAGGGTTTCTTCAGGTTCATAAAATATACGTAATTCGTAGCGTATGAATAAATTTTTGAAACTTGTTGCAATCATTTTATTGCCACTATTATATTTTGTTAAGGGGAATGCGCAAAATAATAATGGATTACTTTTCGAAATAACTGGGAATGGAATTAAATCGCCTTCCTATATCATGGGAACTGTTACTCTTGCCAACAAGAATAAGTTTCTGATTGATGAAAGTGTTTTAAAATATATAGATAAATGTGACCTTGTTGCTACTGAATTCGATATGGTGAATGGAATTCCGAATTTGGTTGACTCAATTGGATTAAATGAATACACTTCTCAAGTATTTACCAGGTTAAACTATTTGCAAACGAACGATATTTATCTGCCTACTTTCGGTCCTGGTGATAATGCATCACAAATGTTATTCGCTTTATTCAAAATTGGAGGAAGTTCTCTTAAACAAATGGAAGGTCAGTATCTTACTCGTTTAGGGCTAAGTAGCGATGCTTATAAAACAATTTGGCCCAATTATCATGTAATGCAATATGCCATTAAAAGCAAAAAACAATATATCGGTTTGCAAAGTATTGATAGTGTTTTATTCTACTACCTTAAATATTTGAGTGATAACAAAAATTTATTAGAAACACTATCAAATGACTTTAAGAATATAAAACCCAATCAAGAACAAGACATTACTAAGTTAATTGGAGAATGGATTGCAAGTGGTAAAGCCGATTTACTTTATAAGCAATTAAAAACGTTAAAGAATGGCACAGATACAATCATGCTAAAAATTCTAAATTTAAGAAATGTTAGAATTTGCGAATTGTTAGATACTCATATGAAGAATCAGAGTGTATTCGCTGCTGTAAATTATTTCTCGCTTACCAACCCCGATGGAATGCTCAAAGTATTGCGTAAAATGGGTTATAAGGTGAAGGCAGTAAAAATGAAGAGTGATGCAGAAAACACCTTTTCTAAAATCAAGGAAATGCCTTATGAAACAAAATTAAATTTTGTTTCAAGCGATGATGGCCTATTAAAATTTCAATTCCCGGGGCGTGCACAATCAATTAAAATAGGTCCATATGCTAGTATTTGGATTCATTACGACGTTATTAATAATACGTTTTACTCGGTAGGTCGCTTTACACATATAAATGCTTTTAAAGGCCATACACGCGCTTATTTATTAAGTAAAATAGATAGTTTAATTTATGAAGAGATACCTGGAACCATAATTAAAAAAGAAAAAATAGAGGGTAATTACTTTACTGGATATGATATTACAAGCGTTAATCGTAATGATGATTATACTCGTTCGAGGTTTTACATTACTGATAACGAAATTATTATTCTGAAATGCGATGGTGAGAAAAAATATGCAATTTCTCAAAACGTCTCAATGTATTTTGATGGTTTCCATTTAAATGAAGATCTATTAAAAGAAAAAAATTCAGATACTTCTATTGAGACTGAATACTTTACCGCTTTGGCTCCTGGTATTGTACATGCTCTAACAGAAAATGGTGTTTATTATTCATATCATGAATCATTTAATAGTGCCAAAAATATTGACATAATATATGCGAAAAGCAGTTATCAAAGTTTTGATTTTCTTGATGAAGACACCTTTATTCTCAATAGTATTATATTAAGTGCAACAAAATCGTTGAAACTAACTGAAATACGCAAGAAGCTAGAAAATAACCGTGTGACGTTTGATTATAAGGATGAAATAGGTCGTTACTATACCTTCAGAGCTATTAAATCTGGAATTCATTTCTATCTTATTTCAGCCTCGTATCCCGATTCCAATAAGTTGACTATTGCGCCATATTTGGAGAGCTTCAAACCCCTTAATAATAATAAATATCCTGATTTCAAATTAATAAATGATACTACAATTCATGCTGAGGTACAAACTTTTTCAGCGGCTAATGAGATAGTAAGTTCCAGGTTAATGCAACTTATTTTTAAAATCGCCTCTGTTAAAAGAGGGCGATATGAAGAGCAAAATACTTCGGCTACTCATAGTTTTTCGTGCAGAAGTACAGGAGAATTTATTGGTGTTACATACACTCCATATGATCCATATTATTATATCAAGGATTCAATCACTTTTTGGGATAATTTAATTACGAACAAGTCAGGAGGCTATGAGTTTAACGTTTCAAGAAAAAAATATGAATACAAAAATGGGATACATCAATTATCATTTTTGTTTACGGATACCAATACTTCGTTTGCAGCAAAGTATTTATTTGTATTAAAAGGGAGAGCATTGTATATAATTACCACAACACTTGATACAACACTTGCCGAATCGCCATTCGTATCAACATTTTATAATACCTTCAAGCCAACAGACACTAGTAATTCAAGTTCACTTTTCGTTTCTAGATGTGACGAATATTTAAAAGCTATGCTAAGCACTGATAGTGTTACATTTAGCGAAGCTATTTTAACAAACACTAGTTTTACTTTTGATGCAGGTTATTTAAGGAAATTGATTTCAATGCTGGATAGTATTCCAGCAATACGTTCTTCGGAAGAGAAGGAGTCAATTATGCAACAAATTATTTATTTGATTGGAGAAATTAACGATAGCACTTCTACCAATTACCTCTATAAAAGATACCTCGAATCAGGCGATACCGCTGAAAAACAATTACAGTTTCTTAATGTACTTGTGAATCAGAAAACTTCTTATTCATACAAAATTGCAGGCTCTTTGCTAAATAGTAACCCTCCTGCTATCAATACTAATTACCAGCTAAGTTATATATTTCAGCAACTAAAGGATAGCTTAAAACTTACTGCTACAATTGCTCCCGACCTATTCTCCCTGCTGAGTATCGAAGACTATAAAGACGAAACCATACAACTACTTGGGATGCTTGTTGATAGTGGTTATCTGAAGCCAGAAGAATATAATTCTTTATTACCTGAGCTAATAATACAGGCAAAAAATGAACTCAAACGTCAAAACTCAGATGTGGCATATAATAGATATGGTAATTCTTCCCAAAGCACTCTTTATTACTATTTACAAATACTCCAGCCATATTATACATCAAATGAAGAAATAAAAACATTTATGAACAAGTGTCTTATTTCTCGTGACTTAGAATTGAGAACTAAAATTGCATGTATGCTATTGTATCACAAAATAGAAGTAAATGATTCGATTTGGGAATCAATTGCAAAAAATGATGCCTGTCGGTATTACCTGATCTCTGCATTGTTAAATATCGGACATATAGAAAAACTACCCGTTTCATATCGTTCTCAAGAACAATATGCAAGGGCCATTGCCACACATCAAGTAGTAACAAATAAGAGTAAGTATAAGTCGGAGGATTTGGTTTATTTGGATAAACGAAAAGTATACTTCCACCAACAGTGGGGTTATGTTTACCTTTTTAAATATCAACGAACCATTGGATATGATGTAGAGCCTGCAAGTGATCAGAAAGAATGGAACTTTTGTTTGAGTGGTCTACAACCTTTGGATTCAACAAAAGCAGCTATGAATAGTAAGCTTGCAACCTATACAAAAGAAACTATCAGTGAGTCGAAAACGATTACTGAGCAATTTGATGCCCTACTATTTAACTTAATTAACTCTAGAAGGCATACTAAATATTATAAGGGATATTCGGATGAGGATAGTTATTCGGGTTATAATGATTATGCTTCTCCTCCCGAACCTGTTGAAGAAAATTAATCTTTCACAAAATCCATTCTAAATTTTTCGCGTCTAAATTGCGACATTGGTAGCGGATTGGCATTGTTTTCTTGCTCATCATTTCGTGTACGGAATACATCGATAGCAGTATAAACTGCATTTCTAAAACTAGTTTCATCGGCCACCCCTTTTCCAGCTATATTGAAGGCAGTTCCATGATCGGGGCTCGTGCGTATAACTGGTAAGGCAGCTGTATAATTAACACCACTTTCAAATGCCATCGATTTAAAAGGAATCAATCCTTGATCGTGATACATTGCTAAAACTACATCAAATTGCTTAAATGTTTTTGTTCCAAAAAACCCATCGGCACTGTAACATCCATAAACAACTATTTTTTCATCCTTAGCCTTTTGAATGGCCGGAAGAATAATTGTTAGTTCTTCTTTACCAATGGCTCCTTTATCACCTGCATGAGGGTTTAAACCCAGTACAGCAATTTTAGGATTAGAAATACCGAAATCGTTTTTAAGGGTTTGATGAATGGTTTTTATTTTATCATAAACCTTTTGAATGCTTAAGTGTTGACCAATTTCAGTAACTGGAATATGCTCAGTAACCAAGGCAACCTTCAATTCTTCACTTAATAGCATCATGGCATATTTTTCTACACCAAATATTTTTGCAATATATCCAGTATGACCTGTGAAACCTTCCAGTGGGATATTACCTTTACTCAATGGTGCGGTAACCAGGGCATCTAATTTACCATCTTTCAAATCAGCAACTGCTGCCTGCAAAGAAAGCAGTGCATATTTACCTCCAGTTTCATTTTCTTCTCCAAATTTCACCTCAACATCTTCATCCCAGGTGTAAACCATATTTACCTTACGTGGCAAGGCTTGCTCCGCACTTTTAATTCCATTATAATTAAACTCATTAAGATTAAGTGCCTTTTTATGAAAGCCCAAGGTTTTGCTACCACAATAAATGATGGGAGTACAAAGTTCTGCAATAGCAGGATTACTAAAGGTTTTTAAAATTACCTCTAAACCTATTCCGTTGATATCGCCTACACTGATGCCTATATTCATACTTGCAAAAATAAGGTTTGCGGATTACAATATGAGTTAATGCTTAAAATGAGTTTAAACTGCGATTTATACTCCAAATTGGGAAAGATGGTGATTCAAATGCTTATAGAACATATTGTTCCATTCGGGAATAGTTAAAGTACCAAAAGAATGTGATTCCTTATTATTAAAATAAGATTCTCCCATGGATTGTGTTTTTTGAATAAATGCGATTAGACGATGTTTTTCCTCTTCAAAATTCCTTGAATCTTTGATAAGAAATGCAGGGGCTGTTCGGCTATTGGTTTTATAGGGTGCCTCATTCACTACCGTAGGCTTAACCATCTTCTTTAAAATAAATCTCAAGAACGCGTTGGGTTTCGCGTGTTTTTCCTCATAAAGCATTTCATAGGTAACACTACAATGAGCAAGCATTTGAGCAACTGTCATAGTACCCCATTGGGCTTGTGTTTCAGGTGTTAAAGAGTTTATTCTTTGAATGAATGAACTGGTTACCTCTTGAGTAAATATATTAGGTAATGCCATAATTATTTTGGTAGATGAATTAAAAATTTAAGAAATGTGTGAGTTGTAAAATACTAACTAAGATGCGCAGAAGATACATTTGGGTGCGTCTGAATTTCGGATGCCAATGACTTTTTTATGGCTTCTTCTATAGCTTGATAATCATATCCACATTCGCTCCATAATTGAGGTTGTTCGCCATGTTCAACGATTCTATCAGGAATACCTAATCGAGTAACCTCTGCATGATATTGATGGTCGGCCATAAATTCCAGGATAGCGGATCCGAATCCCCCATCCAAACAACCATCTTCAACAGTAATAATTTTCGAATAGCTGCTGAAAATTTCATGTAATAAATTCTGATCAAGTGGTTTAGCAAAACGCAAATCATAATGACCCGGGGTAATTCCTTCTTTCTCTAGGTTTGTGATTGCTTTCACTGCTTCATTTCCAATATGGCCTAAGCTTAGCACAGCGATTTCTTTCCCTTTCTTAATAGTTCTACCAGTTCCTACCTTTAAGAGTTGAAGTGGTGTCTTCCATTCGGGCATAACACCATTTCCACGAGGGTAACGAATAACAAATGGCAAACTATTGCTTTCGTCTTGTGCGGTAAACATTAAGTTGCGGAGTTCTTCTTCATTCATCGGTGCACTTACAATCATATTTGGTATGCAACGCATGTAGGCAATATCATATGCTCCGTGATGGGTTGGACCATCGGCTCCTGCAACTCCAGCACGATCTAAACAAAAAACAACTTTTAGTTTTTGAATTGCTACATCATGTACAACTTGGTCGAAAGCACGTTGCATAAATGATGAGTAGATATTGCAAAATGGCACCAATCCTTGAGTAGCTAATCCGGCTGAGAATGTTACGGCATGTTGTTCGGCAATACCTACATCAAAAGCCCGATCAGGCATCGCTTTCATCATGATATTTAAAGAAGAACCACTCGGCATTGCCGGAGTAATTCCCATGATTTTTTTATTCTTTTCGGCAAGTTCAACCAAGGTATTTCCAAAAACATCTTGATATTTTGGCGGTTGAGGTGAAGTGTATTTTTTCTTGACAATTTCACCTGTTACCTTATCAAATAAACCTGGAGAATGCCAGAGCGTTTGATCCTGTTCGGCTAATGCGTACCCTTTGCCTTTAACTGTATTTATGTGCAATAATTTGGGACCTGGTATATTCTTTAAATCTTTTAATACTGCCACCAAGTGTGATACATCGTGGCCATCAATTGGACCGAAATATCTAAAACGCAGCGCCTCAAATAAATTGCTTTGTTTAATAAGCGTTGATTTTAATGAAGACTGGATTTTAGAGGCGATATCTTGGGCTGTTTTACCACCTAAGTTTTTAAGTGCACCTAATAAATTCCAAACGTCATCTTTCACCTTATTATAGGTTGGAGATGTAGTAATATCAGTTAAATATTCTTTTAAAGCTCCAACATTGGGGTCAATACTCATGCAATTGTCATTCAAAATCACAAGTAGATTGGATTTCTCAATCCCAGCATGATTCAATGCTTCAAACGCCAATCCGGCTGTCATGGCACCATCACCAATAACTGCAATGTGTTGCTTATCTTTCTCACCCTTATAATGACTTGCAACAGCCATTCCTAATGCTGCTGAAATAGATGTACTACTATGTCCCACGCCAAAAGCATCATATTCGCTTTCCGATCGTTTCGGAAAACCACTTAATCCGTTATAAACTCGATTGGTATAAAAGGATTCTCTTCTGCCTGTTAAGATTTTATGGCCGTAAGCTTGATGGCCTACATCCCACACCAATTGATCATAGGGCGTATTAAATACATAATGAAGTGCTACTGATAGCTCAACCACACCAAGGCTTGCACCAAAATGTCCTCCATAAACAGATACCACATCAATAATATACTGACGTAATTCCTGACTAATTTTTACCAAATCCTCCTCCTTGAATTTCTTCAAATCGTCAGGAGAGTTTATTTGACTTAATAATTTACCGGCTTGAATATCCATGGCTTCAAAAAACGTGTAAATTTACTATAATTTTTGTTACATCAAATGCTGATTTTTAAGATAGAATTAAATGACGGTATAGATGAAATTATAGTTTCAGGTTTTATTCTAAAAAATGAGTAATTAACTTCAGTATATATAAGAACCTATTCAGTTTGCATTCGCTTCCATTCCTTATGGAATATGACATTCATCAGATTTTGTTTTAAAACCCCTCGTCGTTGTTGACTTTAAATTGGGTCAATAATTTATTTATTTTGGTTTTTTGTTTTTCCCTCTATATTTGCTTCAAATAAAAAAAGTCTATGGGCGCTTCTTCTCTGATAGTATTGGCAATGGCTGCAATCGCATTTGCGTTAGGTGGTATATCCATTGCTAAAATATTTGTGAAAGGGTCGATAAATCCTCAAAAAGGCCAAGCCTATGAGAGCGGAATCAAATCTTCTGGTACTGCTTGGTCGCAATTTAGCGTGGGATATTACCTCTTTGCACTGATTTTTTTGATTTTTGATGTAGAGCTTGTTTTCATCTATCCTTGGGCAGTAGTGGTAAAACAAGTCGGTATTGCTGCCTTAATAGAAATTATCATCTTTGTTTCAATCCTGTTTTTAGGATTTTTATACGCACATAAAAAAGGAGCTTTAAAATGGATGTAAATACAACTGATAAATCCGCGGCATTTCCGGGTTTGGTGCATGACACCCCAGGAGGCGGAATAGTGCTAAGTAAATTAGATGATGTGATAAATTGGGCCCGTTCTAATTCATTATGGCCTTTAACCTTTGCTACTAGCTGTTGTGGAATAGAAATGATGTCGGTTGCTTCCGCCAAATACGATTTTTCTCGTTTTGGATTTGAAGTTGCACGCGCTACACCCCGTCAAGCCGACGTAATTATTATAGCAGGAACCATCGTTAATAAAATGGCTCCTGTATTAAAACGTTTATATGATCAAATGGCCGACCCTAAGTATGTAATTGCAATGGGTGCTTGCGCTATCAGCGGCGGTCCGTTTTTTTATAATACCTACTCGGTTGTAAAAGGGGCCGATCACGTAATTCCGGTAGATGTGTACATCGCGGGTTGCCCACCTCGCCCTGAAGCGCTTTTACATGCGTTGATATCGCTACAAGAGAAAATTAAAAGTGGTGCTACACGTGAACAAATAAAAATAGGTGAAGTGAAATAACCGATCGAACTATACAAATTCATGAATAACGAAGAATTAAAATTAAAGTTGTCTGAACAGTACCCTACTGCTACTTTCGAAGAAGGTGGTGAATGGGTAAATATGTTTCTTGAACCTGCTTCATTCATAACATCGGCACTTGAATTAAAGAACCATCCCGATTTCCATTTTGATTATCTTTTTTGTTTAACCTGTGTGGATTGGAAAACTCATTTAAATATGGTTTACCATCTTACTTCTACCAAACATCGACATGCGATGGTATTGAAAGTTAAGCTTGATTGCAACAAACCGGAAATTGAAACCGTATGTAATATTTGGAGAACTGCCGAATTTCATGAAAGAGAAGTATATGAATTGTTTGGAGTGAATTTTTTAAATCACCCCGACTTAAGAAAACTCCTACTTACTGATGACTTTGTTGGATTCCCATTACGTAAGGATTTTGAAGACCCTATTAATATGATCAGATTATAAAATGTTTGAAGAGTTAGGAACCACTGCAGAAGGCGATATGCTAATTAATATCGGACCACAACATCCCGCAACACATGGGGTATTGCATCTGGTAATGACCCTTAACGGTGAAACCATTAAAAAAACTGAGCCGCATCTGGGTTATATACACCGTTCCATTGAAAAAATGTGTGAGAGTTTAACCTATCGTCAGTTCGTTTATGTAACGAGCCGAATGGATTATCTTTCTTCTCATATTAATAATCATGGTTGCTCCTTAGCTGTTGAAAAAGCAATGCAAATTGAAGTGCCAGAGCGCGCTCAGGTAATTCGTGTTATCATGGATGAGCTTACCCGTATTGCTTCTCATGAATTGTGGTGGGGTGCCATGGCAATGGATTTGGGGGCCTTCACTCCTTTCTTTTACTCTTTCCGCGAACGCGAAACAATTACCGATATCATGGAAGAAACTTGCGGTGCTCGTTTAACCATGAATTATATATGTCCAGGAGGTGTAATGATGGATTTACACCCCGATTTTCAAAAGCGAGTTAAATCATTCATTTCATTGTTCAAATCAAAATTTGACGAGTACAATGAATTGGTTACGGGTAATATCATTTTCCAAAACCGAATGAAAGGGGTTGGTGTTTTATCAAAAGAAGATGCCATTTCATATGGATGTACCGGCCCAACTGCAAGGGGAAGTGGCGTTTCATCAGATATTAGAAAACTCTATCCATACGAAGTTTATTCAAAAGTGCAATTCGATGAGGTGCTAGAAACGGGAGGCGATTCTTTTTCGAGGTATATGGTTCGAATCAATGAAATGCTGCAATCGATTAAAATTATTGAGCAACTTATAGATAATATTCCTGAAGGTGAATTTCAAGCAAAAACAAAGGCGGTATTGAAATTACCGAAAGGTGAATTTTATCAACGCGTTGAAACCGCTCGAGGCGAATTGGGAATTTATATTGTTAGTGAAGGAGGAACAACACCACACCGTATAAAGTTTCGTTCTCCAGGATTCTCAAATTTATCGGCCCTTGGGCATATGGTTAAGGGTAGTAAAATTGGCGACTTGGTAGCCACCATGGGTACCTTGGATTTGGTAATTCCTGATATCGATAGATAGTAGTAAAGATTAACTCAGAACAAGATGTTAAGTTTAGAAAATATAACGAACGCAGTACACGAATGGCTAAATGCAACACTCAATCCAAACTTGGCATTGCTGAGTGAATTTTTGATTGTTGGGGTATTGGCCATCGCTCTATTTGCGGTACTTGGATTAAGTTTGGTTTTGATGGAACGTAAGGTTGCCGCCTTCATTCAAATTCGATTAGGGCCCAACCGTGTAGGTCCTTTCGGGATGTTTCAAACAGTAGCCGATACTTTAAAGCTAATCATGAAAGAAGGATTAACACCCGATGGTGCTGATAAGTTTCTATTCAATTTGGCTCCTTATATCGTAATGATTGCAGCCATGATGTTGCTTGCTCCTATTGCCTTTGCCAAAGGTTTTCAAATTTGGGATATTAATATTGGGGTCTTGTTTTTAACCGCTGTTTCCTCAATTTCTGTTATAGGTATATTGATGGCAGGATGGGCGAGTAATAATAAATATTCATTGCTTGGTGCCATGAGAAGTGGAGCCCAAATTGTTAGTTATGAATTATCTGCAGGGTTATCAATAATCACCATTGTAATCTTAACAGGCAGTTTGCAAATTTCAGATATCATTAACGCCCAAGCCAATGGATGGTGGATTTTCAAAGGGCATATACCCGTGTTAATTTCCTTTGTGATTTTTATTATCGCTGTTACTGCAGAAACCAATCGTGCTCCATTCGACTTGGCTGAAGCGGAGTCGGAATTAACCGCCGGATTTCATACAGAATATTCGGGAATGAAGTTCGCTTTATTCTTCTTGGCCGAATACATTAATATTTTTATTGCTTGTGCCATTGGTGCTACATTGTTTTTAGGTGGTTGGATGCCATTTCATATAGGTCACTGGGAAGCCTTTAACCATATTATGGATTTTATCCCTTCCTCGTTTTGGTTTATTGGAAAGACCTTCTTCTTAATATTTTTAATGATGTGGTTCCGTTGGACCTTCCCTCGACTTAGAATTGATCAGTTATTGAATTTAGAATGGAAGTATTTGTTACCCATAAGCTTGGTGAATTTATTAGTAGTGGCATTGATGGCTGTGATGGGCTGGTATTTTTAGTAGCATATAAAATCGCATCGGCGTAATTAAATAGTAAAAAAGAGAGATGTTTATAATAGATTATATAAAGGATATTTTCAAAGGTTTGAAATCTTTGCTTACTGGTATGAGAGTTACCGGCTATTATTTTACGCATCACAAAGAAATCATTACTGAGCAATATCCCGACAATCGCGCCACACTAAAAATGGCCGACCGCTTTAGAGGTGAAGTAGTAATGATTCATGATGAAAATAATGAACACGCTTGTACTGGTTGTTCAGCATGTGAGTTGGCTTGCCCTAATGGCACCATAAAAATCATCAATAAGTTTGAGCTGAATGCCGAAGGAAAAAAGAAGAAAGCCATCGATACTTTTATTTACCATTTAGAACTTTGTACCATGTGTAATTTATGTGTTGTGGCCTGCCCTACCGATACAATTAAAATGGAACCTAATTTCGAACATAGTGTTTATGATCGAAGTAAGTTAACCAAAGTTTTAAATCGTCCGGGTTCAAAAATTAAAGCAGGAGTTGAATAATGAATAGTACTGTAATCATGTTTTATTGTATCTCGGCCTTTATTTTAGGCACGGGAATCCTTGCTGTAACTACCGGCAAAATATTTCGCTCGGCCATTTGGCTATTGTTTTCAATGATGGGAATTGCTGGCCTCTACTTCTGGATGCAGATGGAGTTTATTGCTGCTGTTCAAATTATCGTTTATGTTGGTGGCATTGTAGTACTCATTATATTCTCCATTTTTCTAACTCAGAAATCCGGAGAAGAAATGCCGAAACCACCGCTGACAAAAACAATTTTTTCTTTATTGGCTGCAATTCTTGGGTTCACCTTTTCTTATTTACTCATATATCAATATGGATTCAATGATGGTAATGCACCTTTTGAATTAAAGGTTTCAGATATTGGGTTGAAAATGCTCGATACTGGTGAACATGGTTTTATTCTGCCATTTGAAGTGATTAGCGTGCTCTTGCTCGCTGCACTTGTTGGATGTATTGTAATTGCAATGAAAGTTAAAAGTATAGAAGAATGAACGAAATTAACATAACTGATATTCTACTTGTGAGTACCGCCTTATTTTTTGTGGGGGTATATGGGTTCTTTACCCGCCGTAATATGATTACCATGCTCATGTCGGTAGAATTAATTTTGAACAGCGTGAACATCAATTTTGTTGCGTTTAACAAGTATTTGTTTCCGCAAAATTTAGATGGCATTTTTTTTACAATATTTATCATCACAATTGCAGCTGCCGAAGCCGCTGTAGCCATTGCTATCATTATTAACATGTATCGAAGTCATCATTCAGTAGATGTAGAAGATGCCACCGATTTAAAATATTAGAAAATGAATATCTATTCCTATATAGCCCTGATTCCTTTATTGCCCTTGGCAACCTTTCTATTGCTGGGTTTGTTTGGTAAAAAATATTTTAGTTCCATTTCTGGAATCCTTGGAACATTTACATTGGCGGTATCTGCGTTTATCTCTCTTGCTGTAGCCTACAGCTATTTCTTTGTTAATGGTAAAGTAGATGGCGTGTTTCAGCAAATAATTCCATTAAAATATACCTGGCTTACTTTTTCTCCTAACGTATCTATCGATATGGGAATAGTAATTGATCCACTATCAGTAATGATGCTGGTTGTAGTAACCTTTGTATCATTGATGGTCCATATATTTAGTTTAGGCTATATGAAAGGTGAAGAAAGATTTGCAACCTATTACGCTTTCTTGTCTTTGTTTACCTTTTCAATGCTAGGTTTGGTATTGTCAACCAATATTTTCCAGATTTATATGTTCTGGGAATTGGTGGGTGTATCATCGTTTCTGCTTATTGGATTTTACTTTGAAAAACCATCGGCAGTGGCTGCCGCCAAAAAAGCATTTATCGTTACACGATTTGCCGATTTGGGATTTTTGATTGGTATATTAATTTTATCGTTTCATGCAGAGACCCTCGATTTTCAAACTTTAATTTCTCGCTTGACGGATACCCAATCAACACAATTGATGGGAATTACAACGGCTTCATTTATGGGCGTTTCAATGCTTACCTGGGGTTTAACGCTGGTATTCATGGGTGGTGCTGGTAAATCGGCAATGTTTCCTTTACATATTTGGCTACCCGACGCAATGGAAGGTCCAACACCTGTATCGGCATTGATACATGCTGCAACCATGGTGGTTGCTGGTGTATACTTGGTAGCTAGATTATTTCCAGTATTTGTATTTGATGCAGCTGCGCTCACAATCGTAACTTATGTTGGGGCATTCTCTGCACTATTTGCCGCAATCATTGCTTGCACTCAAACGGATATCAAAAGAGTGCTCGCCTATTCCACCATGTCACAAATCGGATACATGATGTTTGCACTTGGTGTTTCAGGTAAAGGAGGAGAAGAAGGACTTGGCTATATGGCTTCCTTGTTTCATTTATTTACACACGCATTCTTTAAATCGCTGCTGTTCTTAGGTGCGGGTGCGGTGATTCATTTGGTACACAGCAACGATATGAAAGATATGGGCGGGTTGCGTAAACATATGCCAATCACGCATATTACCTTTCTGATAGCTTGCTTGGCCATTGCGGGTATTCCCCCTTTTGCAGGTTTCTTTAGTAAGGAAGAAATATTAACTGCCGCTTTTCATTCTAATAAATTAATCTATGTTTTGGCAGTATTCACTTCTGGATTAACTGCCTTTTATATGTTCCGTTTATATTTTTCAATATTTTGGAATAAGGAAGCTCATCTTCATGGTGAACATCATGGTGAAGGCACGCTTTCAATGAAAATACCTTTGATAATTTTAGGAGCGTGTGCATTACTTGCAGGTTTCGTTCCAATTGCTGACTGGGTTACATCCGATGGTATTGCTTTAGAAACGCATATAGATATCGTATTCTCAATACTACCTGTGGCGCTTGCAATTGGAGGTATTCTATTGGCATTATCATTTTATAAAACAGAAAATAGTAAGTCCGATAAGATTGCCAGTTCATTGAATGGATTTTATCAAGCAGCATATCATAAATTTTACATCGACGAAATTTATTTGTTTGTAACACGGAAAATTATTTTCAATTTAATTGGCAGACCTGCTGCATGGATTGATAAAAATATTGTTGATGGCCTTATGAACAAAATGGCCTCAGGTACGGCAGTCATTTCTGAAAAAATAAAAGGATTTCAATCAGGGAAAACGCAAGAATATGCTCTTTACTTCTTTCTTGGAATCATTAGTTTGTCGGCCTTGTTTATTTATATTATCAAATAATTTGTGAGCCATGAATCTTAATTTACTTATACTCCTACCCTTGCTTACCGCCATCGCAATCATGTTTTGCAATGGATTGAAGCAAGTCCGCTTGGCAGCCTTACTCGGTTCGGGTTTACAACTACTACTTAGTTTTTGGTTGCTTTATAGTTTTTATCAAGAACGTGCTGCAGGCAATTCCACCCAAATGTTGTTTGACGCAAATTATACTTGGTTTACAGCCCTCAATATCAATTATCATATCGGGATTGATGGAATTGCTTTGGCCATGATTATTTTAACTTCTATGGTCGTTATCTCCGCTGTATTAGTTTCTTGGACCATGGAATCAATGAACAAGGAGTTCTTCTTCTTACTCATCTTTTTGAGTATGGGGGCTTATGGGTTCTTTATTTCACTTGATTTATTTACAATGTTTTTCTTTCTAGAAGTCGCCGTAATTCCAAAATTTTTATTAATCGGTATATGGGGAAGTGGAAAGAAAGAATACAGTGCAATGAAACTCGCTTTGATGTTAATGGGTGGTTCGGCCTTGGTTTTCGTGGGATTGAGTGGAATGTATTTTAACTCAAATATTGATGGAGCACACAGTTTTGATTTGGTTCAATTGGCTAGTTTTAGAATACCTGTTGATGCACAAATGATTTTCTTCCCATTCGCTTTTGTTGGTTTTGGGATCTTTACTGCACTGTTCCCATTTCATACATGGGTACCCGATGGACACTCATCAGCACCTACTGCAGCTTCTATGTTTTTAGCTGGAATTTCGATGAAGCTTGGAGGTTATGGCTGTTTAAGAGTGGCTACCTATTTAATGCCTGATGCTGCACATGCTTATTCAGGTATCATTATTTTACTCTCTACTATTGCTATTATTTATGGTGCATTTGCAACCATGATGCAAACCGATTTAAAATATATTAATGCATATTCATCAATTAGTCATTGTGGTTTTGTTATACTCGGTATTGGAATGCTAACCGAAACCTCGATCACTGGCGCTGTGATGCAAATGGTATCACATGGATTAATGACAGCTCTCTTCTTCGCCGCCATTGGAATGATTTATTCACGAACACACACGCGAATAGTGGCTCAGCTGGGTGGACTCATGAAAGTAATGCCATTTATCTCCGGAGTGTTTATTATTGCAGGATTATGCTCCTTAGGATTACCTGGTTTTAGTGGATTTGTAGCCGAAATGACGGTATTTATGGGAGCTTGGCAAAATACAGATGCCATGTATCGGCTTGCTACAATTTTAGCTTGTGCATCCATTGTTGTGACTGCAGTGTATATTTTACGCGCGGCAGGTAAAGCAGTGATGGGTCCTATCACTGATGATCATTACAAACATTTACCCGATGCAACATGGAATGAAAAACTTGCAGCAGGGATTTTAATTAGTGGAATTGTGGTTATTGGAATTGTACCATTTTGGTTAACGAGCCTGATTACTCCGGGAGCTCAAGAAATAATATTACAAACCGGACAAGCCTTAATGCTTAAATAAATTTAGGAATGATGTTGAATGACTTTTTTCTTTTAATGAAACAGGAGTTGGTGCTTTTACTCATCATCGTGTTGTTGCTTATAATAAAAGTGGGCAAGGATTGGAGCAATGAAACCATGTTGAACCTTATCAATGGACTCCTACTTCTAAATGTGATTTCGGGTTTCGTAATGCCAGTCGAAGGCAACCTCTTTGGTGATATGTTCAAGACCAATGCCTTGATATCCCTCGAGAAATCGATTCTAAATATCGGTGTGTTGATCATTTCAATGCAATCTTACTCTTGGCTTAAAACACACAAGCACCTATCAGAGTTTTTCATATTGATGCTTTCTACTTTGCTTGGAATGTTCTATATGATTTCGAGTGGTAATCTGTTGATGTTTTATATTGGATTAGAATTGTCGAGTATACCTTTGGCGGCGATGGCCAACTTCGACTTGGAAAAACGTAAGTCATCAGAAGCAGCATTTAAATTTATCATATCATCTGCCTTTTCTTCTGGGATGTTATTATTCGGTATTTCATTAATTTATGGATCCACAGGGTCTATTTCCTTTGCCGAAATTACCAATCATATTAGCAATGAACCACTACATATATTCGCTTTTGTAATGCTGCTAGCTGGCTTTGCATTTAAAATCTCTGCGGTTCCATTCCATTTGTGGACCGCCGATGTATATGAAGGTGCCCCAGTTGCAGTGACCTCATACCTTTCGGTAATTTCAAAAGGTGCAGTGCTCTTTGTTTTTGTTTCTGTACTCTATACCGTTTTTAAACCTATCGCCGAAATTTGGTACAATATGTTATTCATCTTAGCGGTGATTACAATTCTAATTGGAAATTTATTTGCCATCCGTCAAAATAACTTTAAACGATTCTTAGCCTTTTCTTCCATTGCACAAGTTGGCTTTATTTTGGTTGGTATTACTGGAAGTTCTCAAATGGGTAGCGCCTCTGTTGTTTATTTTGTGTTGATTTATATCTTCTCAAATTTGGGTGCTTTTGGAGTGATTTCTTTGGTGAGTGCACTTACAGGGAAAGAAAATATTAGTGATTATAAATCCTTTTATAAAACTAATCCTTTATTGTCTTGGGTGCTTACTATTGCCTTATTTTCATTGGCTGGAGTACCACCTACCGCTGGTTTTTTCGGAAAATTCTTTTTACTTATTTCGGGGGCTTCACAAGGCAACTATATCCTTATAAGTATTGCTGCATTAAACATGGTTATTTCGTTCTACTATTATTTACGAATTGTAAAAGCAATATTCATGGACCCTAACGAACAACCCATAGAAAAACTATCGATTCCATTGATTTCGAAACTAGCCCTATTTATTTGTTTGGCTGGCATCGTCGTGTTGGGCTTATGGAGTAGTGTTTATGAGTGTATTTACAACCTAAGTAGCGGTTTCTAAAAATAAAATTATGGCTATCAATTCTAATCATACTGCTGAAGATTTAAATGATGTAAAATGTGCAATCGTTGAGAAGAACGTGTCGGCGCCACGTGCCGAATTTTTAAAGAACATTTTAGAGTTTAATAAGTTTACAGTTGTTGTTGCAGCGAGTGCTCCACCAAAAGCGGCCAAGGCTACCGCTCCAAAAACTGACGCCCCAATTGAAGGGACTCCTCAACCAGAACCTGTTGCTCAACCAACTACATTTACTGTTGGAGTAACTGATGTTCGTTTTAATTCAGTAAATGCTGTTTTTGGAAGGGGCCTTAAATCTCCAAATGGTAATATTGTTACTTTGGCTTATTGGAATCAAATAGATATTGTTTCAAACGATGAAATTCCATATTACGAATAGCGTTAAATAATCAAATCGCATATTTCAATGGCTACTTATTATTAAAGCCACTTCAAATTATTTCTTGTTTGTAGAGAATGATTCAGTAAATATCTACTTTTTGTTTTTCTTCTTCCGCTTTGCCGCTTCGGCTTCGGCTTCTTTCATTAATTGCTTCCAATTTGTATTTACCTCTTCAGTGGTAGCTAGTGTTTCTTCGTATTCTGCTTTTCCAATATCAGATACTATTACCTTCTTATCCATGAATCCTTCAATCGCATCCAACAATTCTTTCTCTTCAGGAGCACAAAAAGTAATAGCGCGGCCTTTTAAAGTTCCACGGCCAGTACGCCCTACCCTATGAACATAATTCTCGGCAACATCGGGCAAATCGTAATTTACTACAAAGTCTACATTTGGAATATCTACACCGCGTGAACTCACATCGGTAGCAATGAGTATCTTAAAAAGCCCCGTCTTAAAATCATTCATCACCGAAACCCTGTCCTGCTGTTCTTTGCCACTATGCATCGTTAAACACTCAATTCCAACCCGTTCCATCGCTTGAAACACACGTTCAGCACGAACCTTAGTTCTAACAAATACAAGAATTTTATTATCCGGGTTTTCTTTTATGAGTCGCTCCAAGAAATATCTCTTATCATCCATCTTCACATTCATCACACTATGGGTGATGTTTTTTGAAACAGGATCTTTAGGAGATATCTGAATTCGTATTGGATTCTTAACAATAGAGTATGCTAATTTCTTTATTTTTTCATTGATGGTGGCCGAGAAAAACAAAGTTTGACGAAATCTAGGCAGAAATCTAAGCATGTCTCGTATATCCTTATAAAAGCCTAAATCGAGCATTAAATCTGCTTCATCCAATACTAAAATTTGAATATTGGATAGATCTAAGTGTCCTTGACTTACTAAATCAAATAAACGGCCTGGTGTGGCAATTACAATATCGGCTCCTTCTTTTAGTTGCTTAATTTGTGGCGCTTGATCAACCCCTCCAAAAATTCCTAAAGTTTTTACTTTTGTGTATTTACCCAGCGTATGAAAAACCTCCGTGATTTGAATAGCTAACTCGTGTGTTGGAACCATTACAACCGCTTTCACCTCTTTTTTTCGTCGAGATAGGGCAAGTAAATGAAGAATCGGTATTGCGAAAGCTGCAGTTTTTCCTGTTCCTGTTTGGGCAATAGCCAATACGTCTTCTCCTTTTAAAATATTAGGGATTGCCTTAAACTGAATGTCCGTAGGCTTTTTATACCCCAGCTCTTCAATGCTCTTCTTAATTTCTGGGTCAATATTATACTCTTCAAATCTCATATGGGTACTTTGTAAATAGAATATCAATCCAATGGTATTCTTTTTCTATCGGTAAAGATAAAGTTGTTTTCATGAATATAGCGATTTATGGTTTTTTGAGGCAAGAATGAATATTGGTTATTTGCCTTCGCAATAATAAATGATTAACAATTTTCATAGTTGACCCCTTCTATTTAAAGAAACAACGATCGTTTCTCTTTTTCATACTATATAATTTATTTACTTTGCGCTATCAAATGAGAGGATCCTTCATCATACTTTTTAATTTACTTTTTGTTGGCTTGAACGCTCAACTATTGCCATCTTTCGGCAATAGCCGAACAGGTACCGCTGGCATGCAGTTTTTAAAAACAGGGGTAGATGCACGAAGCATGAGTTTGGCTGGAGCTGTTGCCTCGTCTCCAAACGATGCAAGCAGCATGTATTGGAACCCTGCAGGTATTACTCAAATTGATTCGGGTACCAAATACAATATTTCGATTAACCATTGCAATTATTTTGCTAAAACAAAATTTGAGCAAGCTGCTTTTATATACAAGCATAAATATGGTTACTGGGGTGGGCAAATCGTTTCTTTTAAATCTCCAGAGATGAAAGAAACAACTGAATTTCTTCCTCAAGGAACTGGTAGAACTTTTTCATTTTCTGATATTCTAATTGGCGTTTCCTATGCTCAACAACTTACTGGCAACTTTAGCTTTGGATTGAGTGGTAAATATGTGAATGAAAGTTTCGCTGGTGTCAAAACAAATAATGTATTATTCGATTTGGGATTATTTTATGATGTACATCTTCGTAATACGCGATTCGCAGCAGTAATAAGCAATTTCGGTATCAATGTCAAACCCAATGGTGAAGTAACCGCGTTAAAACTTACTGGTTTATCTACAACAAGTGATTTCAGTGCATACAGTGCCCCGAGTTTATTTCGTGTTGCAGTATCAACATTGGTATTTCGCAATGCCAACCAGGTATTAATGGGAAGCATTCAACTCAATCACCCTGGAGATAATAATGAAACCTTTGCTCTGGGTTTTGAATATGAATACCGAAAAATTTTATTAGCCCGAACAGGATATGAATTTGGAGCAGATGAGAAAGGACTTCCTGCATTGGGCTTGGGTATCAGGCTACCAAAACGTTTTGGTGGTTTTCGTTTTGATTATGGCTGGCAATACAAACGTGTATTTGGAAGTGTTCAACGACTTGGAATTGTTTTATCTTTAAAATAATAAATGAAGAATCTAATAAAGGTTTTATTTCCATTGCTCTTGTTGAGTTTCACCCTCAATAGTTGTAGCTTTTTATTTGGAAGTAAGAAGGATAAAGAGGTGGATCAAATTTTTGAACAAGGAAGAATCGATCCCAATTTAGTTCCTACCACCGTAGGCTATGTTCCTGTACTTCCTTTCTTCAACCAATACATTAATCCTGTTGATGTTTACGTTGGTTTTGATAATATGCTCTATGTGTGTGATGATGCTGGCGTTCACGTAAGCGATATCACTGGGCGCGAATATCGTGTCATTGCAATACCCGGAGCGAGTAAGGTGGTGCAGGATCGTCGACTATTTACATACGTGTGCGGGCGTGTAAGTGTTATTCGTAGTGGACAAACCTATAATTTACCTGCTATTTATAAAATAATGAACGCAGCCACCAAAGGCAATTATAGCATTATCGATACCCTTATACAACCTGATTGCGATGTAACGAGAAATAATTTCCGTGGAAATGATGACGAAAAGGTCCGTTTTACTGGAATTGCTACTACTGCCGACAATACACTTTATTTAACTCGCACAGGACCTCGTAATGATTTAGCTGCATTTTCTGCACCTGATAATGCGGTATTGGTGTTCGATCCTTCAGGTAAAAATACGGGTTATGCAAAGGAGCTTAATCCCAACACGAGCAGCTTAAAATCGGTACTAGGATTAAATGGTATTACTTCTTTCTGCGCTCCTCCTCAGGTCCAGTTTGGTATGAATCAAAGTAAAGATTTTATCCTCGCTCAAGGCGATCAATCGCAACCCGTTGAGTTTCGCGTGCTTTGGATAAAACACAATATTGATGCGGCTACTGGAGAAACTACATTTGGTCAAAACAATGATTTATTGATAAGCGATACAAGCAAAGCACGTCGATTCCTTTATGATTCCTATCGTTTTAAAAACCCTGTGGATCTTTGCATTTCACTTGATAAAAATGGTTACTTATTTGTTGTAGATGATCAATTAGATTCTGTATTTATTTTTACTCAAGCTGGATATGAGGGCGTAAATGCTCCTGCAACTTCAACAAATAAAAAACAAATTGTTGCCTCCTTTGGTGGCACCGGAATTGACTTATTTCATTTTAACAAATGCAGTGGGGTAGCGTATTTCAATAAGATTCTTTATATCGCCGATAAAGAAAATAATCGTGTTTGCCGATATAAGCTGAGTACTGATATTGAATAGTATTTAGTTTTTCCCATTTTCCGTAAAACAAAAAAGCACAGTTTTCAAACCGTGCTTTAGCATTGAGAACATATAGAAGTAATCTTACATTTAAATTCTTGTTTTCTGATTTACAAAACCCCTCAACGATTCATTTTTAAAAGTACTCGTCATCCGTTTGTTGCAAATGACGAGCTACTTATGAAATGTTTTCATTGCATTGGTTGCTTTTTCTTATTCATTAATCGGCGGTTTCGTTAAAGGGTTGCATTAACAGAACAAATATGAATCTTAATTCAATCATAATTATGACATTTTTTCCTTTAAATTAGAATCCGAACCTCTAAATTAGGTCAAAAATCTCAATAAATGCTTGTTGAATAAGGGAATGGGAGATTTGTGAAACTTATATCAGTTTAGTAAGCCTAAGATGTTTTTAATCTCTTCTCTGGCTTGTTTTTTCTGATACAGTATATTGTAAACTGCATTCATAATTGGCATTTCTACCTTGTATTTCTTATTTATCTCGAACATGCATTTACTAGCATAATAACCTTCGGCTATCATATTCATTTCGAGTTGTGCAAATTTAACCGAACAGCCTTTGCCTATCATTGTTCCAAACATTCTATTTCGACTATAAAGCGAATAGGCTGTTACTAGTAAATCGCCAAGATATGCGCTTTCTTTTACGTCACGATGAATTGGTTTAACAATATCAATAAATCGCTTCATTTCACGAATTGCATTGGCTATTAGTACCGATTGAAAATTATCTCCATAACCTAAACCATGGCAAATTCCACTTGCTAAAGCATATACATTTTTTAATACAGCACCATATTCGGCGCCAACTAAATCCTCGTTAATATTGGTTTTGATATAATGACAATGTAAAAGTTTTTCTATCGACTGTGCGGCCAATTTACTTCCACCACACAAAGTTAAATAGGATAAACGCTCTAAAGCTACTTCTTCTGCATGACAAGGACCAGCAATAACTGCTTGATGTGTATCTGGGATAGCGAATTGCTTTGTTAAATAATCAGCTACAACTAAATTTTGTTGTGGTATAACTCCTTTAATTGCCGAGATAATGAGTTTATTCTTAAAAATAGATGATGGTGCGTCTTTAAGCAAATCGTGTAAAAAAGCCGATGGTACTGCGAGAATAACGATATCGCTACTTTTTATTGCTTTAATTAAATCGCTTGTGAGTTCAATGTTTTTTAAGTTGAACTCTACATCCGTCAGATATTGTGGATTGTGTTTTGTTTTTTTAATGCTTGATACTGTCTCAGATTTCCGCAACCACCAAGTGATTTTTTTGGGTGTTTTATTATCTCCTAGTATCTTAACCAATGCTGTGGCCCAACTCCCGCCACCAATTACAGCTATACTCTTTTTTTCTTTCATAAAATGATTTTAGTAATCGAGTAACTTTTTTAAATCGCCAGAAAATTTATGCTTAGGAAGGAAGTTTTGTTCTAATGGTATGCTAAATGGCACCGGTGAATCCATGGATGCGGAGCGCATCACTGGAGCATCTAAATTCATAAAACAATGTTCACTAATCCATGCTGCGATTTCTGCGCCAACACCTCCTGTTAAACAATCCTCATGTAATATAATTGCTTTACCTGTTTTGCTAACCGCTGCTTCAACAGCTTCTTTATCCCATGGTAATAAGCTTCGTAAATCTAAGATTTCGAAAGTAAAATCGGGAAATGACGCAGCAGCATCAATAGCCCAATGAACGGCAGCTCCATAAGTAATGATGGTTGCATCTTCTCCTTGTTGAACTGTTTTTGCTTTGCCAATTTCTATTTCATAGTAACCATCTGGCACTTGCATTTCATTGCTACGGTAAAGTCCTTTGTGTTCGAAAAACAGCACTGGATTTGGGTCATTAAATGCAGCTAACAATAATCCTTTGGCGTCGAATGCATTACTGGGATAAACAACTTTTAATCCAGGGGTATGCACAAACCAAGCTTCATTGCTTTGACTATGAAACGGGCCTGCTCCAACTCCTGCGCCTGTAGGCATTCTAATTACTACATCTGCACATTGCCCCCATCGGTAATGATTCTTAGCCAGATTATTAATTATTTGATTAAACCCACAGGTGACGAAATCGGCAAATTGCATTTCCATCATAGATTTATATCCTTTAATACTTAAGCCTAATGTTGCACCTACAATTGCACTTTCACAAAGTGGGGTGTTGCGCACCCTATCTTTTCCATACTTCTCTGTTAATCCTTGAGTAATTTTAAATGCACCTCCATACTCTGAAATATCTTGGCCCATTAAAACCAATTTATCCCATGTTTGCATGGCTATATCCAATGCGTCGCTAATTGCATCAATAAACCGTTTTTGACTTAATTGAGTGCCGGGTTCCTTGCTCTGGTATTTTTCCAAAGAGCCATTTTCGAAAGTCTTTACCGAAGCATATACATCTTCTAATTCTTCTTGAGAATTCGGAGTAATTTCGGGAAGGGCTAATACCCCTTCAACACCTTCATCAATCTCTTTTTTAATATGCGCTTTTATGTCAGCAACATATAAATCGTTCAAAATTCCTTGATCATATAAATACTGTTCAAAGTTTTTTACTGGATCCTTAATAGCCCAGGTATCAAACAACTCCTGAGGCACATATTTAGTTCCACTTGCTTCTTCATGACCACGCATGCGAAAGGTCATGCATTCTAGAATTATCGGGCGAGGGTTTTGGCGAAGCAATTCGGCAATTTCCGAAACCTGATGATATACTTCTAAGATATTGTTTCCATCTATCTGAATTGCTTCAATACCATATCCAATTGCTTTATCAATAAAATACTTAAATTTATATTGCTCGTTGGATGGAGTCGATAATCCGTACCCATTATTTTCGATTAAAAAAATCACTGGTAAATTCCAAACCGCAGCGACATTAATTGCCTCATGAAAATCGCCCTGACTGGCTCCTCCATCTCCGCTATAAACGATTGTAACTTTGGGTTCCTTTTGTAATTTAGTAGCCAATGCTATACCATCGGCTACCCCTAACATGGCTCCCAGATGAGAAATCATTCCAATGATATGATATTCATTGGTGCCAAAATGAAATGAACGTTCTCTTCCTTTACTAAATCCCTCCTTTTTTCCTTGCCATTGGGCGAAAAGCTTACTGAAGGGAATATCCCTAGAAGTGAATACGCCTAAATTTCTATGTAATGGAAGCACATACTCATCGGCATGAAGAGCCAAGGTAGAGCCTACTGCTATCGCCTCCTGACCTATACCACTAAACCATTTGCTCACGCGTCCTTGTCGCAACAGTATGAGCATCTTTTCCTCAATCATACGAGGCTTTAATAAACCCTGATAGAGTTCAAGTAGTTGTTCGTTGCTTAAATTTCTTCGATCAAATTGCATAGCGATGGTCAGTAAAAGTACAGTTTATGAATCAATCCTCTAGATGAGGTTGGCAGATGCTAAATGTTCGGCAATTTGAACTGCATTAGTAGCAGCACCTTTTCGCAAATTATCACTTACTACCCATAAATTAAGAGTTTTAGGTTGTGTTTCATCCCTACGAATTCTCCCAACAAACACTTCATCCTTCTCATGTGCATTGAGAGGCATCGGGTACTCAAGTTTTGCGTTGTTGTCGATTACAATAACGCCTTTTGTTTTCTGTAATATTTCTAGAACCTCTTTCAGTTCAAATTCATGTTCAAATGAAACATTGATACTCTCGCTATGCCCACCCATAACAGGAACTCTTACACACGTTGCTGTAACTTTAATCTGCGGGTCACCCAATATCTTTTTGGTTTCATGCACCATTTTCATCTCTTCTTTAGTATATCCATTTTCAAGAAACACATCTATTTGAGGTATTAAATTCAAATCGATTTTGTGGTGATACGCTTTCTCTCCATCAATATTTTGGCGTTCATCCATAAGTTGTTTTACCGCCTTAACACCAGTGCCGGTAACACTTTGATAGGTGCTTACTACTATTCGATTTATCTTGTACTTCTTATGCAAATCGGACAAAGCAATCACCATTTGAATGGTACTGCAGTTTGGGTTCGCTATAATTTTGGTGTCGGGAGTAATGTCTTTAAAATTTATTTCCGGCACTACCAATGGGCATTTATCATTCATGCGCCATGCCGATGAGTTATCGATTACATAGGTGCCATTTGATGCGAATTTTTCGGCCCATGCCAAAGAAGTGCTTCCACCTGCTGAAAATATAGCAATTTGAGGCTTGGCATCTACGGCATCCTGAACACTTATAACCTTATATTCCTTTGATTTGAATGTTAGGATTTTTCCAACTGACTTCTCAGAAGCCGCAACCAATAATTCAGAAATCGGAAATGACCTTTCGGCTAATACTTCCAGCATTTTGCTACCCACTAATCCGGTAGCTCCAACAATAGCAACTTTATACATTATATATACCCTTAACTTTAGTTATTTTTGCAAAGATATATTTATGTGTTTGTTTCATAGCATAAATTGTAACCTATAAACCTCAAAACTTTTAATAGCGCTTTTTTTGAATTATCCTTCACAAGTACTCGAACTGGTTGTTAATGAATTTGCCAAACTCCCTGGGATTGGCAAAAAAACTGCCTTACGTCTTGCCTTACATCTTATAAAGAGAAACCAGCAGGATTTACTCTTTTTTAGTGAGTCCCTTAAAAAGCTGGCTAATGAAATTCGTTATTGTGATCTATGCCACAATGTGAGCGACGCTGAGATTTGTGATATCTGCAGTAGTTTTTCACGCAAAAAAGATCAACTCTGTGTTGTTGAAGATTTGCGTGACGTGATGGCCATCGAAAACACACAACAGTATTTTGGCGTTTATCATGTTCTTGGAGGTGTAATTGCCCCTATGGATGGAATTGGGCCTGATGCCTTAAACATGGACAGCCTTATTAAACGTGTCGGAAAGGGAGAAATAAAAGAAATCATTTTAGCATTGAATGCTACAATGGAAGGCGATACTACGGCATTTTATATCAGTAAAAAACTCCAGCCGCTAGGAGTGAAAATTTCTACAATATCTCGTGGAATTGCCGTGGGTGGCGAACTTGAATATGCCGATGAAATTACTTTAGGACGTGCAATTACGTCGAGGGTAAACTACGGGGGCTAACTTAAAATGATCTCACTGCCCTAACATAATAGGATGTGTTTTTTTCAGGATTAAATTGAGAATTACTGCTGGTATTAAAGTATTGTATCCAAGCTTTGTCGATAGTGCTTTCACTTGAACTCCAATAGCCTTTGGGAATAGCAAACCCACCGATTGCATTACGATTTAAATAGAGTTTAGTAAGTTCGTTCAGTGAAGGGAGATACCAATCGCTAAATCCACCTAACACTAAATCAGAACATATTTTTGCTGCATAATCACCGGTGCCTTGAAGGCCTACAATTGTATTGGTGTTTTTGTTTCCCCAGCCCATCGTTTTGGATGTAGCATTGGTTGTCATATTTGTAATATTACTCCAAGTAGCATCAATACTCTGATCGGAAGGAGCTGCAATCAAACCATGACGTATATTAGGATCATAGCCATCATCACCAGCTTCAAGGATATACGCTAATTTACCCCCTTGAAAATCATCTCCAACAACTAGATAAATACAAGAACCATCGTCTTCGTTGGCTTTCGAATTATAATTACTAGAAGATGGATCCGTGCAACCTCTTACCTTTTTCTTGCAAGCAGGAGAAACAATAATGAGAAGCCCAAAAGTAATTAAGATTAAAATATACTTATTCATATTTTTAGTGGTGATGTGTAAAAATATCTTTTAGCAGGCATATATGCAAATTCTCAAATAACTTCAAAACAAAAACTCTCCTTCCCCAATAGATTTTTGCAGGGAAGGAGAGTTTAAATAAAAAACTAATTTAGATTAGCCTCAATAAATTTACTGTTTTGTGATTTTTGAAGTAGTAGTAACTCCACCAATTATGGTCTTAACAATATAAATTCCATTAGATAGGTTAGCAATGTCAAGAGATACATCCATAGTATTCGGTTCCAATGAGATAACTTCTTGTCCCATTACATTAGAAATTGTTACATTTTCTACATTTTGAGCAGCCTCAATTTTTAATGTGTTGGTGGCAGGATTAGGATAGATATGCGTTGTTGAAACGTTACTTTTGTTAATACCTATTGATGTTTTTCTGAAATAAACATTATCAACATAAACGGTACTTGTACCTGTTGGAACACCTACTAATATATATTGAGCTAGGTGAGCTCTCGTGGTTAAACCTGTAAAGTCAGAAAGCAATAAATCATAGCTATTCCATGATTTCAAAGTTGGAGGAGTTAATGTTAATTCATGCTCCTTATCATCTCCACCACCAAAGGCTCCGTCAGCTCCAAAATCAACCAACTTAACTTTAAAGGTAGTCATATTCGGGGTCCAAGCATCAAGGTGTAACCATTTCATTGGGGTTGCGTTTATTTGATTTGCTCCTGTGGTTTCTATTCCAACAAAATCTAAAGCTGAATACTTTTTGGTATCGTTTCCTGCAATTTGCAAATCAGTTAAAGTGGCTGCCGACCAGCTTGTGCGCCAGGTATCAACAGTTTTATTAGTATAAGCATTGCTAAACATAGAAATAACATCGGCAGCTGGCCATGTTGGGGTTGGCGCTGCTACTGTTGGAATATTAGGATCTACAAATGGCACTTTATGGAAATATACATTATCAATGTATATGATACCCGAACCTGCTGGAGCACCCGAGAATATCAATTGTGCGATATGGCCCTTTGTTGTTAAGCCAGTAAAATCAGACAATGGAATTTCGAATCCATTCCATGAATTTAATGTTGGTGTAAAAGTTAATTCGTGTTCTTTGTCATCACCACCACCAAAGGCTGCATCAGCACCAAAATCAACCAATTTAATACGGAAGGTGGTCATGTTTGCAGTCCAAGCATCAACGTGAAAGTATAGCATTGAAGAGGCATTGATTAGGTTTGGACCTACTGTTTCAATACCAACAAAATCTAATGATGAATATTTTTTAGTGTCATTCCCAACAATTTGCAAATCAGTAAGTGTAGCTGATGACCAGCTAGTGCGCCAAGTATCAACGGTTACGTTGGTATAAGCATTGCTAAACATCGATTTTACATCAGCTGCGGGTTTAGTCGGTGTTGGTGCAGCAGCGGATGGTGCTGGAGGAGGTGTTGCTCCAGAAAAAGTGATATTATCCCAATAACATACGTTGTCTGTTGTTCTTGCTTGGAAATCAGGAAAAACCACAATTTGATCATTTGTTTCTCCTATTTTACTAGTGAAGTCGAACGTGATTTCTTCCCATTGGTTGATCACTGTATTTGGTTTTTTAATCTCGCCTGTTGATCCTCCTGTAGAAGTAACCAGTTTAATACCTACATCGCTAATTACCGATTTGTAAACCATAATTTTGATTGTAGAATTAGAAGCAGAAATGGTCCAAGTACCAATTCCTGCGCCATGTGAAGATTCAACTCCAGCCCATGGTTGACCAACAACCAATGGAGTTAATTTAGCAACCGTTGCAGAAGTGTTTACACCTCCTGAAACAGGGTTAGAGATAATTTGCATAGGGGCACTCGTCGCCCCGTTTTCAAAGGTTGTCCAAGTCCAGGTAGCTCCGTTACCACCGGTTTCAAAGTTGATTGGAACATTTTGTGAGAAGCCCGCAAAAGAGAGCAATAGAAGCATTGCAAAAGCAAATTTTCGGATGTGTAATGTGTGTGTCATGTTTGTAATTAAGTATAAATGATTGTTGTTAAATGTTGCCCTTAATAATTTATCGGGCGTTGAATATGATTGATTTTAGTTAGTTGGAGTTCGAATAAATTATAAGGGTATATAGTTGAAATTTTTTATGATTACTTCATGGTTCAAACCATTATTGGGAGCCACTCCATTGAGAAGCCATAGGTTAAATCGAACATTCGTTGAGTCGCTAGGAGCGGGTATTACAATAGGGTCAGAAATACGACTCCCTTCAATTTTATTTCGGGAGCGATTGCTACTATTAAAACTCCATTCTGACGTTTTATTACTTCCCGGATAAACTTCTCCTTCGTAACTTTCCCATGCCACGCTATCTGGGGTCCAGCGCATCATATACGTCATGGGCTTACTTATATATTTTGTAGCGATATTGGGTTTACGGCTTCTTTCCTGATATGGCGTTGGATTACTAAACCAAACAGGTTGAACACTATAAGTAACAAGCAACGAATCAGAAGGCACATCCCATTTAGCAAACTCCACGTCAATTTCACTATTTCCTTGCTTTTGAAATGAATAATTATCCCAAGTGAAAAATCCAAAAACGGCCTTTTGATCAAAGTTTCTAATATCACTCAGACATGTAAAAATGTAAGTTCCATAGCTAAATTCCTTGGTGCTGATAATCTCGCTACAGTACCATAGGTTGTTCTTCTTGGTAATTTTTAAATGTAAATATCCTTGGGCATCAACAAATGCATTCTCACTCGTACCTAAAAAACGATTGGGTCCCGGTCCTACAGGGTCGGCATTGTTCTTATATTTCCATTGATAGCCAGAAAATTCAAAATCGCCCTTCTCCTCTCCTCCAATAACAGGTGGATCGGATTGCTTGCATCCTGCCACCACAATTAATAGAAGAATAAACAACAGTATATTTCTTGAGCTAGTTAACATACAATGTTTTCTTTTGGTTGTTTATCATTATTTGAAATTCTCCATTTTCAGTTACTCTTTTTAAATCCTTATTTATAAAAGATAGGTCTGAACGATGTATCATGAATCGTTGTTCCTTTGATTCTTTGGGCATTAATTCAATCTTAGAAAATCCCATCAGCTTTTTAACCGATGGTGTAATTGACGCCACCAAATCAGTATAATATAATTGAACCACCTCTTTACCTTTTGTGTTTCCTGAGTTTTTAACAGTTACGCTTACCTCTATCGAGTCATTACTAGAAAGCGTGTTTTTAGAGAGTGAAAAATTTGTATACTCAAAACTTGTATAGCTTAACCCAAATCCAAAATCAAATTGTGGCTTGTACGCATTGATTGAAAAGTCGGTTGCTAAATCTTCAGATGCTTTATGGTCATAATGTGTAATTGCATTCACATTACTTGGATAGGTAAACGGTAACTTTCCACTTGGATTCACTATTCCATAAATACAATCAGCGATTGCCCTTCCACCCTCATCACCTGGCAGATAGGAATAAATTATCGCATCAGATTTGTCAATTAGGTTATTAATTATCCTTGGGCGGTTAAAACAACATACTAGTATGATTGGCTTGTTAAGTTCTTGAAGGCGCTTCACGAGCAGCTGTTGAGCATTAGTTAAAGCCAAATTATCTATATTACCTGGCAATTCTGTGCAAGGAGTTTCACCTAAACAAATAATGATTTTATCAGCATTCTGCGCTTTTGAAATACACTCTTCAATATTTACAACACTATCAATAGTACAACCCAATACATATTGTACTGATGATTCATTTGCGTTTTTTTGAATCGCTTGATAGATTGTTAATTTACCCGGAGTATTGTAAGTTGAATCAACTCCTTGCCAGGTATGCGTCCACGCACCGTTCAATAAATTCAGGCTATTGGCAGCAGGTCCGCAAACTAGAATTCTCTCTTTTTTATTTTGAATAGGTAGTATTTGATTTGTGTTTTTTAGTAAGGTTAAGCTTTCTGATGCAACGTCATAACTAATGGAAGCATGTTGTTTTGAACCAAAGAGAGAATAATCAATTTTTGAATTTGTAGTTGTATTAAATAAACCTAAATCCTTTTTTAATTGTAGTATGCGTCGAACAGATGCATCAATTTTATCCATCGGTATACTTCCTTCTTTGATTAGTTCCACCAATAATTTTGTAAACTCAAAATCATTGGGCGTCATACTCATGTCGATACCTGCCATTATTGCCATTCTAACTGCTTCTTTTTTACTGGCGGCAACACGATGTATAGAAACCAATTTATAAATATCTTCCCAATCCGTAAGTATTACTCCTGTAAATCCTAATTCTTCTCGTAATAGTTTGGTGAGTATATCATAATTAACATGCACTGGAGTGCCATTAATTTCACCAGAGTTAATCATCACTGTTTTTGCGCCTTGTTTAATGGCTGTTTCAAAAGATGGTAAAAAGTACTCTCGTAATTCACGTTCTGAAATCCATGCTGGGGTGCGGTCTTTGCCACTCAATGGCATACTGTAACCTAAAAAATGTTTCATACATGCAGCCACTTGATAAGGGCTACTTACATCATTGCCTTCTAAACCTCTTATAGCAACTTTTGCCATCGACTTTGATAAATAAACATCTTCACCAAAAGTTTCAAAATATCTTGACCACAAGGGTTGCCGACCCAAATCTAAAACTGGTGAAAAATTCCATGGAATTCCACTGGCTCTTGTTTCATAGGCAGTAACCTGATAGCCCTTTTCTACTAAAGCCGGATTCCATGTTGCCGCTTGTCCAATTTCTTGAGGGAACAAGGTGGCACCCATGGTATAGTTAGCACCATGAATAGCATCTATTCCATAAATAATAGGAATTTTTATTCTGCTTTGATGCAGGTTTTCACTATGAATTGTATTTAATATTGAATGCCAATTTTCAAGTGAAATGGTACCACTTCCACAACCCACATTTAGTATCGACCCTATATGATACGTTGAAATTGCCAAATCCAATTTAGCTAAATCAAGTGTTTGTGGGTTCTTTAGTTTACATATATCCCCTTGGGCTATCACACCCAAATCGATTTGCGTCATTTGGCCTGCCTTTTCTTCAATAGTCATAATAGCCAACAAGGAATCAATATTGATACCCGCTACTTTTTTTTGCGCGAAAATGTTTCCCGCAAAAAGCATCATAACAAAAAAGAAAAAGCGACTGTACTTATTCATTTTAAATTTTAATCAACTTAATATTATCCAGATATATATTTCCATCTCCTTCGAGTTGAATAATAAATTGTTTTACCTTTTCTAAATCAAAACCTTGCCGCTCAAAAGGGAAATTAACGAGCGGTATAGTAACCGTTGTCCATGCTGAATCATTAAATTCTCCAGAAGCTAATCCTGCGCGGTATCCATAATAACATTGAACACCTGAGTAATCTTCAAAAGCAAAAGCAACGGGCAAATTGGAAAAATTACCTTTCACCGATTTGATTTGCATTTGTATCGCTGCTATTTTGGTGATGCTGAGCATGTCCTTCGCCATCCAATTATTCCAACCAAAACCAATCCCTACCCATTTACAACCGCCTTCGATTTTATCCCAAGTTACTTTTAAGGAAGCCTTGCCTGAAAATACATTTTGCTGATCAGTGGTTAGTTGAACACATTGACGTTCAGGAGAAGCCCACACACATTTATCCATATCATCACCGAAAACAGTTGTGGCGGTAAAACCCGCGATTTCATTGCTATCGGCAGGTGGCACAACATCATATAATGCCCTAGACTGAAAGGCCACGAATGACTTACATGACCCAATTAGAAAGAGCAAAGCACCACAGAATAATATCGATAGAACTTTTTTCATTAGGGCTCTAATGGTTTATTGTTTGTGAACATTATAAAATCAATTTTGGTGCTCGCAAAACCATTACTAGGATTGGCCAAATGAAGCATCGAAATTTTTCCTAACCTATCGGGATTATGTAATGCATTGCCTTTCGCTGCAGAAGGATTTCCATTAACAAGTGTTACGATATCTGAGTACCTTACAGAAACCAATTTCCATCCCTCCCAATCAACATTTACTTGATAATCGTATTCATCTTCATTATTGGCATTGAAAGTGCCATCTCCATTTTCATCTTCCTTAAATTGAAATAATACAAGAGAAGAATTGGTGTTCGGCACTCCGTAAATTAAACAATTAAAATAGGTTGCATCGGGGTTTGTTGAAAGTGGGAAAGTAACAGAAGTGCCATAGGCTATGGCTGGGAAATCGATAAGGCCAATTAAATAATCCCAATTAACAGTCCCTGCCATATTCAAGTATTTTTTACCCTCTGGCGCGAATGAATCGGTCTTCACCTGAAAATCCATACTTGCACCCGATTGAATAAATTTAGTCCACTTGGTGTTTAATCCCGCCTCAAAATCTGCAACGATAAATCCATCATTTTTTTTCGGGTGAATAATTTTTACGTTAACAATAAATGAATCGGCAACATTTGCAATCTTCAACTTGGCAATACAAGGCTCAGTTCCAAATACAGGGAATTTGGTTGTTGAGCCGTTCCATACACTGTTGCTTACAGAAATAATACGCCCATCTCCTTTAATTATTTTTACTGCCTTACTTGTAAGTCCAGTAATAGTAATTTGCCAAGAAACAATTTTGTTGAAAGACGCAGAAAAGTTGACTTGATCCCCTGTTGAGAAATCAACACTGTCTTTGCTAACCTTAAAATTATCGAGTAACTTAAAGTCGCTATAAATCTCTGCAATACTTGGTCCATCAATTGTTTTCTTATCCTTTCTACAAGAAATAAAAACAATCAAAAGCAATGAAACGATGAGAATAAGCTTATTCATTTTATAACGAGATATTATAGAGTAATCCAAATTGATTGATGTTGAAATCAGTATTGTTTTTTAATTTATCCTGATAACTGCTTTGCTGATATAGCGCACATAGATATGCTTTTGAGCTAAAATTATATCGTATTCCAACTGCCTTTATCTGTTGCGTTAAAGAGTAATTTGTAAGTGTATAATAAATCACTTCTGTATAACCATTTCTGTCAGCTATAAAGTCAAACCCTTTATTGGTTTGGGAAATAAAACCTCCTAACAATTCAAAATTTGAAATAAACTCCCAACGAAATCCGGCGACATATTGCGTTGTTTTATAATCCGCGTTTTCTATCGACTCATTGCTTTTTCGATTGGTGGCTTGTAAATTAGTGCTGAGTTGCAATGTGAGTGTTTTTTTGCTGTTGATATAACGGTTAACAGGAATGTTCACATTAAACTTTACAATTGAATATTTCCTTAGTGCAAAAGAACCTTGCCCTCTTATTTCCGAAAGATTGAAATATTCGCCATTTAATGCCAAGCCCTTATTCCCTCTATACAATACCTTGCAGTACATTCCAACCCTATTGAAAGTGGCTATTCCATAAGGCAAAATGGTATTAAATATTTTGCTTTCAGGCATCAATGGGCTGGTCACTGTTCTGTTATAAATATTTTCATTCCCAATTACATCAAACAGTGTTATAGGTCTTACTTGTTGGGAATTGGTATACCTGTTGAAATAGGTAGGAAGTGCGTTATAGTTAATGTCTTTGCTTTGTGCTCCAATACTTCTGAAATCGGGGCCAACATTTAAATATCCAAGTGTTGCTTTCAAATTCAATTTTGTGATGTTTATGTCACCGTAAACATTTATAAAATAATCATTCAATTGCGGAGCAAGTGAATCGGCTGAATAATGATAATTACTGGTTCCCGCTTCCCCATTCAACGACAGCTCTTGAGTTCCAACAACCTGTTTTAGATTCAGTGTAAATGTGTTCACGTTGTTCTTGAAGATATTATTACCGGCAATGGTACCTTTCACATCAAAAACATTATTACTAAAATACCCTAATTGAAGTTTGTTGCTTTGAATCAATTGGATTCCGATGCCATCCATTAATCTGTCGGGAACAGTAGAGAAATTAGTTGCATTCAATCGATTGATGAATGCGTTCACATTTATTTCTTTAAGATATTTTGAAAAAGTAAAACCAAAATCAATATCTGCGCCTTGCATTCGCCAACTATGGTTGTCTTTGTAAAATCTTTCATAATTCACAATGTTTTGTTGCAATCCAAATACCGATGGCAAAGAATCAATCTGATCCGCATGATGATTGTAAAGTGTAAATGGCGTTTGCTTAAGATTGATATCACCTAGCTGGTAACGAAGCGCATTGGCAACAACACCCTTAACCCACAATTGTCTTACATCAAAATTTACTCCCGATCCCCAAAACCCACCGTAATCATTTCTAATCCGAAACATACCCAAAATTTCAGTGTTCTTATTCGGTTTGATATTCACACCAAAATCAATTAAGGCATAGCCTCCATTGTTTTTCTTTACAGTAGTGGTATCGGCTAATGAATCATTTACCACCAAAGTGTTGCTGTTAAGAAACGAACGTGCTCCTCCAACAAAGCTAACCTTACGTTCGGTTTGCGCTTGTATCAACGTCGAATAACCTATAAAAACAAAAAGTAAAAATTTCTTCATGAAATTTGAATAAAATTGTCCGAAAAGTATTCCCATAACTTTGTAAAATTGTTAAAGAATGGCTCTTTAGCCTATTGGACGACGAAAAAAGAATAAACTGACGATTGTCTAGAAAAATAATTTAGAACTTCTGTTATAAATAGAAAACAAAAGGAAGGGCTCTGGAATTGAGCGTATTAGAAAAACATTTTTAGTTCAACGGTGGTTTCAAAACCACGGTATTTGTCATTAGAAAAACTCATGTCACGATAATTCATCCAACGCTCTCTCAAATACAATCCTACCCCTTTGCTTAGCTGAATATCCATTCCAGAAGCAATGCTAATCCCCTTCTGGTTTTTTGGTCTTCTAGTAACCACATCCACTCGAGTATCATAATTTGCAATGATTCGTTCGGCTCCAAAATAATTAGTCCATACTAATTTTGAATTTAATTTATAGTAAGTTTCTATTTGGTGACTGTATGCTCTAATAAGTGCTTTCTCCTTGAAAACAACAAAGGGTGAAGCAAAATTCTGCACCGAACTATATGATCCAAGGTAGAATAAATACAGCTCTTTTCCTGCCAAGCTAGTTTTGTATTTGGTATTAATTTCAATAGTATTGAAGTACTTCTTAGAAAGTGGTTTGCCTGTACTCGTATCAATCTTGGTAACATATACCGTTTCATACACAGAGCGATATATTTTACTTAAGTTTTGATATGGACCCACTTCACTAGGGAAATCCCATCTCCAGAAACGAGAGAGTGAAAGATTATTGAAAGCGTGCCCATAAGTTATTTTGGGTGATAGGCTTTCGAGTTCCGCTGCCGTTGAGTAGCCAAATGAGGTTTTAAATTTTCCGATATCAATTTGTGAGTTTAATTCAATGCCTTGGCGATTATTGGATAATTGACCTATTGGCAACATGGCACTTGATACAGGTATCAATACCGGTTGATTCAAAGCATTGGTTGAAGTCGTTTGCTGTATTGATGAATTGATAAATACTGAACTGTTATTAAAAACATTCGGACTTACACGGTACAAATGAATTTCAGTTGGAACTTTGTGGCCAATACTAGTTGACGTTTTAATAGAAATCGCCTCTCCCCATTTACCTGTTTTATTATTGGTAAACCTACGTCCAGCACCAATTTCAGAGTATACTTTTACATTTCCGAAATAATGTGTTTGCTCCACGGTTGCCATATTAAACCCCGCTTTATTCGTATTCATTGAATCAAGATTACTTGAATTATTGAAGGTGTTGAATGAAACAAAATTTTTGTTGTAGCCATAGGTTCTAACTAGGCGCCCGCCAAATGAACTATTGGGAACAGAAGATAAACCACCGTCAAATTGAGTCTTTCCGTACATAGCACTGAAGGATAAATTTCCTGGCAATTGAGCTCCCTCCACTATCAAGCCTTGAAATGCTTGATTTCCCCAACGTTGATCTTGATTGATTGCTCCCGAAGAATAGAAATCAGAGTATCTTGAATCAACGCGTGCGGTGTTTGGATCCCATGGATTTCTCTCAAACAAACTATAGCGATTATAGCCCTTACTTGCTTGAAATGTAAATGGTGATAATGAATACCAGTTTATTCCACCAGTTTTCACAGCATAATTTCCATGTTTAGTTGAGAAGTTTCCATATAAACTTACCCCTAAATTTAAACCTTTCACATTTTCCTTTTCTCCCAAACCTGTGAGTGGGGTCCACAAATAAAGATCTGTGCCGAATGACGTTCTGCTGCTAGTATAGCCATTGATATTCAGCATCAGTTGTGGAATTTGACTATCATCTCCAACAAAAATATTGTTCTTATTGTTAGCAAGGTTTGTGTACACATCGCTCATTTGTCGATAGTTGGTGATGAATCGATAATAGCCACTCACATCTAAATTTTCTAAACTTTCAAACGGCTTTTTGAAATTATCACCAAGTTTTTCAAAATATTCATTTTTGGTACTCAGTGTTGAACTATCTGTTAAAGATAATTTTCTGTTGGTGCTTACTTGCGCTAATAAACTGCTTTGGGCAATACAAGCTATAAAAAGTAGGGTTGTGATAAACGTTTTCATGAAATTCATAATTATAAATCAAAGGAACTCATATCTGTATATTTCAATTTGATAAAGCGCGCTTGCTTATCTTCCGCGCTTCTAGGTAGCACTCTAAATGGAATATTAGCATAGGCCATTTTCCCATTAGATACAATGGATACGAAGAGTCGGTAAGCTCCTTCTCGTTCGGGGGTCCGAAATAAAATTTTACTATCTGAAGCGCCTTTCAATATTAGACCAGCTATTTCAGTTGCTTCGCTTTCAACATCTCCTCCCGACTTTTTATCAGTACTCTCTTCCATTACTCGCCAATGATATTTAATATCTCCCTGTTTTAATGAATCTGGAAGATTTAAGATTACTTCTGCGTAAAATTTATTCTCTGCCTTAAGTTCCACGTTTTCTTTGGCAACCTTGTTATCAATATTAATTTTAAGAATTGATGGGGCGGGGTTTTTTATTTCAATTCCTTTGAAAGCCTTTTCTAGGGCATCAATGGGCTCCGTCGGCATATTCTCTTTTGAAAAAAGCCCGTACCATGTTTCGGTATATTCTTGTTTTGCACCCCACAAAAAGGCATAGGATCCTAAACAATATTGTTGATTGGCCTCTATATAATTTTTATATCGTTGATAATACACAATGGCTTTCTCGGTACTTGTTTGCTCAATTGAAACACCCCAGCTAGTTTGTGGCGATTCCCAGTGTCCATTTGGACCCCACTCTGTAATCATGTAGGGGCCATTCCAACCAAATTTTCCAATATTCGATGGCACGTTGGGTATATCTCCATAAGTATTTACGCAATAGATATCTATATCGGGGCAACGCTCTTTGATATAATTTACTTCCAAAGAATCAAGTCCAGCTGTAACAGTAGAGGTAGGGTGGTTTGGATCGGTTTGATGAATATACTTTGCAATATCCTGAACAGCATTCCAACAATTTGGGTTGGTGTATTCCAAATCTAGTTCATTTCCAATACCCCACAAAAGCAAAGCAGGATGTCCTTTGAAGCGATCAACTACCGTTTTAAAATACTCGAGTTGCTTCTTTACTTTTGCTTCATTATTATAATCAAACCCGTGACGCTCATGTTGAAGCCACATTCCCAACATCACAGTTAGCCCTCTTTTTTGTGCTTCGTCTAGTATTTGTTGTGCGTTTTCTACGCCCCATGTTCGAAGTGAATTTGCACCTATCGCCACCATCTTATCAAAATTCACCTCACCTCCAACACCCTTTACATAATAGGGTTTCCCATTTCTTAATAAAGTAAATCCTACTTCATTTTTTTGAATGGTTGTTTGAGCAGAAACAAAAATAAATTGAAAAAATACAACGGAAAATAAAGCGAATTTGTACATGATTTGAATGAATTTTAAAAGATCCTTTTATTCCGAAAAGTTGCAAAATAATAAAATTTAATGTACGTTGCGCGCAAAACTTTTTTAAATAATTCTCAAAAAGTTTCATTTTTCTAAAAAATATTAAAAAAAAATACATCCATGCAAGAGAAAATTAATAGCTCAAAAAATGCGTCACAACCCACTAATTACAAGGCTTTAAGCATGCTTGTTACGGTGTTCTTTTTTTGGGGATTCGTAGCGGCAAGTAATGACATTCTAATTCCCGTTTTTAGAAATGCATTTAATTTGTCTCAAGGTGAAAGTCAATTAGTGTCGTTGGCCTTTTATATTGCTTATACAATTGGCTCACTTATTTATATGGGAATCTCTCTTTTATTGAAAGAAGATATCGTTAATAAAATAGGATATAAAAATGGTTTAGCTCTTGGTTTGGGAATCTCCGCCTTAGGAACTTTATTGTTTTATCCTGCAGCAAATACGGGTTCATTTCCATTAATGCTATCTGGACTTTTCATTGTTGCCTTGGGTTTTTCATTACAACAAACAGTGGCCAATCCATTAGCCATTGCGTTAGGACCGGTTTCCACTGGTTCACAACGTCTTACCCTAGCTGGTGGTATAAATAATTTTGGTACCACTATAGGTCCACTTATCGTAAGCTTTGCAATTTTTGGTTCTAGTTCCAATGCCAATAGTACGATGAGTATCGAAAGTGTAAAAATTCCATACTTGGTTTTGGGTGTTGTGTTTTTATTGGTCGCGGTTATTTTAAAAATGTCGTCATTACCTGATAAGCCTGAAACTATTGATACTGCTACCGATGAGAAGCATCCTGCAAGAAGCTCGGCGTTAAAATACCCTCAGTTAGTATTGGGTATGATTGCTATTTTTGTTTATGTTGGTGTAGAGGTTTCAACAGCAAGTAACTTGCCTGCTTACATGCAAAGCAATCTTGGCTTTCTTACCAAAGATATTGCACCGTATATTTCATTGTATTGGGCAAGTTTAATGATTGGTCGATGGAGTGGTGCCGTTGAAGCAATTAGCTCAAATCTCAACACTCAAAAAATTCTTAAAATTGTAGCTCCCTATTTGGCTTTCGTTGTTTTTCTCCTCGTGAATAAAATAGCCAATCATGACTTAGCTCCATTTTATATTTATGGCTTAGTTATTCTAGTTCTAATTTTTGCTGATATTTTGAGTAAGGGAAATCCGGCAAGAATGCTACTCATTTTTTCTTCGTTAGGTATTATGGCTTTAATTACCGGTATGCTTACCGATGGGATGTTAAGCGTATATGCATTTACAAGTGTTGGATTATTTTGTAGTACCCTTTGGCCATGTATTTTTACTTTGGCAATCGCAGGGTTGGGTAAAAATACAAGTCAAGGTAGCAGCTTCTTAATTATGATGATTATGGGTGGTGGTATCGTTAGTTGGTTGCAAGGTTATGTAGCCGATCTAACCAGTATCCATTTAAGCTATATCGTTGGTGTTATTTGCTTTGCTTACCTCGCATTTTATGCTTGGAAAGTTCGCAGTATACTTGAAAGTCAAGGTGTGGATTTCAATGAAAAGGTTGCTAGCGCCCATTAATTTGGTATTTTAATAATTTTGTGCGGCGCTGATTCTATTGCGTTTTCTCTTTATATTGAAGTGGCTTAATTTAATCTTGAAAGATTTTTTTTGTTGACGCGATTCTCAATTATCTTCGCGCCACCAAATTATGGCTTCCAAAAAAATTCTATCCGCACTAATTTCTGTTTTTTATAAAGATGGCTTGGCTCCAATTATTAAAAAACTTCATGAACTTAATATCACAATTTATAGTACTGGTGGTACTCAAAAATTTGTAGAGGATTTAGGTGTTCCTGTCGTTCGTGTTGAAGATTTAACTGGCTACCCTTCCATTCTTGGTGGTCGTGTTAAAACCTTACACCCAAAGGTTTTTGGCGGTATTTTGGGACGTCGCGATTTAGAGGATGATCGCAAACAAATGGAAGAATATAAAATCCCTGCACTCGATTTAGTTATTGTTGATTTATATCCTTTTGAAGAAACCTTAAAAGCTGGAGGTACAGAAGAAGAAATTATTGAGAAGATTGATATCGGTGGAGTATCTTTAATTCGTGCAGCTGCCAAAAATTTTAATGACACACTTATTATCGCTGATAAGAACGACTATAACGATTTATTGAATTTATTAGAAACACAACATGGTGAAACTCAACTTGAGCAACGTAAAATATACGCTGGTAAAGCTTTTCATGTAACATCACATTATGATACTTTAATTCATCAATATTTTAATCCAACCTCACCATATTTAAAAATAAGCCGCACTGATAGTAATTCTTTACGTTATGGTGAGAATCCTCACCAACAAGGTACCTATTATGGCAACTTAGATGAAGTGTTTGAAAAGCTTAATGGTAAAGAACTTTCCTATAATAATTTAGTAGATACCGATGCCGCGCTGCAACTCATTAGCGAATTCAGTGATCCTGCATTCGTAATTGTAAAACATACCAATGCCTGTGGTGTTGCGTGTGATAATAATTTGGTGGAAGCCTGGAAAAAAGCATTGGCTGGCGACCCTGTATCGGCCTTTGGTGGAGTAATTGCTACCAATCGTAAAATCACGGCTGCCGTTGCAACAGAAATGGATTCTTTGTTTTTTGAAATTCTAGTAGCTCCCGAGTATGATATGGAGGCATTAGAAATATTAAAAAAGAAAAAGAATAGAAATATTTTAAAATTAAAGCATTTTGAAGCGCAGTCAAAACAAGTAAAAAGTTTGTTAAACGGTTTCCTTGTTCAAGACTTAGATGCAAAAACAGAGGTTGCTTCCGATTTAAAATCAGTGACCAATACTACCCCTTCTTCCTCACAAATTTCCGACCTTTTATTTGCTGCTAAAATTTGCAAACACATTAAAAGTAATACTATTGTTTTAGCAAAAGATAATCAACTCTTGGGTATGGGAAGTGGCCAAACAAGCAGGGTTGATGCACTACAACAAGCCATCAAAAAAGCTACTGCATTTGGATTTAATCTTAGTGGATGTGCCATGGCTTCCGATGCTTTCTTTCCATTCCCCGACTGTGTTGAAATAGCACACAATGCCGGTATTGGCGCGGTTATTCAACCAGGGGGTAGCATTAAAGATGACTTAAGTATTGCCTATTGTAATGAACACCAAATTCCAATGGTATTAACTGGAGTTCGACATTTTAAACACTAATATTTTTTCGCTCGGTAATATATAGCCAACCTATATAGGCTACAAACATCAATGTTGCCGATGCTTGTAATTGTATAAAATTGAGTTGGTTGTGTTCATACATTTCGTGAAGAAATGAATAGATAAAATAAAACACCAATGCTAAACCAAAATACATGGCTATTTTTTTTATTGAATAGGGTACAGGAAAATATTTCTGTCCAACAAAATAACTTATGATGGCTATACTAAAATAACACACAAAAGTAGCCCAGGCCGATCCAACATATCCGAGTTTCGGTATCAACAACAAGTTTAAAAGAATGGTAATAATGGCGCCAACAATCGTGATGGTTGCTCCATACATCGTCTTATCGGTTATCTTATACCAGATGGAAAGATTATAAAAAATTCCAAGAAAAATATTGGCCATAAGTAAAATCGGAACCACCGGCAAACCAACTCTGAAAGGCTCTCCTATCAAGTGTTTAAAGAAATCCAGATAAAGGGTTACCATTAAAAAAATAACACAGCATACCATGATAAAATAGTGCATAACTTTTGCGTATAAAGCGGGGGCATTTTTATCTTTTGCTTGATTAAAAAAGAAGGGCTCTGCGGCAAAGCGAAATGCTTGGATAAATAAAGTTATAATAATACTAAGCTTGTAAACAGCACCATATATTCCTATTTGGGCCAAGGCAAAAGCCTTATCCGGTATCATATATTTTAACAGAAAACGATCCATTGTTTCATTAATCATTCCTGCAAATCCAAGCACCATTAGTGGTAGCGAATATCGAAACATTTTCTTCCACAATTCCCTATCAAATCCCTCAACTAATACCTTGGCCTCGTTTAGGAAAAATGGCAAGATAAATACGCTGGATGCTATATTAATTAAAAAAATATACGTGACTCCAGAGGCTGCATTTTTAATTTCTGTAGCCCATCCATAACCTTTGCTACTTAATACGGGAACAAGAAGTATAAGAAATAAATTCAATCCTATATTGATTCCAATACTACAGAGTTTGATTAGGGCAAATCGGATTGGACGATTGGTTTGACGGAGCCAAGCAAATGGAATTTGTGTTATCGCATCGGCTGCTAAAATGGCAATGAAATAATAGAAGTATTTTTGATGTTCTGTATTATAAGAAATGGTAGCCAGTGTTGGAGTAAACAACACAAGCAAGACCCCTAAACCAATGGAAGAAAAAATTATAGAAATCCAAGCGGTACTAAATACTTTTCGTTTGTTCTCTTCCTTTTGAGCAAAACGAAAGAAGGCTGTTTCCATACCATACATAAACACAACCGCCAAGAAACTAGCATATGCATAAAATTCACTCACTGCACCATATTCAATTGGATCCAACATCCTGGTATAAAGTGGTACCAATAAATAATTTAACAATCTTCCCAATATGGTGCTTAATCCATAGATCGCAGTGTGATTGGCAAGTTGCTTAATACTCGACATATGTGCTTTTTTGTGAGAAGATTATTTACCAAAAGCCTCATTCAATATACTCTCCTGCTCTTGATTATGTATTTTATAATAACCTGTGGCGGGACTCGGACTTGGCTTTCTTGAAATTAATTGTAATATTCTGTTTTCGTCTCGGCTAAGAAGATGCATCCAAGCACCCATGTTTTTGGGTTCCTCTTGAACCCAATAAAATGAAGCGTTTTTGTACTTCTTATAAATCGCATCCATGGCTTCTGCTGGCATAGGAAACAATTGCTCCAACCTAATAATAGCGATATCTTTTCGTTCGTCTTTTTGTTGCTTAGCCAACAAGTCGTAATAAATTTTTCCTGTACAAAACAATACACGATCCACCTTGGAGGCAACCGATGTGTAATTATCATCTATTAAAACCTGAAAACTTCCTGCCGTAAAATCATCCAAAGCACTTACACATAATGGGTGTCGTAACAAACTCTTGGGACTCATAATAACAATAGGTACCCTAAAATTACGGTGCATTTGTGTTCTAAATAAATGATAGAGTTGTGCAGGAGTTGTGACATTACACACCATCATATTATTATTCGCACATAGCTGCAAAAACCTCTCTAAACGTGCGCTGCTATGCTCTGGGCCTTGCCCTTCGTAACCATGAGGCAACAACATAACCAGCCCGTTTTTTGTTTTCCACTTGGCTTCTCCACAACTTATAAATTGATCAATTGTAATTTGTGCTCCATTTGAAAAGTCGCCGAATTGAGCTTCCCATATGGTTAAACCTTTGGGCATAGCCATGGCATAACCATATTCAAATCCAAGCACACCATACTCACTCAAAATAGAATTATATACTTGAAATCTCGCTTGAGTATCGCTCAAGTGATTTAGGTATGAATACTCCTCTTCGCTATCTTCTCTTTTAATAATGGCATGACGATGACTGAATGTCCCACGCTCTACATCCTGCCCAGAAAGCCTTACACGATAACCTTCATCGAGTAATGTTGCATACGACATTAATTCGCCCATAGCCCAATCATATCGATCATTCCCAATCATCGCTTTCCGATCAGCAAATAATTTTTCAATCTTATTAAATGGAACAAATCCTTCCGGTATCGTTGTGATTTTTTCGGCAAGCGCTAAAAACTTTTTCTTGCTAATTTGTGTTTTTACAGGTTTAAAAAAGTCAGCTTCAGTTGGGTTTTTATAATCTTTCCATAGATTATTGAAAATATTTTTCGGACTTACTTTTGCATTTTTCTTGGCTTCATCTAAATCCTTTTGCAAGAAGTTTTTAAAATCTTGTTCCACCATTTTGCTATAAGCCTCATCTATGCTGCCTTCTGCAATTAACTTTTCTGCATAAATATCTCTTGGGTTCTTATGATTCGCTATTTCTTTATAAAGAAGGGGTTGTGTAAAACGGGGTTCATCACCTTCATTATGACCGTATTTTCGATAACATAAAACATCAATCCATACATCTGTGTGGAATTTTTGACGATATTCTAAAGCCATTTTTGTAGCCAACACTACTGCTTCAGCATCATCACCATTAACGTGAAACACTGGACAAAGCGTGGTTTTAGCCACATCGGTACAATACGTGGAAGTACGTGCTTCAATATAATTGGTGGTAAAACTTACTTGGTTATTGATTACGATATGAATGGTACCTCCTGTAGTAAACCCTTCAAGGCCTGCCATTTGAAGGGTCTCATACATAATTCCCTGACCAGCAGCTGCGCCATCTCCATGAATTAAAATTGGCGCTATCTTACTAACATTTCCGTTGTATTTACGATCAATTTTTGCCCTTACAATTCCTTCTACTACGGGGTTCACCGCTTCTAGATGTGATGGGTTGGGGGCTAAACTTAAAACGACTGGTTTACCATTTCTCGCAAAAGTATCATGCGTATAACCTAAATGATATTTTACGTCTCCCTCAAAATTTTCTTCAGTATAGGATTCTCCTCCAAATTCACTAAAGAGTTCTTTAAACGATTTATTTAAAATATTGGTGAGAATATTTAACCTTCCTCGGTGAGCCATACCTATAGTAAACTCTTCAATTCCCAACTCCGCTCCTCTTTCAATTGTTTCGTTAAGCGCAGCAATACAGGCTTCTCCACCTTCAATACTAAATCGTTTTTGGCCAACAAATTTGGTGTTTAAAAACTGTTCTATACCAACAGCTTTGGCCAACATACCAAGTATTCTTTGCTTTTCATCTAATGAAAAACTTGGTTTGTTTAATGTCTTCTCCATTCGCTCCTTCAACCACTCAACCCGCTCTGGAACCCTAATATAAATATATTCAGCTCCTATACTCTGACAGTAGGTTTGTTCGAGTAAAGAAATTATATTTTTCAAAGTGGTTCTGCCTAAATCCACTTCATTTCCTGCTTCAAATTCTGTATCTAAATCTTCATAGGATAATCCGTAATTTTCAATATTGAAGGTGGGAAAATATTGTCTTCTTACCCTAACCGGGTTAGTAAGTGTAAATAGATGTCCACGAATTCTATAATCTCGAATTAGGTGAAGTACTTGTATCTCCTTAATACTTAATGGTGAAGAACCATTTAATGATTGTTGTCCGAAGGCATATCCTTCGAAAAATTTTTGCCATCCAAAATCTACATTATTGGGGCTTATCTCATATTGCTGATAAAGGTGATCGATATAGGCATTTTCTGCATTGCTCAGGTAGCTTCGGGTATCCATATAGTTATGCAAAGGTAAAAAATAGAAGGGCTTCTTTCTAAAAAGTTATTGGTCACAGTATTTTCGTTCTTAGTTGGCAATAATAATTGATTCTGAAACCAGGTTACTTTGTTAGCTGAGTTTTTTTATTCTTGGTTTTTTTGGGTTAGTAGAAGATGTGTTCAATACCCTATTTTTGCAGTATGATAAATTTCACAAAGTTTACTTTGGAAAATGGATTGCGTGTTGTTCACCACTTGGATGAGAGTACTCCGTTGGCTGTTCTTAATGTGCTTTATGATGTGGGTAGCAGAGATGAAGACCCGGAAAAAACCGGATTCGCCCACTTGTTCGAACATCTTATGTTTGGAGGCAGTATCAATATTGAAGATTATGATGAGCCCTTGCAGCTAGTTGGAGGCGAAAATAATGCCTTTACCAATAATGATGTTACCAATTATTATATCCAGTTACCTGCCGATAATATAGAAACGGCCTTTTGGTTGGAAAGTGATCGAATGTTATCCTTAGCCTTCAGCAAGGAAAGTTTGGATGTACAGCGTAATGTAGTTAGTGAAGAGTTTAAACAACGATACTTAAATCAACCTTATGGTGATGTGTGGCTCAAATTAAGACCCTTGGCTTACACTGTGCATCCATATCGTTGGGATACCATTGGAAAAGAATTAAGTCATATTGAGAATGCCTCTCTTCAGGATGTTAAGGCCTTCTTTAAACGCTATTATGCACCCAATAATGCCGTTTTGGTAATTAGTGGTAATATCTCGCTTGAAAAAGCAAAAGAATTATGTCAAAAATGGTTTGCCCCTATTCCAGCAGCAAATGTTCCACTTAGGGCGTTAACCCAAGAGCCTATTCAAACCGAGGCACGAAGTTTAACTATCACAAGCAAAGTGCCTGCTGATGCATTTTACCTTGCATTTCATGGTGTAAGTAGAAGTGATGAAAGTTATTATATCATGGACTTACTCACCAATATCATGGGGTTGGGTGAGTCGTCTCGTTTATATTATTCATTAGTAAAAGAGCGGCAATTATTTAGCAATTTTAGTTGTTACCATTTGGGTAGTTTTGATGAGGGATTGATTATTTTCAGTGGCAAAACAATGAATGGAGTTAGTTTACAAACTGCCGAAGAAGCTGTTTGGAATGAAATAGAAAAATTAAAGTTGGAAGGGTGTAAGGAAGAAGAACTAACAAAAGTTAAAAACAAAATTGAAAGTAGCCATATTTATGAGATGATGAGCTTGTTAGAACGCTCCATAGCACTAGCTTTTGCTGAGGTTCAAGGCAATGCCAACACGGTAAATGAAGAGCTAACACATTTCAATAATGTTTCACGTGAAGATATCCAAAAGTTTGCAGCTGCATATCTAACAAAGGCTAACAGCAATACACTCTATTACCAAAAGGCAAATTAATTAATGGTTTCTAAAAATATTCTATGGTTAGATTCATCCTGGTTTTTAATTCACCATTAATATAAAGTTTGATTTTTCTTGCGTTGCCTGTGCGATCGTAATCTGTGAAGTCTCTTTTTCTTGAAGTTTTAAGATTTTTATTTTCATCATATTCTTCTCGTAAATATTCATTCCCCTTTGTGTCGTAATAAAATTTATTCAGGCTCAAAAACTTGTTGTTTAAATCATAGTATCGCTCTGTCATTTTCTTTTTTGTTGAGCCATACTCATACAATACATAACTCTTGTTTTGCGAGTATTGTTCCCTTAATTTGCATTTTAAGGTATCATATTCTGTATTGATGCTATCTCTTATCTTTCCGTTTTCATAATAATAGCATGCTATTAAATTACCTGAGTTGTCGAAGGAGTTTCGATAATCTGCCTCTTCATCTACTTGGTCATACCTGGTTTTAACTTCATAATTACATCTGCATTCAATAACCTGTTTTTTATTATTATAAATGTAATGATATACCACCCCATCGGTATCTCCGTCGTCATACTGTAATTGCCAATTATATATTTCATAACCTGCCTCGTCATATTCGTAAAACTTTTCTTCATCTATTGTGCCTTTGTTATTGTATGAAGAATAATGCATTAAGAAATAACCCGTTGAATCATATTCATATTCTTCTCGATAATCCATCGTGCTATCCGAATTTTTACTTATCACCAAGGTATAATTTCCCAAAGCATTATAGTATTCTGTATCTGTCGAAATCCATTTGCCACTTACTTCTAAAGTAGTACATTCAAATTCGTTATAAATTACCCAATGAACTTTTCCGTGAAGCGTTAAATCCTTTTCAGGAACATGTTTCTGGCCGATAGAATTTACGGATGCCAGAAGGTAAAGAATGAGTAAAAGGTTCTTTTTCATTTTGAATAACAAACTTACTCCTTTTTATTCGGCCTTTGGGAGCGGTATTAGGAAAAACCCATTTTGAACTTTTTATACTTCTCGTTTCAATCGGAATTCCTTACTATATCGTAACTTCGCAGCAATGCTGAAACGTGCCACCCCTCCCCCATTCAATGTTCCAGGAAATTTTATAATTCCTGAGGCAACGAGCTATCCATTAACTAATGGAAATGTTTTGTACGCTATCAATACAGATGCTGATGCGCTTTTAAAAATTGATGTTTATTTTCCTGCAGGAAGAATATTTCAAAGTCAAGCATCAATCGCCGCCCTCACAATGGATATGCTTTTTGAAAGTACCCAAAAACGGACAGCTATAGCATTAGCAGAAGCCATGGATTTTTTCGGCGCTTATACCGATTTTAATGTTCGTTCGGAATGGGCATCAGTAACTCTTTACACCCTTAATAAACATCTGCAGAGCGTATTGCCTTTTTTTATTGAACTCCTAACGTTACCCGCTTTCAAACAAGAAGAGTTAGATATATTAATTGCCCGCGAAATTCAGGATTTAAAAGTTGCATTAGAAAAGAATTCTGTTCTTGCACAGCATGAAGTAGCAAGAAGACAGTGGGGCAATGGGCATCCATGGGGTATGGTACCATCAATTGAAAATTACCAAACTGTTTCCCGTGCAACAATACAAGAGTTTTTCGACCAACATTATAAGTTAGCAGAAGCCCAATTATTTGTGGCTGGTAATATTTCGGAAGAGACCATCAAAATCTTAAGTGATGCCTTTTCTGTAGGCCAGCATACAAAAAACACAATGTCGATACCGAAATTCAAGGCAGAAGTAAATACTGGTGAGTTTTTCCTACAAAGAGATGATTCATTGCAAGCCGCTATAAAGGTTGTTAGAAAACATATTCCTCGTACACATCCAGATTATAATGACACCCAAATGCTTAATCTTTTATTGGGGGGGTATTTTGGCTCACGTTTAATGGATAATCTTAGAGAAGAAAAGGGTTTTACTTACGGAATTGGGAGCAGTATAAGCGACTTTAGTACGGGTAGTGAGTGGAGTATTGGTACAGAAGTAAAAAATAGTGTAAAAGATGAAGCTGTATCTGAAATATTTAAAGAGATGAAACGTTTGATTGATGAGGAGGTTGATGAAGAAGAGCTCAGTGTGGCACGTAATTATCTATTGGGGCAAATATTAAGAAGCCTTGACGGTGCTTATAGCCAATTACGCTATGCGGAAACGGTCACTTTAAATGACTATTCGTATGAATTGCTTTATCGTGGGTTTGAAAGGGTAAAATCAATTACCCCAAAAGACATACAATTGGTAGCACAAAAGTACCTACAATCCAACGATTGGTTAACCGTTGTTTGTGGTAGTAAATAATTAGTTTAACTTTTTTTATTCTTGAAATCAATCCGAAAATTAATAGGACTCTTTTATAACAAGACAGCACTTGTTTTTGTTGTGTTCTTCTTTTTTTCGTTGCCTCTATTTTCAATCAATGGCCCTCTTAATCTTCGAAGGGGCTGTAAGGCATTCAACGATTCAGATGTTGTAATTAAATGGAATCAACCTGTTGATGTTTGTGGTAGTTTCCAATCCTATCATATTTATGCACGAAAGGATTCTTTTTCTCCTTTTAATTTGATTGATAGCGTTAACCTAGTTACACAAACTCAATACACACACAAAGGGGCATTTCTGCTTGCTAATACTTGGCAATATTTTATAATAATTCATTACGATTGCTCCGGACAGCCTACTATAAGCAGTGATACTATTACCATCGATCTTACTCAAACCGCAATTCAACTCATTGATAGTGTTAGTGTAGATCCCATTTCTGGAAAATATACAATTGGTTGGAAAACCAATACAAGCTTGGATTTGGCCGGATACAAAATATATAGTGTTAGTGGCGCAAACAACATCATCATTGGTGACGTTTCTAATTCAACAAAACTTTTTAATGATTTAAATTCTGATCCAAACAGCAATACAAGAACTTATTCCATTGCTGCGTATGATAGCTGTAATAATATTACAGCCATTATTGACAAACACACACCTATTTTACTTTCAGTAAGTTTTGATAGTTGTAGCCGTGGTTTTTCTATTATGTGGAATTCATATATTGGCTTCGCCGCATCGAGGTATGAAATTCTTGCAAGTATTAATGGTGGGGTATATTACACCCTAAAAACAATTAATGGATCATTAGCAAATTACAAAGAGTCTGTTTCTGACGCCGCATTTCAAGATGGTGATAATGTTTGTTTTCGTATACGTGTATTTGGAACAGTTACCCCTCTGGTCTCTTCTACAAGCAATACAGTGTGTTATATAATTAACTTTGTAAAGCAATCAGCAGTAAATTATATAAGTCAAATCAACGTTATCTCAAATTCAAAAATTCAAATCGGCTGGCTGACTGATGATTATAATTTGATTTCAAAGCTAATCCTACAACAAAGTATCGATGGGGTTAATTTTAAGTTAAAGACGAGTCTAATTCCATCACAAAATAATATCACTATCTTGGCCGATAGTTTACAAACCAACGTCCTGATTTATTATTATAGAATTATAATTTATAATACTTGTAATCAAATTCAAGATACTAGTTTGGTTTGCAATTCAATTTTGCTTACTGCATTAAAAACCTCTTCAATATCCAACAAGCTCAACTGGAATAAATATAATGTGTTTGATGCTGGGGTAAATAGTTATGAAGTTTTTCAAGGCACTGGTGACCCATTATTTGGCCACACTTTTTCTTCGGTGAATACTACCCTCCCCGACTCTATTTATTATGACGACAATTTTTTTCCTCAAAATATATTAAACGATGGGGTATGTTATTATGTTGTTGCCATTGAAAATTCAGGCAACCGGTATGGGGTTAACCAGGCAAAATGTAAATCAAATGAAGTATGTGTGCCTGGTTCGTTGGTTGTTTATTTTCCCAATGCCTTTAATCCAAATTCACAATACATAAAAAACACAGTGTTTAAGCCAAGCGGCGTTTATATCGATTATCCTAATTCTTGGCTAAAAATTTATAATAGATGGGGAGAATTAGTTTACGAAACAAATGATTTGTTGTTGGGGTGGGATGGCAAAGATATGAATGGTTCACCCCTCCCATCCGATCAATATATTTTCTGTTCATTGATTGCGTCATTAAATGATAAAGATCAAAATATTAAAGGAATCGTAAATTTAATTCGATAACACCTGTTCCACGTGAAACACCAAACACCAAACATTACCCTTTATCGGGAAAAAGAAACCTTCAGGATTAGTGATATAAAAAAAATTAAAATATGGATAAAGAACATTGCCAAACAAGAAGGATATAAGATAAAGCAAATTAACTATTTCCTTGTAACAGACAAAACTCTGTTGGAAATGAACAAGTCACAATTAAACCATGATTATTACACAGACATTATTACTTTTGACATGGGTCAAGGCGACAAATATATAGAAGGAGATCTATACATAAGTTATGATAGGGTAAAAGAGAACGCTAAAGTGTTCCACGTGAAACTAATTGATGAAATGAGGCGTGTGATGATTCATGGGGTTTTACACTTAATGGGGTATAAAGACAAAAAACCCGCCGAAATATTAGAAATGAGAAGCAAAGAGGATTACAGCTTAAAGCTTTATAAAAAAATAAATGGTTAGTAAATATGTTATTTAAATCATACGATATTATTGTTGTAGGTGGTGGTCATGCAGGATGTGAAGCAGCTGCATCAGCCGCAAATATGGGAAGCAGTGTACTGTTAATAACCATGGATATGACAAAGATTGCGCAAATGAGTTGCAATCCTGCAATGGGGGGTGTGGCGAAAGGACAGATAGTAAGAGAAATAGATGCGCTAGGTGGCTATTCGGGAATTGTATCAGACAAAAGCACCATTCAGTTTCGAATGCTAAACCTTAGCAAGGGGCCAGCAATGTGGAGTCCGCGTACTCAAAATGACAGATTGCTTTTTGGTAAATACTGGAGAGACATTTTGGAACACACTCAAAACCTGGATTTTTGGCAAGATAGCGTAAAGGATATTCAAGTGGATGGAACGCGCGTAAAAGGTGTTTTAACAGGAATGGGAATAGAAATATCCTGTAGATCAATTATACTTACATCGGGAACATTCATGAATGGAATCATTCATATAGGAAAGAAGAATTTTGGGGGAGGAAGAATTGGAGAAAGTGCATCATTTGGAATTACCGAAAAATTAAACTCCCTCGGCTTCGAATCTGGAAGAATGAAAACAGGTACCCCTCCAAGAGCCGACGGGAGAAGCCTGGATTATACCAAAATGGAAGAACAGGCAGGTGACACAAATCCAGGAAAGTTCTCATACTTAGAATCGATAAAACCTATTAAAGAACAACGAAGTTGCTATGTAACCTATACCAACAACAATGTACATGAAATACTTAAAACGGGCTTTGGTGACAGTCCAATGTATGCTGGTAGAATTCAAGGAGTTGGACCAAGATATTGTCCAAGCATTGAAGATAAAATCAACCGATTCGCAGAAAGGGATCGACATCAAATTTTCGTTGAACCTGAAGGTTGGGATACTGTCGAAATATATATAAATGGGTTTTCCACCTCATTACCCGAAGAGATACAACTGAAAGCATTAAAAGAAATTCCGGGTTTCGAGAATATTAAAATTTTTAGACCAGGCTATGCCATTGAATATGATTACTTCCCTCCCACTCAATTAAAACCAACACTAGAAACCAAACTCATCGATGGTTTGTATTTCGCGGGTCAAATTAATGGCACAACAGGTTACGAAGAAGCTGCATGCCAAGGACTTATGGCTGGTATGAACGCACATTTAAAAATAAGAGAAAAAGAACCACTAGTTCTTTCTAGAGATCAAGCTTATATCGGTGTGTTAATTGATGATCTTATAAATAAAGGAACGGACGAGCCCTACAGAATGTTTACATCAAGAGCAGAGTTTAGGATTTTACTTCGTCAGGATAATGCCGATATTAGGCTAAGTGAATTGAGCAATAAGCTGGGTCTTGCATCAGATGAAAGGGTTGAAACAGTAGAAAAAAAGGTGGCAGGAAGTAATGAAATAATTAAGTTCTTTAAAGACACTTCCATAACGATGAATGATGCAAACAACATACTTACGTCCGTTCTATCGACAAGCATACAACAACAAGTTAAATTGTCAAGTTTAATAACTCGTCCTGAATTAAACATAAAACATTTCATAGAACAAAACGAAAGTATTTCCAATACACTAACACCATACAATGATGACATAATAATGCAAGCAGAAATCCTAATGAAGTATGACAGTTATATTGAGAAGGAAAAAGAACTTGCAGATAGAATGCTAAAATTTGAAAACATTACAATTAGAGAAAACTTTGATTACAAAACCTTGAACTCGCTGTCGAGTGAGGCTCGAGAAAAATTATCGAAAATAAAACCAATAACCCTTGGTCAAGCCTCACGAATATCTGGAGTAAGTCCTGCGGATGTTTCAGTTTTAATGATAAGTTTGGGAAGATAAATTACTTTTGCAAAAATGATTACAGTAACAACATGCCCGATTTGCGGAAACAATAAATTCACTCCACACTTAACCTGTGGTGATTATAGTATAAGCAAGGAAATCTTTAATATCCTTCGGTGCTCAACATGCACGTTTACATTCACAAGCCCCAGACCAGATACAGAAGAAATGGGGAAGTATTACCAATCAGATATCTATATATCACACCACGCAAATAAGGGCGGAATAATACCATGGATTTATCGCATCATTAGAGATATGCAATTTGTAAATAAAACCAATATAATTAAAAGATATACAAGAGAAAACATTTCTATACTTGATATTGGTTGCGGAACAGGTGCGTTTTTGGAATATTGTAAAAAATTAAACTGGAATGTAATAGGGGTGGAGCCAGATCAAGACGCCAGAAATAGCACAAAAGAAAAATCTATAACCGTTTATGATTTAGACAATCTTAATACATCAAATGAAAACTACGATGTAATAACCATGTGGCATGTACTTGAACACGTTCATGACTTAGACCAAAGAATGAAACAATTGAGTAAATTAATTAAAGAAGATGGAATAGTAATAATTGCTGTTCCTAATTACAAATCATATGACTCCCAACTATACAAATCTTATTGGGCTGCTTATGATTTGCCAAGACACTTATCTCATTTTTCTATTGATACAATAACAAAATTATTTGATAACCATATGTTTAAGCTTGCTGAAATAATTCCCATGAAATATGATTCATATTATGTGAGCATTAAAAGTGAAGAATATAAAGGAGCCAATAAAATTATGGGGTTTATAAAGGGGGTCATTAGTGGACTTAAATCTAATATAAAAGCAAGTAGAAACAATGAATATTCAAGCCTTATTTATGTGTTTAAGAAATAGGTACATCCACCTACTTGCCTTGTTGCTATTTGCATCTTGTGCCAATATCGTTTCACCTCAAGGTGGCGATAAAGATGTGATACCTCCGTTTGCAAAAAAATCAAATCCAAAAGACAGCTCAGTTAATTTTAAGTCAAAGAAAATAATAATAACCTTTTCTGAAAATATTCAATTAAAAGAACCGGAAAAAAACATAACCATTTCACCATCACTCAAGAACAGCGATTTTACTATAGAATCAGAAAAGAACGAAATAATTATAAATTTAAAAAATTTAAAACCGTCAACCACCTATACTATTAAAGCAAATAACAGTATAGCCGATTTAACAGAAAACAACACTTTATCAACCCTAAAATATGTTTTTAGTACTGGAGAATATTTAGACTCTCTGCGAATAAGTGGGCGTGTAGTAAACGCTACGAACTTACAGAAACTAACCAATGTGCAGGTTGGTCTTTACAGAAACTTCACCGATAGTGATATTGTTTTTAAGGAACCTGACTATTATACCTATACAGATAATCAAGGTTTGTTTACGCTTGATAATATAAGCCCCGGGTATTACAAACTAATCTCCATAGAAGATAAAAATTCAAATCATCTTTGGAGTGTAGGGGAGGGGATAGCGTTTGAGAAAGACACAATACAGGTTAGTGACACACTAAATAATAGAATCTTAAGGATGTTTTATCCGAATACCGGTAACCATCATCTTGTTTCAGCCTCAAGTGCAACCGAAGGTGTTTATGATTTTGAATTTGATAGTATATATGATCCTATTATTATCAATCAAGAAGACAAAATTAATGATAAAACCCAAAACTGGTATCAGAAGAACGAAACCTTGTGTAATAACCTTACAACAAAGATACGGGTGTTTTCTAAAAATAATAACCTAGACACAGCCCATTTTAATTATAAAATAAGTGAAACTCTTTATCATACATCTATAAAAACTAGTAGTATAAAACCTTTATTTACATCCACCAAAACAGATTATATATTTACTGAATTAGAAAACCCTAGGATATCATTTAATAAATTAATCGATACTGGTTCAATAAAACAAGGAATGATAAAACTAATAGTGGATAATTCAACATCTGTTATTTCACCAACTATTACAACGGACACTTATGGAAATATCTTTATACCAAAACTAAAGAAAGGCAGTTATAAACTTATTATACCACGTGCTACTTTTTACGACCAACTTGGGGAAGATAACGACAGTTGTGCTTTAAATATTCAGGTTTATTCAAAAGAAGAAACACAAATATTACTCATAAAACCAGATACTTTCATTAACGATTTATATAAGTTAAGATTAGATTATCTAAATGGTAACTGTAATACTTACTCTTTAAATTCACTTACGAATATTGATATTGCTAATCTTATTCCAGGTAAATACAATATCACTATTTATAAAAATTCTCAAACAGAAAAGATACTTTTAAATTATTTAAGTTTATATGTTGTTTACTTTAAAGAAATAGAAATTAAAAAAGGGTTTGATTTAGAAGAACAGGTATATATATTATACCCTTAGGTGTGTATAAACACGTGTATAAACCATATGAATTATGTGAGTAATTAAATATATAAAACGTATGTTAATTACTATTGAGTTATCCTTATTTAAACCACCTATTAGTAACAAAAAAAAGGAATTTAATTAAACACATTTTAGCTTATTCACAGTGTTAAATAAATTGTTAAGAAGCCTTTGCAACGCTTTAAAATATAGATAAAATTAAAAATATAAAAGTGGATAAAGTAGTGACTTCTTAATAAACACAAGAAATTTAATAAAGTAATAAACACAATTAACATACATAAATAGAAGTAAATAAATTTTAAAAAAGTTTAATATTAATACAATACTGTGTACAACCAGATAGATATTAAATATTATTTTTGAAAAGATAAATCACCATCGTAAAATGAATTTAAAAGAATCATTAAAAAAAATAAAAGAAGAATCGGAAAGTTTTTCGCTAAACACAAAGGAAGATTTAGATAAATTCAGATTAAAATTTCTCGTTAAAAAAAGCGAGATGATGGAACTATTTAATATAATTAAGGATTTAGCAGCTGAAGAAAGAAAAGAAGCTGGTAGAATATTGAACGAAACAAGAAATCTAATCGAGGAAAAATTTAAACAACATCAAGAGGTTGTACTCTCTAAAAGGGAAGAGAATGCAAATAAGGAAGACTTATCATTACCACCGTTACATAACCAGAAGGGGAGTAGGCATGCAATTTCAATTATTAGAAATAGAATCATAGAGATTTTCTCAAGAATAGGTTTTATAATTGAAGAAGGGCCCGAGATTGAAGATGATTGGCATAATTTTTCAGCGCTAAATTTCGCTGAGAACCATCCTGCCAGGGATATGCAAGATACCTTCTTTATAAATATGGAGGATCAATTAGCATTGCGAACACATACAAGCAGCGTTCAAATTAGAACAATGCAAACACAGAAACCACCGATTAGAATTTTAGCTCCAGGAAGGGTTTATCGCAATGAAGCGGTAAGTGCAAGAGCAAATTGTTTTTTCCATCAAATAGAAGGTTTATATATCGATGAGAAAGTGAGTTTCGCTGATTTAAAACAAACGCTCTACTTTTTTGTTAAGGAAATGTATGGAGATGAAATAGAAGTGCGTTTTAGGCCTAGTTATTTCCCGTTTACGGAACCTTCGGCAGAAATGGATATAAGTTGTACTATATGTAAAGGAAAGGGCTGTAATGTATGTAAATATTCAGGGTGGTTAGAAATATTAGGTTGCGGAATGGTTCACCCAAATGTTTTAAAAAATTGTGGAATAGATCCTGAGAAATATAGTGGCTTTGCATTTGGAATGGGATTAGAACGGCAATCAATGTTATTAAATGGAGTAAATGATTTAAGAACATTTTTTGATAATGATACCCGGTTTCTAAAGCAATTCTAAAATGATAGCATATAATCCCAAAGCATGGTTTACTTTTATCTTTCGTTTTCACAAGGCAGATACTTTAAGAAAACTATTTACTACCATAATAGGTATCGCAATCTATACGGGATTAATTGTATTTACAGAACAAGAAGTTCTACTTCTAGATAAAACAAACAAACTCAATAATATTGGTATTGTACATTCAATGTTAGGGTTTGTAATATCAATGCTTTTGGTTTTTCGCACAAATACCGCATATGAAAGATGGTGGGATGGTAGAAAGATGTGGGGGCAATTAATAAACTGTAATAGGAACCTTGCTATTAAAGTAGCAAACATTATAGAGGATCCTATTCTTAATGATATCAAAAAATTAATTATAGCCTTTCCATTCGCTTTAAAGAATCACCTAAGAAACTTTCATGGTAAACAAGAGGCTGAAATAGCCGTTTTGGCAGCTGAAATAGATTTATCTAAAAACCAACACATACCATTATCAATTTCAAATTTAACCTATCAAAAAGTATTTGAACTTAATAAAACAGGAAAAATTAATACAGCGCAAACACTGATAATAAACAATGAATTACAACAATGGATGGAGATATGTGGAGGATGTGAAAGAATAAAAAACACACCAATCCCCTTTAGTTACAGTGTTTTTATAAAGAAGTTTATATTTTTTTATGTTATGACGCTTCCTTTCTCCATGGTGAGTTCACTAAGTTATTATTGTATTCCTGTGGTCGTATTTATATTTTATGTTTTAGCCAGTATGGAATTAATAGCAGAAGAAATTGAAAACCCTTTTGGGATAGATGCTAACGATTTACCTATTGATGAAATTTGTAAAAACGCAAGAAAATCAATCGAGCAAATCATAAAATAAAATAAATCAATAACTTGCAAACCCAATTTTAAAATTTCTTAAACAACAAAAAAATGAATAGCTCAGTAACCATTAACACGAATGAATATTTACCAGACGGAACCCCCATGGTAAGATCACTAACGATTACAGGAACAGTATATGATTCGGCCGGCGACCCTTTGGGTGGTGCTAATATGGAAATAATAGAACCAGATATTCATGATATAGGTAGAGGAACTTCAAATCCAGATGGAACTTTTACTATAAATGTTGGAGATGACACCATGCACCATGTTTGGGTAAATGGAGAAGATGTTCAACTTGTTAAAGTATTAACCAAACTAGAGTAGATTATTTTGGTTTTAATTATAAAAACCCAAAAAAATCTTGGGTGTGGATGAGATTTTGCCCCAAAAATAAAATTGACAACAATTTTTTTTACATTCGCAGTAATAAAAATTTAATTATATGCTAGTAAAAACTTTTGGCAGCGCCGTATATGGCGTAAATGCAATTTCTATCACCGTTGAAGTTAATGTTAGTGAAGGTGTTCCTCATTTCTATATTGTAGGACTACCCGACAACGCCGTAAAAGAGAGTCAGACAAGAATTGAAACGGCTTTCAAAAACAATCGAATACCCTTACGCGGATTACGTATTTTAGTAAACATGGCACCTGCCGACATCAGAAAGGAGGGTAGTGCTTATGATGTTACATTGGCAACCGCAATTTTAGCAGCATCAGGAGAAATACCATCGGAGGAAGTGGGCGATTATATCATAATGGGCGAGCTTAGTTTTGATGGTACTTTAATGCCAATCAAAGGTGTGCTGCCAATAGCGATACAAGCCCGAAAGGAAGGATTTAAGGGGTTTATATTACCAAAGCAAAACGCTAGAGAAGCAGCAATAGTAAAAGATTTAGAGGTTTATGGAATTGACAACATCAGTGAAATTGTTGATTTTTTTAAACGTGGAGAAAAACCCCCTCGTGAAGAGTTTAATACCCGTGAAGAATTTGCCAATAAACAACAAAAAATAGATGTTGACTTTAGTGATGTTAAAGGTCAGGAAAATATAAAGAGAGCCTTAGAGATAGCCGCCGCAGGAGGACATAATGTAATTTTAATCGGGCCGCCCGGTGCCGGCAAAACGATGTTGGCCAAACGGCTTCCAACCATTTTACCCCCCCTTACACTTTATGAAGCACTAGAAACAACCAAAATTCATAGTGTTGCTGGAAAACTTAGCAAGGAGACGGGGTTAATACATATTCGCCCTTTTCGTTCACCACACCACACCATAAGCGATGTGGCCTTAGTGGGAGGGGGAGGAAACCCTCAACCGGGAGAGATTTCATTAGCCCATAATGGCGTCTTATTTTTAGATGAATTACCAGAATTTAAAAGACAGGTTTTAGAAGTGATGCGACAACCTCTCGAAGAAAGAATGGTTACCATTTCAAGAGCAAAATTTGCAGTGGAATACCCAGCAAGTTTTATGTTGGTTGCATCTATGAATCCATGTCCGTGTGGATATTTTAACCACCCCGAAAAGGATTGTGTTTGTGCCCCTGGAGTGGTTCAGAAATATTTAAACAAAATAAGTGGACCCCTATTAGACAGAATAGATATTCACGTAGAAGTTACGCCTGTAAGCTTTTCTGAATTAAGCAACCACAGTAGAGTCTCGGAACAAAGTGAGAATATCAGAGAGCGTGTTATTAAAGCCAGAGAAATACAAAGCGCTCGATTTAAAGGCGAGAATCAAGTATATAACAACGCACAGATGAGTGGACGACAAGTAAAAGAGCTTTGTGAAATAAGTATAGCGGGCCAAAACCTACTAAAAACAGCAATGGAAAGGCTGGGTCTTAGCGCACGAGCTTATGATCGAATACTAAAGGTTTCACGTACCATTGCCGACCTTTCGGCAAGCCAGGAAATACGAATAGAACACCTAGCCGAGGCAATTCAATTCAGAAGCCTAGATAAGGAAACCTGGGGAAACTAAGACCCGGCCAGAATACCACAATACACGTATTTTATACGATTCGATTTACTTCTTCGTTATATTAGTAATCAATATAAAATGCAACAAAATTACGCGACATTAAAATTTCACTATCATGAAAGCACCCATATTTTTTTGCGTAATTCTTTGTTTGATTACCAGCAGCTGTGTTAGTTTAAATCAATACAACAAGGTAATAACAGCCAATGTTAACCAAAGAAAAAGTATTGAGAAACTTAATAAGAAATTGACAGATCTTCAAAGGCGATACGACGCACTAAGAGACAGTATTTCGCCCGAAACAAGCACTACCACACCCACCATTCAACATCAAGCCACCAACAACAATGTGGCAACAAAAACTGAAGCAGGGATTGAACTATCGAATGATTCTTTTCATACCAATAAAGAAAAGAGGATACTTTACTATATGAACTATGCAAGGGTGCGACCTCACGACTTTCTTAAAAATTGTGTTTTGCCCAATTTAAGCGATACCTCGGGCTATTATGAAAGAACATTGATCTATACCCTACGCACCATGGCGCCTGTACCCTCTTTAAAATCGAGCCAAACAATGTATCAATTAGCCCTGTGTCATGCACAAGAGAGTGGAAAAACAGGTTATGTGGGCCATGTAAGGCAAAAAGGGTGTAATGCTAAAGGAAGGTATAATGCCGAGTGCTGCGCGTATGGGAAAGCCAACTATAATAGTGACCCAGCCCTAAATTACGTTCTTCAACTCCTTGTAGATGAGGGCGTTCCATCTCTTGGGCATAGAGAAATCATCTTAATGGGTTGGCTAAAAAGTGCAGGAATCTCTATTGAACCACATATTAGCTATGGAGAAAATGTGGTAATTGATTTTTCGGCAAATTAAACATTCGTCATTTTTAAAAATAATTGCAACCTTTTCTCGTTTTTGTGTATTAGATTTGAAAAGTAACCAACTCCCAGATGACTAAATTTACACAAATAGTATTCCTAATTGCCCTTTTTGTTTTAGGCATAGGAAGAAAAGAGGCCCAAGCAACCCATCTTATGGGTGCCGATATGCAATGGAAGTGCCTCGGTAATGACACCTATGAAATAAAAATTGTGGTTTACCGCCGCTGTACCGACGGGGCTACTACCCTCTCAATATATCCACCAACCGTTACGAGCGACTCATGTGCAAACTCTTATACAGTTACTGTTGGGTCATTAATTGAACACTTAACAGAAGACATTACACCGGTTTGTGCATCCCAACAAAAACCATGTCCATCGGCCGGTGGCAATGGTCAATCGACTGCTCAAATGCCGTTTGGTGTTGAAAGACACACCATGCGTTATAAATTATATCTGGGTGGTAATTACGCCAATTGTTGTTGGTATAAATTACAATGGCAACAAGCCGCCAGAAACAGTAATATCACAACAGGGTTTGCTGATCAAAACTTCTTAACGGAGTCATGGTTAAACCGTTGTGTTGCACCATGTGATAATGGTCCTGAGTTTAGAAACCCACCAATTGCGATTAAATGTGCCGGACAAGATGTGTGTTTCAACCACGGTGTATTTGATGAAGACGGCGATTCATTGTCATACGCCATGGCTCCTCCATTAGGAGGAGGAAGTTATTCATCACCATGGAGCTATACGTATCCTCTAACATGTTTGGGTGGTAATAGCCCGAACCCGAATGCCAACCCACCTACAGGATTTAATTTAGATCCACGTACTGGTGACATGTGTTTTCGTCCAATGCAAGTACAAATTACCGTACTTAAGATTATGGTAACTGAGTGGAGAAAGGACACTGCTGGGATTTATAGGGTGATTGGAAAAACAGCC
>CAIVZR010000003.1 GCA_903910445.1 uncultured Bacteroidota bacterium
AATTTTACAAATATTAAGCGCTTCCATGTTTGATAAAACTCATTTAAAAGACCTTTTGCAAAGCCCTATCTGTCAGGATGTCAAAGAACAAAACAGCGAACAGTTAAAAATGGACCTAAATTAACCGGACACTAGTGATATTATTTATCTAAGCAATTTTGAATGTGTTCTTTTTAGGTTTATTAATCGGATGGTTTAATAATAACCCTCCTTGCTAATATGGTATCTGCTGTTTTCAGCACAATCAAATAAGTTCCTGATGGAACTTGAGTTGTTTCAATTTCAATTTTATTATTTCCTTTTGTACATAAATAGTAGTTGCTTGAAATCAAAATTGATTTCAAATCGTACAAATAGTATTCTATTAAAATATTGCTTCTAACATTGCTGGTTATAATAATGAAATTATAAAATGGATTATTCATTGTTATCTTTATACTGGGTATTGGAGTACACTCCGATTTTATTATTTTACTATATTCATAATTCCCATCTTCATCAATTTGTTTTAATCGATAGTATCGAATATTTGTATTCTGATATAGATTTGTACTATCTGCAAAATAGTATTTAACATTTTCAATAGAATTACCCTTACTTTTGATAACGCCTAATAATTGAAAGTTATTTCCATCTTCGCTATATTCTAAATGAAAACAATTGCTGTTATGCTCGGTAGCAGTAGTCCAGGTAATATTTACAATTGATGAAGTACGTAGTGCTTTAAATTCAATTAGTGTTACTGGAAGTGGATTTGAACCTGTAGTTGCAAATGTGAATACCCCTGAAACATTAATACTATCTGATGTAGTTATGATATTAGGCGAGGTGCCAAGAGAATTGCCACCACAGTTTTCCCATGTAGCATTGCTGTTGTTATATCGGGCTACTTTTAAATCCGAAATATTAGCGCCTGCACCAGTGAAGTAGGAAGCACCTGAAGATGGGCTGCAACCGCTATTAATATTGCCATAAAGTGCAATCAAAAATTTTGAATTCCCCGCATTATGTACTAAGGTCCAATACTCACAGCTAGAAACCTTAGTAAGCATGCCACTAACTTTATATCCAAGCTGATATGGACTTGATCTAATATATTCAGCCGTAAAGCTATTATTTAATGTATCGGTAAGTGAAATCATAATTTGCTGAAGTCCTACACCAACTTTACCTATAGGAAATACGAATACACTCTTCCCGTTTTTTTTAATGGGTCCATTAACAAAACTAAAATTCGATGCATTCGTAACATTTGCATTTGTATCCAGAGTAATTAGGTTTGTGTTATTCGTGAATAATATTCCATTTTTCAATTTTAAATTTCCAGTTATTATTCTAGGGGCACTTAAAATTAACCCATTTGAATTGTTTATGCATAGATTTATCGGCCCGTTTACGGAAGGCCATTCTGCAGGAGTGTTTCCAGTATTCTGCTGTATAGATCCATTGTATTCAAGGGTTGACGAAGGCCCGTAACTAATGCTTCCAGCACTGCCAATACTTAGTGTAGCACTACCTTGAATTAGCATGGTGCCTGCGATTGTCATGGCTATAGATGGATTGGTTGTTTTAACCACGGAGGTACCTTGAAGCGTGACATTCGTGTAATTACTAAAATTAGCACTTCCAGTAAAAGAACAGTTAATCCAGTTTTGATTCGCGCCGGCATATTCAACAGTTCCACTAGAATTAATTTGCAGATTGGAAAATTCGATAAATGGTGAATTCCCGGTTAGCTTTAATGTGCCGTTTAAAATAAAGTTTCCAGATCTGCCAGATACGGATGATGTAGTTCGCGAAATAACAGGTGTGCCAGATGCAGAGGCAGCTGATTGCAGTGTTGCTCCGGCCGAAATCGTTAAATCGCCTTGACCTGCAGTGCCTTTATCAGGCGCCAATCTATTTGTCCCCATATTAATAATGCCAGAGCTGATGAGGATATTGTGTGCTTTAAAGCTTGTATTTAATATCCCCGTATTGCCTGAGTCTAATGCAAACTCAACCATTGCATTTGTAGTTAACCCATTGGCACCCCATTCTCCGCTCGTTGTTATGCTTCGCGATATGCCAATAAACTTTATTCGACCTGTGTTACAAGTGATATTACCCGATGATGGATTTGTAGCATTTGTATATGTAGCATCGTTAATAGTTGTATCTGACACTCCGGTATAACATCTTATTTTTCCTGAGAGGGAAAGTTGGTAATTACCACAAATAATGACTCCTGAATTATTCAGATGTAAGTCGCCGCATCCAATATTGGAATTCAGAGTTAAACTATGACTTGCTTGAATTGTAACAACCGAAAAGGTATCTGGAATTAGCGTAGTATCAATCCAACCTAATAAAGTTTTATACTGCCAATTAGCAGATGTGGTCCAGATGCCTGATTTTTTGGATCGAAAACTCCCCACTGCATTTTGAGCATTAGATATCGGTGTAATGAAAAATGCGAGAAACTGAAAGACAACAAAAACGATTATGGTTTTTTTCATAAGTAAGTATTATAAGTTTTTAAGGTATTGGAAGAAGTTTATTACGCTTCGACAAATATTGTTGCAATATTAAAATACAAATCGAATGTTGAATTAGGTATTTTGAATTCGCGGTTAAATTCGATGGATTCGATTGGAATTACTTTGAATTTGCTTATACGCAAAAAAGGCCACCCTCTCGGATGGCCTTAAATTTAAATTAAAGTATATAAGTTGTAATGGATATTCTAACTCAACTAAAATGTTGAATTACTTTAAATAATAGCATCATTAGAGCAATACTTAGGATTACGGTTTTGATTTGAAATTTGTTCATAATTGTTGAGTTTAAATAGTTGTAGTTTATGAAGATGATTTAAATGAATAAAGGGAAGTATTCTAGTTCGTGTGAACACTTGATAGAGAAGTATAATTCTTAATTTTAATTGAATTTAAGAAATGGGTAATAGCTTGGTGATTTTAAGGGAGCCACTTCATTGTAATAATGAATTTCGGAAGTTGCCGACTTCCAAGCTTTTGCAATCTCTAATTCCTTATCCTTAATGGAGTAATTTGGAGTCGGGAAAAATGCATTCTTTACTTTATTATATTTCGATTTAAAAAAGTTTAAAGAAATGCCTGTTCTCGGCTTGATTGCAGTTGATTTCAATGGATAGGATTTTAATAGTTGATTCATATTCAGTAATTTTTGTTCGTTAAGGGACTCAATTTTTGATCAGTATTTTTGCTTTAAAAACACGTAAATATATAAGCCTGGAAATGACACTTCCAAATAAAAAAATGATTATTTTTATAGAATATGTTCTCTGGTTTTGTTCAAAATTTTAGCCAATTTAGTATTGAAAATCAACAAATTAACTTGCTTTATTAGGGAATTTAAAAACTCGAGATAATTATAATTCTATGATCCCTTGAATGTCCTTTTTTTAGTTCTAACGAAATTGAATGAAAATTCCAGTTGTGTCTGTATAGAATAGATTCGAATTGTCAAGTTCTTTCTGAAGCATATTCTAGGAAGCCTCCAACCATCTTATTTAGTTTGATGAAATTTTACTTTTTCCTGTTTTAATTAAGTGAAAAGAATTTTTTCAACTTATCGATATAATAAAATTAATGAGGAAATTGAACTTTTTTTACTTTAGTGTTACGTTTTTTGTACACTTTTGATGAATAAAATCACAGAAAAATTGACTAATTTTAAAATCTCCGAATAAAACAGGCTCAAAAATGGATAAAATTTGCCTAAAAACGTATATAAAAGTAGACGAAAACTGCTTTTTTCAATGAAATTTAAAAAAAAAACAGATTGGCATGCATCTTGTAATTGTTTCAATGACAAATTTTACGATAACAATACAAAATCAATAAACAAGATTACTAATTTTTACCCTTTCATGAAAACAATTTACTATTTTACAGCTAAAGCTATTTTTACTCTCGCTGTACTCTTCACCTCACTTAACGCATCTTCTCAATCCTTAGTTGGTATCAAAGATTGCGGAAACGGATTTCATCACAACTTATTAATTAGTTTAACTGATACATTATATGTATTTGGTGAAAACGTTGACGGTCAATGTGGTAATGGAACTACAACCAATGTATTAACTCCATTAAATTCAAATGTTAAAGCAATTGGCGTTGCCGGTGGCTACGATTTCAGCTTCTATATTAAAACAGATAGTACTATTATGGCTACTGGTAGAAACTCTCAAGGAAATTTAGGTATTGGTAATAATGCTAACAAAACCTCTTGGACAGCAGTTAATTCAACATTACACTTTAAACAAATTGCTGCTTCAGGAACACATGCTGTTGCTGTTACAGGTAATGGATTGGTATATGCTTGGGGAGATAATGTTTCTGGACAATTAGGTGATAACACTACAACGGATAGAAACAGCCCTGTTCAAGTTCAAAAATCGGCAGGTGGTAACCTTACAAATATTATTAAAGTTGCTGCAGGGTCTCCGGGAACAGCAGGGACTTCTCCCTCTTTACCTGGACATACAGTTGCTTTGGCTAGTGATGGTACAGTTTGGACTTGGGGAGAAAATGGAAGTGGTGAATTAGGTGATAACACTACAACAGATAAAACACGTGCTGTACAAGTTAAAGGTATTGGTGGTTCAGGATTTTTAACTAATGTAATTGATATAGCAGCCAGTGGAAACTCTACTTATGCTTTGTTATCAGATAGTACAGTTGTATCATGGGGTGGTAATGCTAATGGCCAATTAGGAGATGGTACAACAACATCTCACAGTGTGCCAGCTAGAGTATTGGTTTCTGCAGGTACCAACATTACTTCTATAAAACAAATCACTGCTTCTGGTGCAGCAGTAAGTGATGATGTTTTGGCAATGTTGAAAAGCGATGGTAAAATTTGGAATGTAGGTGATAACGGAAAAGGACAATTAGGAAATGGTACTACTACCAATTCTTCATACGCGATACAAAACACACCTGCTTTAAACAGAACCTTCTTAAAGGTTATCGGTACTGGTCACTATTTAATGCAATTAGCAGCGGATACAATAGGTAACTATTGTGAAAGCGGTCACCAAACAAATGGTTCATTTGGTAATGGAACAGCTACAAATCTTAATGTGACCACCGCCACTTGTTTAACAATTCCTATCGCGAACCTTCCTGTAACATTATCTACCTTCACTGGGAAAAGAACAGATGATAAAACTGTAGTTTTAAGATGGTCAACTGAATCAGAAATTAGCAATGATCGTTTTGATATTGAGTATTCGGCAGATGGAAATGAATTCGATGTTATTGGTGAAGTAAAAGGTAATGGAACAAGTTTCAATACCAATGACTACCAATTCCTTCATAAAGAAGCAGTATCTAACGCAGTTGCTTACTACCGTTTGAAGCAAGTTGATTTTAACGGAAACTTCGAATATCACAAAGTGATTGTTGTAAAACCAACCGTTGAATCAAATGTATATACTTCACCAAATCCTACAAAAGGTTATTTAACGGTAAATATGGCTGAAGAAACCAATACTGATTATACTATCAGTATCATGGATCAAACTGGCCGTGTTCTAGTTGAAAGAACCGGTCATATTGACAATAACCCTGTTGGAGAGAAATTTGACCTAAATGGATACGATAGAGGCTTTTATTTCGTGACAATTTCAACAAGTTTCGGAACAAAGGTGGAAACTATTGCTAAACAATAGTAGCGAAATAACTAAAAACTAATTTACTCCTGCAAAATTTTGCAGGAGTTTTTTTTTATAAAAAAATCTAAATCTATATTGGTTGAGTAAATATACTTTCAAACCTCTGTCGCAAATCCCCAATTATTAATTTATAAATACGGGTATGATTGAATTGAAAGTAATCATTATTCTAATAATAAGGTTACCTTTTATACAGCAATAACCAACCTAAGAGAAAGGATATCAAAAAGGTGAAGCTCCAAAAGGAAGCATAGCGAATGGAAATCCCTAAATGGGTGCTTCTTTTGATATTAAGCCATCCTTTAAGAATTACACTTAGGCATATTCCCCAGAAAACAATTTGAATATTGTTTGAGGAGAAATTAAAAAGAATACTCCATAACAAAAGAAAGCCAGCGCCTTCTAAATTAAATGTTGCAACATTTCCGATATAATCCCAAAAAAACTGGCGTTGAGTAAAGAAACTAATAACAATTTGACCCATTACAGAAGGTACAAAAAGTAATAAAATATCGAGGCCAAAAAATCCAGTGTATGAGTGTAGATTTGAGCTCAGAAGCATTTGAGAAAACTGGTAAAAAACAAGCGCAGTAATCGAAATCGCAAACAGGAAAAACAATACTCGATATTTTATATTGAACTTTGGATTGCACGAATTGGAATCGCAGCTAACAGGAGGAATTATAACCTTGCGATTATAAGAGATCAGCAGATACAATTTTTGAAGAATCCAATATAGTGGTTTAATCTTTTTAATAATTTTGAATGAAGAATATTTCCTTGAAAGTATTTCCAATAAAGAATCAAGACCGTAATAGATTTGGCTCTTCTCCAAGTCAATTAAAGGAATTTCATTAACCGATTTATCACGATCTATTAATACACTGTACCATTGGTTGAAACTATCGGAGTAAGCAATTCTACCAGAAGCAGGAAGTAGGCCTAGCCTAACGAATAATTTTGAATAAGCCGCACACATTGGGCAGGCATCATCATAAATAAGAATTATCGAATTCTTCATAAAACGGATGGTATAAAATCCGGTCACAAAGATAAAGTAAAATATTTAAACTTTCGAAAATTACTGAAAGTTAGTTATTGTCAAAGTTAATTTCAGCGCTATCCCCGAGGTTGAGGTTGTGAATACTTCCTTTATAGGATGCATCATTACCTATTAATGATTGGTGTAGCACCGCGTTTTCAATTTGTGCTCCAGGGCCTATTAAACTTTCCTTGATAATCGAGAAATTAATTATAGCATTAGCACCAATTGAAACATTGGGTCCGATAATAGAATTGCTAATCTTACAGCCTTCATCTATTTGAACAGGAGGAACAATAATTGTATTCTCAAAATGATATTTAGTTTTCTGAGGAATTCGTTTCAGAAGAATACTATTTGTTTCAATAAGTACTTCTTTCTTACCACAATCATACCAGTTCGCCACATTGAATGGCTTCATTTTAACACCCAATGTTAGCATTCTTTGCAATGCATCAGTTAGATGAAACTCGTTTTTTGTTCTTATATTATTATCAATATTGTGACTTAATGAATCAAGCAGTGCACCTGTTTCTGCAATTTTGTATAACCCTACCAGGGCTAGATTCGATTTTGGAATTGAAGGCTTTTCTACCAGTCGTTTGATATTGCCTTTTGAATCAATTTCAGCAACTCCAAAGGCTCTAGGATCAGCTACTTTCTTAATTCCTAAAAGCGTACCTTTTTCTTTCACCACTTTCTTTAAGTCTACATCAAAAATAGTATCACCTAAAACGATGAGCAATTCTTCATTTCGATTAATTTTATCGCTACATAGCCAGATGGCATGACCTACTCCTTTTCCAACCGTTTGTAATACGAATTGAGATTTGAGTTTAGGGTAGTGTTTTGTAATATACTGTTCAATTTTATCACCGAGATATCCGATAACAAAAATATACTCCTTAATACCGATGGCATTAAGCTCATCGATAATATGAGCAAGAATGGGCTTACCTGCAACAGGGATTAATGATTTAGGTTGTGTATGCGTATGTGGGCGCAGGCGACTTCCAATACCGGCTACAGGAATAATGGCTTTCATGATATTTCTTATATTAATCGGGCAACAAAAATAGAAAATAATGTTGTACCGACTAGGAAAGATTTAGTGTTGAATTAATGTTCATTATCGTAAATTTACAACCTATTTAGTTGATGGTTGATGAAAAAAAGTTTATTAACAGCGCCTGCTTACCAGGAAGTGATTTCAAGACTTGAGCAATTGCAAGTTTCCAATACAAGATTATGGGGAACAATGACTGTAACAGAAATGCTATGTCATTGTAAGCAACCGCTAAGAAATGCACTTGGCATTACAAATACTGTTTCGGAAGCCAATCCAATAAAAAGCTTTGTTTTCAAAATTGCTTCTTTAAATATTCTGAAAAAATTCCCACGCAATGCCCAAACCGGAGCCGCCTATAAAATTAGTTCAGGTACAGTATCTGAGACAGAATTTGAAAAAGAAAAAGCAGAATTAAAGTCTTTAATCTCACAGTTTTATCATTACCCCATTAAGGAATTTTACCAAAAACATCCATTATTTGGCAAAATGGATAACGAGGAATGGGGTAAAATTAGTTTTATGCATCTAGATCATCACTTCCGTCAATTTTCAAACTAACACCCTTTTTATTTCAATTTATTTTCATTCATGGATATCTATAGAACTATTGTTACGAGTGCAGTTTTTATTGTATTGATTATTCTTCTTGACTTGTATAGTTGGCAGGCTTTAAAGGTTGTAATCGAGAACCCGAACTACCTAAGAATTGCAAAGCGCATTCATTTTGGTGCAAGCATTTTTATTGTTATCACCTTACTCTGTTTGATGTTTATACCGCAATTGGCGCCATATAAAAATTTCAAAACATATTTCTATGCGATAGTAGTAGGAATTTATATGAGTAAATTACTTATTGTTTTCTTTCTTTTAATCGATGATTTTATTCGATTGGTTCGATGGGTATTTCAGAAGTTATTTTATAGTCAATCAATTTCAGAAATTGATGGAGGGCAAGATTTAGGGAGAATTACCTTCCTCTCACAATTAGGATTAATTTTAGGTGGTGGATTATTTGCAATGCTTACAAAGGGCATGATTAAAGGTGTTTATGATTACCAAGTTCATAGAACTCAGCTTAAGCTAAAAAATTTACCTGAAGCTTTCAAAGGACTGAAAATTCTTCAGATTAGTGATATTCATAGTGGTAGTTGGCAAAACGAACACAAGGTTCAAAAAGGAATTGACTTGATTAAAGCACAAAATGCAGATGTGATTTTCTTTACTGGGGATCTTGTTAATAATGCAGCCGAGGAGGTAGTTCCTTGGATGGATTTGTTAAGTGAAATCAAAGCCCCTATGGGAGTTTATAGCATTTTGGGTAATCATGACTATGGTGATTATGTTGCTTGGCCCTCTCCAGAAGAGAAAGCTGCAAACTTGGAAGCGTTGAAGGCGGCACATAAAAAAATGGGATGGAATTTAATGCTGAATGAACATACGTTTCTAACTCGGGGAGATTCGAAGATTGGTTTGATAGGCATAGAAAATTGGGGTAGAGGAGCACGATGGCCAAAGTATGGTAAATTAACAGAAGCAAAAGCAGGAATGGAAAATGTCCCAGTAAAAATTCTACTATCACATGATCCATCGCATTGGGAAGCACAGGTAATCACCGATCATAAGGATATCGATTTAATGCTTGCAGGCCATACCCACGGAATGCAGTTTGGAGTTGAATGGGGAAGCTTCCGATGGAGCCCAAGCAGATGGGCATACAAGCAATGGGCTGACTTATATACAAATCAGGAGCAGCACCTATATGTAAACCGTGGATTTGGATTTTTAGGTTATCCAGGTAGAGTAGGTATCTTACCTGAAATTACGGTTATTGAATTGGTTTAGGCGATTTAACTTCTAAATAAGTGGTGTACTTATTCGTTTTATTGACAATAGGCTTTTGAGTGCTTATTTCTTTTATGAAATAGAAAAGAAATAGGGTTGCCAATGCAAGTAATATATAAAGCACCCAGTGAATAATTTTTATTGACAATGAATTTCCTGTACGCATAACCTGATTGTTTCAGGTGTATCTAATAATATTAGAAAAGGTAAATGAAAGATAAAGCAACCGATTTAAAGGATGAAGATTTGAATGTGGAACCAGACAAACTGCCTGATTTTTATATGGAAAATGGCTTAATGGTTTTAACAGAAGCTTTTCATCTAAAACGAGGCTATTGCTGCCAAAATGGTTGCAGGCATTGCCCATACCCAAAGGAAGGAAAGTAAAAGCTAATTAACGAATAGCGTGATAGTTGGATACGTAATCTTCAATAATTCTGGGGAGATGAAGGTGCTCTAATTCATGTATTTTAATTGCAAGTGATTCTGGGTTTTCAGAATCCGAAATTGAAGTTTTGGCCTGAAATAAAATTTCCCCCTCATCGTATCGTTTATTTACAAGATGAATTGTAATTCCTGATTCAGATTCCTGATTGTTTATTACCGCTTCATGAACTTTCATACCATACATTCCCTTTCCACCATAGGCTGGGAGTAGTGCGGGGTGTAGATTAATAATTCCATGAGGAAATTGGTTTATAAGTGATTCTGGAATCATCCATAGAAATCCGGCTAATATCACAAAATCAACCTTAAACCATTCGAGATAACTTTTTATTTCATCATTTTCATAAAGATCTTCTTTGGTGAAAATTTTAGGATTAACATTATATGCTTTAATTCGCTCAAGCACCCCTGCATTTTTATTATTACAAAGGAGGCTATGAACTTCAATGCTCGGATGATTTTTAAAATATTTAATTATATTTTCTGCATTGGTTCCATCACCTGATGCAAAGATTGCCAATCGTATTTTATTTTTCATTTTAATTCGAGCTGAGTAATTTACTTCAAAGTTAATCCTATTGAATTCTTAGTTTTATTTTTTCGCTAAGCTTTTGAGCCCATTCGGTATACATTTTACCTGAAGGATGAAGGCCGTCCAGAGCGATTAATGTAGCGTCGTTTTTTGCAATTCTTGAATGAGGTGTGATATCGATGAAGGTAATTCCTCTCGTTTCTGTAATCCATTTTGCAATGCCATTAAACCAATCTATCTCCTTTGATATTTGGGTAGTATCGCGACCTGAATTAATTCCGAAAGGTGTTATTCCCCAATCGGGTATTGATATCACAAACACATTTTTGATATTATTGCCGGCTAATCGGATTGCAGTATCTAATAATTGAGAGAATTCTTTTCTGTAGTTTGCTGTATCTCTTCCGCGGTATTGATTATTCACGCCAATGAGTAGCGTAACGAAATCATATGTTCCAACTAGTTTTCTCTTTGTAATGTTTAATGAAAGTTCGTCGGTTGTCCAGCCAGTAGTTGCAACAATAACTGGTTTTTCGATCGGATGTGTCGTCTCAATTATTTTTTGTGTTTGAACGGGAAAACATTCATCATAAGTAATACTTTCTCCGATGGTATATGAATCTCCCAGCGCTAAATATGTTAGGGGCTTTTGTTTGTTAGACATATTGCTTGGTGAAGTTGATGAAATGGAATTTTTTGTACATGCAAAGAAAACAAAAGCCATGCATACACAAAATAAGAAAGAGAGTAATTTCATGTATCAACTTACGAAGATTTAATGGAATAGGATTAAAAACAAAAACACCCTCGTGATAAGAGAGGGTGTTTTCAATTGTTTAATTATCCCTAAAACTGATTATTTAGTATAGGTTTCGATTACTTGACGTATTTCATCTACTTTAAATGGTAATCCTTGGATTTTGTTTAATGGCTTGGCATCAACGAAATATTTATCGCGAAGAATTTTTACCAATTGTCCATTATTCATTTCAGGAACCACCACGGTTTTGAAGTTCTTAAGTATATCACCCAAGTTTTTAGGGAAAGGGCTGATATGACGAAGATGCACATGTGAAACTTTCTTTCCTTGATTTAAGGCTTGGCGCACTGCTGTTTTGATTGCACCATAAGTACTACCCCAACCTACAATTAACAAATCGCCCGATTCTTCCCCACTATCCAATTGCTGTAATGGAATATAGTCGGCAATACGATCCACTTTTTCTTGGCGTAATTTCACCATGAATTCATGGTTATCTGAATCGTAGCTAATATTACCTGTTATATTTTGTTTCTCGATACCACCAATACGATGTTCCAATCCAGGGGTGCCTGGGATTGCCCAAGGGCGAGCTAATTTCTCATCGCGGAGATAAGGAAGGAATTTATTTTTATCCTCTGAGTTTTTCTCTTTTATTTGAGAAACTTTAATTTCTGGTAAGTCTGACGATTTAGGGAACTTCCAAGGTTCTGCACCATTGGCAATATAGCCATCAGTAAGAACAAATACAGGAATCATATGTTGTAATGCAATACGGCATGCTTCAAATGTAGCAGCGAATGCATCACTTGGTCCATTGGCTGCAATAATTGCAACTGGGCATTCACCATTACGACCATAGTAAGCTTGCATTAAATCGGATTGTTCCGTTTTAGTAGGTAAGCCAGTTGAAGGCCCACCGCGTTGAACATTTATAATTACTAATGGTAGTTCGAACATCGTGGCCAATCCGATGGCTTCGCCTTTTAAGGCAATACCAGGGCCACTCGAAAGAGTTACTGCTAAGTTACCACCAAACGACGCGCCAATGGCACTGGTAATACCTGCAATCTCATCTTCGGCTTGAAATGTTTTCACTCCAAAACTTTTATGTTTACTTAGTTCGTGCAATACATCCGATGCTGGTGTGATAGGATATGCGCCTAGGAACAATGGTAAATTTGCTTTTTGTGCTGCTGCGATTAAGCCATATGCAGTAGCTTCATTACCCGTGATACTGCGATATTCGCCTTTTGCAAGTTTTGCCTTTGTAACTTCATAAGTTACTGCAAAACTTTCGGTGGTTTCGCCAAATGCATATCCTGCTTTTAGTGCTTTTAAGTTTCCTTCTAAAACCTCTGGTTTTTTCCCAAATTTACTTTGCAAATAACCCTCTGTTGGTTTTGTATCGCGATTGTACATCCAGAAGAGTAAACCTAATACAAACATATTCTTACAACGGTCGATTTCCTTTACTCCTAATCCACTTTCTTTCAAGAGTTCACGAACCATCTTCGTTACGTCAACACGCTTCACTTGATATTTATCCAGTGAGCCATCTGTCATTGGGTTGTTCTCTTCAGTTAAACCAGCAAGACGAAGGTTTTTAGGGTCGAAGCCATCCGTATTAAGAATGATAGTACCACCAGCTTTCAATTGCTTTAGGTTCACCGTTAAAGCGGCAACATTCATTACCACCAATACATCGCAAATGTCTCCTGGAGTATAAATTGCTTCAGAGCTAAAGTGTAATTGAAAACCCGAAACCCCAGGAAGTGTTCCCAAAGGTGCACGAATTTCGGCAGGGAAATCTGGAAATGTAGATAGGTCATTTCCAATCAACGCCGATGAGTTGGTAAATTGTGAACCCGTGAGCTGCATTCCATCGCCGCTATCGCCTGCAAACCGAATGACTACCGAAGATAATTGTTGTGCATCAGACATAAAACAAATTCAAATTATAAAGATTATTGAGTTCTAAAAAAAGTAGGGCGAAGGTAATACTTTTTGCAATAATTATTACTGAAATAAGGGGATGGAAAAAATGGTTATTTCAATTCAATTTCAATGCAATTCGGAATGGGACTTTATCAAACCCAGAATTCAAAAAGCAGCTCTAAAAGTGCTTTATGGCAGGGGTTTTGGAAGAAATGGTGGGCGTTTTTAATGCACTTCAATAAGACTCAATTTATTATTAGAACCATCAATAACACTTCACCAGAAATGCATAATAATATTTATGATTATGATCATGGCATTTCTTGGAAATTTGACTGTAGCACAGAAAGAGCGTTCCATGAAGAGATAATATAAGAATAAAAGGAATAAAGAGGTAGCTTACAACAAAGTACAAAAGGAGTTAGATGTGCAATGGACGTTTAAAGGCCAACTATTTATCATGAAACTTAGGTTGCTTAAACCATTCTTCTTGAGGCAAGTTTTTGAAATACTCGTAGGTCTTTTTTAGTCCTTCGGCACGATTTACTTTAGGCTCCCATCCAAGGATTTCTTTTGCTCTAGCGATATCGGGCTTTCTCTGTTTTGGATCGTCGACCGGTAATGGTTTGTAAATTATTTTTTGAGTAGTCCCAGTAAGTTTGATTACCTCTTCAGCAAAATCTTTTAGACTAATCTCGTCAGGATTTCCAATGTTTACAGGCATAAAGTAATCACTTAACAAGAGTCGATATATGCCTTCTACTAAATCATCTACATAGCAAAATGAGCGAGTTTGAGATCCATCTCCGAATACCGTGAGATCTTCTCCACGCAATGCTTGGCCAATGAACGCAGGAAGTGCTCGGCCATCATTGAGTCGCATACGAGGTCCGTAAGTGTTGAATATTCGAATAATTCGAGTTTCAAGGTTATGATAAGTATGATATGCCATGGTGATGGCTTCTTGAAAACGCTTTGCCTCGTCGTATACACCACGAGGGCCAATTGGGTTCACATTTCCCCAATAATCTTCATTTTGAGGATGCACCATTGGATCTCCATAAATTTCGCTAGTAGATGCGATGAGTAATCGTGCTTTTTTTGCTTTGGCTAAACCAAGGCAATTATGAATTCCAAGTGAACCAACTTTTAAAGTTTGTATAGGTATTTTTAGATAATCAATAGGGGAGGCTGGTGAAGCAAAATGCAAAATATAATGTAAGTCGCCAGGGACATAAACAAATTTACTTACATCATGATGATAGAATTCGAAATTTGGAAGATGAAAGAGGTGCTCAATATTTCGAATATCGCCAGTGATAAGGTTATCCATTGCTATAACATGATACCCTTCATTTATAAATCTATCACATAGATGTGAACCGAGGAAACCGGCTCCTCCAGTGATAAGAATTCTTTTTTTATTACTCATATCGAAAACGATTATGTTGCGAAATTACACTTTAGACCTCGTTTTTTTAACATTGGAATTAAGTTCTTTTAAAATTCATTAAGTAAATGTGGAATAACTTTAGTTAATAGCAAATTGAAACGGCAAAAACCAAACAATTGTCTGTTGATGTCAAAATTGTACCTTTGAAAATATTCTATATTAGTTCTTTGTAGTTTTATTTCTCCATTACAACGTATGGACTTAATTCGATTGATTTATCAGTCATATCATGGAAGCCAATCATTCAGAACACCATCATCAACATGGGCATTTTTTACAAAATGTAAATAAGGCGTTTATTATCGGTATTGTTTTTAATTCACTTTTTGTAATCATTGAGTTTATTGTTGGTTATTATCAATCATCATTAGCGTTAATAAGTGATGCGGGGCATAATCTATCAGATGTTATTGGGTTGGGTTTTTCACTGGTTGCATTTAAAATGATGAAGGTAGAAGCAACTAATAAGTATACTTATGGATTCAAAAAATTTAGCATTCTAGCTTCCTTATTGAATTCATTACTATTGATTATTACTACCATTGCAATTGTTTATGAGGGTATTCAACGCATAGGGAATCAGGATGAAATACAAGGAACAGTTATTTCAATGGTAGCCTTAATAGGGATTTTTATTAATGTGAGTTCTGCTTTATTGTTTCTGAAAGACAAGGAGAAAGACTTAAACTTAAAAGGAGCCTATCTTCATTTACTAGGTGATGCCTTGGTTGCTTTTGGAGTTGTTGTAACAGGTGTAATAATATACTATACCCATTGGTACTGGCTTGATACTGTAATTAGTTTCTTGATTGCGATTATTTTGCTTGTAGCGACTTGGCAATTATTGAATGATAGTTTAAGATTGGCGTTAGATGGCATTCCAAGAAATATTGACTTAGAGAAAGTAAAAGAAATAATTTTAAGTAAACCTGAAATTTCCGGCGTTCACCACATACATATTTGGGCAATTAGTAGTTATGAGAATGCGATGACAGCTCATTTGGTTTTAAAAGACAATGACATGCTAGAATTTGAAAGTGTGAAGCATCAGATCAAACATCAATTAGAACATATCAATATACATCATTCTACATTTGAGTTAGAAATGAAAGACTGTGAAGAAGGTTGTTAAATAAAAAAGCCCTCAAAAATTATTGAGGGCTTCGAATTTATATTATTGAGTAGTGCTAATAATTATGCAGTTTTAGAAAGCATTTTAGCTACTGTTTCACCAAGTACGGCTGGTGATTCACATACGGTGATACCACATTCGCGCATGATTTTCATTTTTGCAGCAGCAGTATCTTCCGCTCCACCTACAATTGCACCGGCGTGTCCCATACGGCGTCCCGGAGGCGCAGTCTGGCCAGCAATAAAGCCTACTACTGGTTTTTTGTTATTGTCCTTTATCCAACGAGCAGCTTCAGCTTCCATGCCTCCACCAATTTCTCCAATCATAATGATAGCGTCAGTTTCAGGATCGTTCATAAATAATTCAACGGCTTCTTTAGTAGTTGTACCAATAATTGGGTCGCCTCCGATTCCAATTGCAGTTGATATTCCCAAACCGGCTTTCACTACTTGATCGGCAGCTTCATAGGTAAGAGTTCCTGATTTAGAAACAATACCTACTCTACCTTTCTTGAATATAAATCCTGGCATGATACCAACCTTACACTCATCGCTAGTAATTACACCAGGGCAGTTAGGGCCTATTAAGCGAGTATTTTTACCGTTTAGATATTCTTTTGCCTTCACCATGTCCTGTACAGGAATTCCTTCGGTGATACATACCACAAGGGCAATACCTGCATCGGCGGCTTCCATAATTGCATCGGCAGCAAACATGGGTGGAACAAATATGATGCTCACATTGGCTCCAGTATTTTTTACAGCATCAGCTACCGTATTAAATACAGGTTTATCGAGATGTGTTTGACCTCCTTTTCCTGGAGTAACTCCTCCAACTAATTGAGTTCCGTATTCAATCATTTGCGTAGCATGAAAGGTGCCTTCGGTACCTGTGAATCCTTGCACTATGATTTTCGATGACTTATTTACTAAAACTGACATGGTATTTTTTTTTGTGACGCGAAAATACAAATATTTTCAACAAGTGAAGCAAGCGAATCGGTTTGTATGGCTTAAAGAATATGAAAACAAAGCAAAAAAGGGTGGAATTCACTGATAGGTGATTTTAATCACTCAAATCCACAATTATATTAAATTGCACCTCATTGTTTAATCCGCTATGACGCTAATTCTTATTATAATTCTTCTTTCTGCAGCGGTAACTGGGTTTTATAGCTTTTATTTATTTTCAAGAGATAGTAAGGGGTATTTATTGCTGCTGATTGGTTCAGGTTTCTTATTGCGATTGGCTTTTATATTATTCGACCCCATCTTAAATATTTGGGATGAATCGTTTCATGCTGTGGTTGCGAAGAACTTCACTAAGCATTGGCTTATACCAACATTATACGATGATACTTTAATTAGGCTCCCTACGGGCTGGGTGGAATGTCATTATTGGCTACATAAGCAGCCATTGTTTTTATGGCAGATGGCCATTAGTATTAAACTGTTAGGATCAACAATATTAGCAGCACGATTACCAGGAGCAATTTTAGCAAGCATCCAAATAGGTTTACTATTTTCAATTGCAACAAAAATCACTAATCGAAAAGTTGCGTATTATACTGCTTTGATTTATACCATAGCGTATTACCCCCTTGCATTGGTAAGTGGGGCGGCATGCAATGACCAAAATGATATTTCGTTTGTATTTTATATAACAGCAAGTATTTGGGCGTATTTGAATTATCTGGAAACGAAAAGTTGGAAATGGGCTTTGTTTGTTGGAATACTAGCCGGCATGGCAGTTATGGTGAAGTGGCTTGCTGGCTTATTGGTATTCTTAGGTTGGAGTTTTTCGTTAGTTTTTATGAAGGAATTTAGGCTTCATTGGCGGCGATACTTACATCTTTTACTGGCAATAATAGCTTGCGTAATGATATTCTTACCATGGCAGATTTACATCCTAAAAACATATCCCGTATTGGCTTCGGAGGAGTTTCAACTCATTTCAAAACATTTCACAGAGGTAGTTGAATTGCATGAAGGCCCTTGGTATTTCTATTTGGAAGGAGTGCAGATTTTATATCCCTTTTACAAGCATCTTGGAGCAATCATTATTCTTATTAGTCTTTTAGTTTTGTTTCCTAGGATAAAAAATAAGCATCATAAAATTCTTGTCTTTAGTTCAGTGGTTTTCGTTTATGTATTCTTCTCAATTGCGGCTACCAAAATGACCACCTTTGTGTTTATAGTAAGCCCATTTATCTATTTGTCGCTTGGATATTTGATAACGCAATTGGCTGATAGAATTAATGTTTTGAAACGGCCGCTGCTATTTTTCTCTATAATGCTTTTTTTAATATTCAAAGGGATCAATATTCGACAAACATTAGCAGACCATTATAGTTCACTAAAGCTAAGTCAAATTGAACAAACGCAGCAGAGTATATCAATATTGCAAGACAGATATAAGGGAAAGGATGCTGTGATTTTTGGAGTCGGTTATTTGAATGCAACGCAAGTGTTATACTTTACGGATTTAGTCGTGTATACAGTAGTTCCTAATACAGAACAAATTGAATTGCTTTTGCAAAATCATAAAAGCCCAGTTATTATTGATAATGGGAACCTTCCTGATTATATTTTAAATGATAAACGGATTGAAATAATAAAGGATGTGAAATTCCCTCAGTACTAATCGATGGCTTTTTTCTTTCTAAAGAAGCTCCATTCGAAACTTTCTTCAAAGGTGAAGTACACCACATAAGAAAAACCAAAAAACAACATAAGATGAAACGGGAACAATCCGAAGTCGCTAAGTTTAAATGCAAGATACAATGCATATCCAAAATAGGCCACTGCACCCAACTCTAAAATAGTAACTGGTTTTAAATTTATTTTTACGTATTTATTTGTCTGCCAGTTTCTATTTCCTTTAAGTAAATGAAACTTTGGAGTACGAACGAATGCTGATTTGAACCCAAGAATACCTGACATGAATGCCAATGAATTATGTAAACTCATCCCCATGGCTGTGCTGAGGAATAGAATAAAATCAACAAAGAATTCGAGCGCATTAACTTCACGATGGAGGCTTTGACGTTTATTACTGATCCAGTAAAACATACCTAGAATAAAGAAACCGATAACACAAACACTTGCCAATTCAAAGAACCATTTCAACTCTGGATGTTTCGCCTTCACATATAAAAGAGGCACGCTTAAAATTGCGGTACTGATAACACAAACAAAATTGAAATTACCTAACAGATGAAATGTTGAGTGTACTTTATGTGCCAAGGAAATTTTAGATGCATAAACCTTTCCTAAAATTTTCTTGGTAGTTTCTGCACTACCTTTATTCCAGCGATATTGTTGGCTTTTCCAAGCATCCATGGTAACGGGCAATTCGCTTGGGCTAGCTACTTCTTCCAAATATTTGAATTGCCAGCCTTTAAGTTGGGCTCTAAAACTCAAATCCATATCTTCAGTAATTGTATCGCTTTGCCATCCACCCGCATCTTCAATGCAGCTTTTACGCCAAATGCCACTTGTACCATTGAAGTTCATAAAATATCCACCACTATTTCTACCTGTTTGTTCAACGGTAAAATGGGCATCTAGTCCAAAAGCCTGTGATTTGGTGAGTCGTGAGTAGTTTCTGTTGATATGGTCCCAGCGGGTTTGAATTAATCCAATTTTTTCATTATCGAATTCACGTAATGTACGTTTAAGGAAACTAGGTTCGGGTAAGAAATCGGCATCAAAAATGGCAATGAACTCGCCTTTGCAAAATTGCATACCATATTTTAGAGCGCCTGCCTTATAACCTTCTCTGGATGTACGACGTACATGGGTAATATCAATTCCTCTTTTTTGAATTTCAGCCACTTTATTGGCAATCAATGCCACAGTTTCGTCGGTGCTATCATCGAGTACCTGAATCTCTAGTCGGTCGTGTGGATAGTCAATCTTGGAACAATCTTCAAGTAGATCTTCTACTACATAGAGTTCATTGTAAATAGGTAATTGAATAGTAACATATGGGTAATGTTTCAATTCTTGTGGTTCTTGATATTTTTTATCACGATGAGCTTTTAAATAGAGGTATATAAGATGTGCTTGAATAAAAGCAAAGCACAGTATAAAGACCATGAGCAATGAGTAAATAATGATAATTGTATAAATCATGTAAGAGGTAGAAAAGTTTGCAAAAGTAAGTATTGCTGAGCGAATGTGCGAAAGAAATACGAAAATCAGGATATCGGCTAAAATGCCTCTCCTAAATTGAATGAGAAACCTTGTGCACCATATTTTCCAATTGAATAGGTAAGAACAAGATGTGTATTTGAGAATTTATTGGTCAGCATCCTTATTCCACAACCGGCACCAGGCAGCATTGGGTCGAATTGGGTATTGTCTTTATTTGAGACATACATCATATTGGCAAATACCACACCTGCTAAGAGCCCATTCCGTGTAAGTTCGAAGCGGTATTCCGATTCAAGGTATACCATATTCTTCGAAGTATATCTACCTTGACGATATGCCCTAGAGGTATTCGCCTTGGTATCCCAACCATTGCCTGGTAAATCGAAATAGGGCTGATTGCCATTAAGAGTAAACAGGTTATAGCTCCAGAATGCAAGCACATTCCTTGAATTGGATGGTAGGGTAATATATTTTCTTAAATCAATTAATAAAGACGACCAATTGGCGTTGCTTCCTAAGCGTTTATTATTTACGCGATAGATAATATTTGCAAAGTAACCCTTGGTTGGATTATTGGCATTATGGCGAGGATCATACATTAAATTTAATGTTATGCCAGAAGAAATAGTTTTTGATGGGAGCCCATAATTACGGATTTCTTGGTTGATAAAGCCATTATTGGATTTGTCGCTAGAAATATCCCAATGATAATCGAGATTATAACCAATACCAGCTAATAAATCGGGTGCAAACCGACGCATGACTAATTGATAAAATCGCAAAAAATTATAGTTAACTAATTCCCCATCCGTATTTTTAGATTTTCCTCCAAGTCCGTAGGCTTTGGTTGAATATTTCATAAATCGCCAATCACCAAGGATATTATAACGATTATTATGCAGCCAAATATTACTAATAACTGGAAAAAGGAATTGTTTGAACTGAGTGTATTCTAAGATGAAATCGACAGAAGATATTTTTATATTTGAGTCTTTACTTGTATAAAATGAGGCATTATTAGTGCATACCCCCGAGAAGCCTTTCTGTTGGGCATAACCGAAGCCAGGAAGGATTGACCAAAATATTTTAGGCGGCTTGCCAGCAATAGAATCCGCTTTGCGTTGTGCGCGGCTCTTGAAAACTGACCTACCGACATCATATATATCTTTTCGGTATTTATAAGTACTATCATTCTGAGCTTTTAAAGAAAAGCCAATCAAAAGAATAGTTATTAATAAAAAGAGTCTCAATATTTAGGAGCTGAGTGATTTCCTGCAGTTTTAAAATACTCCTTCATGTATTTTCCTTCTATACCTGCCCTGAATAATGAGTAAACACCTGCAAGAAAGAGTTCCATTGAGCTTCTGAAAGTTGCATTGTAGAAACGGCGTGCAGAGGTTTTTACGTAAACTCCTTTCAAAAGTTTGGCCTTATAGTAGGGTAATGCATCTACACCATATTTATAATCTTCGAAAATCATACCTTCATTAAATCCACCTATTTTCTCATGTATTTCTTTGCAAGAGAATATAGAGCAGCCATGCATTGCAGGTTTAAAAAGTCGAAGTAAAGGCAAATATAAATTGGAATAATTCCAATACATGAAACGATATTTCAAATTCTTTTCGGTGGCATAAATTTTTGTACCTGCCAGTTTTATATTATCCTTCAGAATACGATAAATGAAAGCTTCTTTCAAAAAATTATCAGGTAGCACTACATCCGCGTCGAGGAATAACAAGTGCTCAAATTTGGCAGTTCGTGCACCAATATTTCTTTGAGCTGAAATGTTTCTGATTTTATTTGAGACAAAAGTTATAGGAAGATTTCTTGTAGTTCTGTATTTTTCGGCTACTCCAGCAGTGTCATCATCAGAGCCAGAATCGGCGATAACTATTTCATATATAACTCCTAGTTGTAATGCAATGCTATCGAGTAGTTTGGGCAAGTATTGCTCTTCATTAAGGGTGCATATAACGATTGAAAGCATGACAAAAAATGGAATTAGAATGGATTAACTATATGAGGGCACTGTTAAATCGTTATCGAATTGATCATTATGCATTAGTTCTTTCGACTTATTATGCAAATGAACCAAGTGCGATTTAACACCTCCAAAAAAGGAGAATGATTTATACCAGTCGAGATGAAATTCTTCAAGTGTTGTTCGAATTATTCGAGTTAATTCAGGATAATGCACATGTGATACTTCAGGGAAAACATGATGCGCAATATGCAAGTTAAATCCACCGAAAAGAAAATTAGCAATTTTATTTTCAGGGTTAAAGTCAATGGTAGTAATTATTTGATGCTTAATCCAAGATGTTGCAAAAACAGGCACATTGGGATCGGCATCGAAATAGTCTACTTCTTGAACATGATGTGAAATGAAAAATGTAAATGAAAGGTAGATGGATAAGAAAAAGTGCATTAATAAGAATGCATAGATTGTTTGTGAAAGTGAAAAATCGGTAAAATAAGCGGGTATTAGAATGAAATTCACTACGTAAAAAACTTTAATTAGTATAAGTTTAACCCATTCGATAACAGGAATCTTAATGATTTTAAGGTTACCATGTGTTTTACGGAAGAATGCTGCAAAGTCCTGAACGAAAATATAGACTAATGAAAAAATGCCATAAAGAAATGTAGCATAGATATGCTGATACTTATGAAACCAATAAACCTTTTGATTCTTATTGATTAGTAGTAATGGTGTTAGGTCCATATCCGAATCATTTCCATTAATATTAGGGAAAATATGATGCGAGAAATTATGACGCATTTGCCAGAAGTATCCGCACATACCTTGAAGGCCGAATACCAACTGGAAAATTACATTATCCATGCGTCTCTTGCCAGTAAAGCAGTGATGAGCGGCATCGTGACCCACATTTATTCCAAGGGTTAAAAAAGAAAACCCGAGCAGTAAATAGGACCCAAAAAGCATTAAAAATGACACAGAATGCATCACCAAATAATATGAAATGGCCACTAAAAGTGACAAGCTCAGAAATTTAAACCACATAAAACCGTTCGCTGATTTTTTGGCTTGAACAGATGCAAAGTAGCTATCAGCACGGCTTCTAATCGTCTTAAATACCAACTCCGTATCCTTCGTTTCATACTTAAGTTTCTTCTTCTCGTAGGTTTGCATGATTTAAAATTAACTTAACAAAAATAACAAAAAAAATCTTATACAAGTCCAAAACTTCGGTTGGGCAAAATAGGAGTGATTTTTGCTATTCAACAGGTTCTATTTTGAAAAGTTCGGGGTGCTGATCTTTTAATCTTAATGCTGCGTCTGAACAGAGTTGTCGGAAAAGAAAAGCATCTTGAATTTGCAAGAAAGCAGCATCATTATTTAGTTTGAGATCATGCTCGGCGCCATTCACTTTTTCTTCTGTTTTATAGAACAATTTGTTTTCATCGAACATACTAATAATTATACGTTCTTTTATTGGTTCGGAAAAATCCCCATTATCACCTTTAAGTTCGGTATCGATAATTTTAAGAATGGTGCCTGAAACAAAAAAACTCTCAGAAATATAGTGGGTTTTCTGACTACGTTTATCCTCCATTATAATATGTGTTACATCAAAACTCTCTGTTGTTTCAATCTTGCAATCAATGCTATCGAATGTAAACCCAAAAACAAAGCGTGTATAATTTCTTAATGAACGAAGGTAATTTGCTAAGCTTTCAATGGTTTTTTTTTCACCCTCTTTATCATATTTTACTGCGGCATCGCTTGCCTTAAGAAATTGAGAAATTTTAGTTGGTATTTTTACTTCTACCTGAGCATCTAAATTTGTCACTTCTCGATTGTTTCTATGGTCAAAGAAACTATTGAAAGTGACCCTGATTTTTTCTTTTGAAAGGATATCACGAACCGAATTTTGGGCTGTGTGGTTGCAATTTGAATGGCTAATGCCTATGAAAACCAAAAAATAAAGCGTGTATTTTTTCATAATATATTTAGATGGTATATTTTTTAACGATTTCTTCAGGTATAAGTGCAGAGCGCTTTGATTTTAGGTCGATCATACTATATTTGAACCAACCATTACATGATAGTTTACCGCTCTTTTTATTATTAATAGTAAACTGAACCTCAACGAGATTTTTATGAAAGTTTTCCACCCAAGTGGTAACCTCAGCGATATCATTAAGATGCAATGGCCGTTTAAATTGCATAAAACTATCGGTCATCACCCAACCAAAACCTGCTTTAATGAAGTCTTCCATACTAAACCCATAACATCTTTCCATCTGGTCATATCGAGCATAAAGCACATAATCCATATATTTACTGCTATGCAAATGTTGATTGAGGTCAATATCATCTGGGCGGAGGGTAATATCTGTACTAAATTTTGATTTATTAAGAACCATACTTTTTATTATTGCAGCATGCAACGTTTCAAAAATAGCATTTTAGTTTTAATCCAATTGCTGGCATTGAACTTAGGTGCTCAGAATTTTACTGTTAGCGGGTATGTAAGTGATCAAAAGGATGGAGAAAGTTTAATAGGTGTTACCGCTTCATGTCCTTCACTTAAAAAGGGTAGTGCCACCAATGGATACGGTTATTATGCACTTACGTTTCCTGCCGGCACGTATGAAATTGTTTTTAATTATCTTGGCTATATTTCTCAAAAGCAAACAATATTGTTGGATAAGAACATCGCATTGAACGTGAAATTAATTGAAAACACTAATCAATTGAAGGAGGTTGTTGTTACGGGATCTGATAGTAAAGGGAAGCAACAAGTGCAGAGCACTGAAATGGCTAAATTAAATATTCCCATTGAATTAATCAGGAAAGTACCGACGCTATTTGGAGAAAGCGACCTAATAAAGGTTTTGCAGCTTATGCCAGGGGTTAAAAGAGGTGTTGAGGGTACCACTGGTATGTATGTAAGGGGAGGAGGGAATGATGAAAATTTGATTTTATTGGATGAAGCTCCAGTGTATAATACCGGACATTTACTAGGATTTTTCTCTGTTTTTAATAGTAACTCTATTAAGGATGTAAGCCTTTATAAAGGAGCGTTTCCTTCACAATATGGAGGCCGCCTATCATCAATCTTGGATATTAAAATGAGGGAAGGAAATGACAAGAAATTCTCTGCGCAAGGAAGTATTGGAATTATCGCGAGCAACCTCACTATTGAAGGTCCGATTTTGAAAGATAAATGTAGTTTTATAATAAGCGGACGTAGGACTTACCTCGATAAGGTGATAAATTTATTTAGCAAGCAGAACTTGTTTCCGTATTATTTCTATGATTTAAATGCCAAAATAAATTATAAATTAACTGATAGAGACCGCATCTATCTTAGTAGCTATTTTGGGCGAGATGTTTTGTCGGCCTCTAGCTCTGGCAGCGATTCCTTGAATGCTGGTATTAATTCATTCGTAGGCAATTTTACAGTAACGGCAAGGTGGAATCATGCATATAAAAACAGCAAATTATTTCATAATATTTCATTGATACAATCGAATTTCAAATATGATATTAGTGGGAAAGTACTAAGTAATAGCGTCTTGGTGACTTCCAAAATTCAAGATTTAGGAGTGAAGGCCGATTTTCAATATAAGCCAACAGTATTGCATGATATGAAGTTTGGAGCACTCTTAATAAATCATTTGTTTCGCCCTAATGTAGTGAGTACTCAAGGTGATATTTCAAAGTTTTTAGCTTCTCGTGAAGGAAGCAAAATATACAATCAGGAAGTTAGTCTTTATGGCAATGATGACTATGATATAACAACAAAATTGAAGATTAATTATGGTTTAAGACTCTCCTCAACCTTTGTAACCGATAAGTTGTACGCTGGTTTGGAACCCCGATTCGCTGCAAAATATAAAATAAGTGAAAATAGTTCCGTAAAAGCAGGGTATGCAAGAATGAAGCAATACCTGCATCTTGTAAGTAGTTCTGCCATTTCATTGCCTACCGATTTATGGTATCCAGTTACTAAAAATGTGAAGCCTGGTTCTAGTGATCAGTTGAGTGCTGGGTATTATAGGTATTTGGAGAAGAAGAAAATCAATCTTTCTGCAGAAGTCTACTATAAATGGCTGAATAGCTTAATAGAATATAGAGAAGGAGCTAATTTGATTTTGAATGATAATTATGAGAGTCAATTAGTAACTGGAAAAGGCCGTTCGTATGGGTTTGAACTTTTATTGCAAAAGAATGAAGGTAAATTAAGCGGGTGGATTTCCTATACCCTTGCTTGGAGTAATCGCACATTCCCTGAAATAAATTCAGGCAAAACATATTATAGTAAATTTGACAGAAGGCATGATTTTGCAATAGTTGCTAATTATACAATAACGAAAAGGTGGTCAATTTCGGCCGATTGGGTGTTTAGTTCAGGTGCGCCATTTACAGCCCGCACCTCTCAATATTTGATGCCCAATCCAACATTCACGAGTATTGATATTTTGCCAGTATATACCAGTAAGAATGCCATTCGACTGCACGCTTCTCACCGTTTGGATATTGACATCACTTACAAAAGCAGAATTTATAGTAAATATAAGGGGGAATGGCATTTCGGAGCCTATAATGTATATAATCGCGCTCAGCCAAGCAGGATTCAGATTGTTCAGAATACCGACAATACTGGATATCATTATGAAGAACGTGGTATTTTTGGAATCATCTATTCGGTAGCCTATAATTTTCAATTTTAATTAATATGAAATACCTATTGTATTCAATCGTGATTTTGACATTTGTCACGGCATGTACTAAAACAAAACCGCTTATAATTAATTTACCTGAAACGGAGCAGAAGCTTGCAATATCCTCTGTGGTTATTCCAGGAAATATTTTGGCAGTGTCTGTAAGCTATAGCTTTAGTGCTTTGAAAAATGCTAAAGATAGCATGGGAAACAATGTGTTTGACTCCACCCTTTATCAGCAGTTTTTAGTATCACATGCACTAGTTACCATTTCATATAATGGGAAAACAGATACCCTAAGCAAACTAGCACCAGGCATTTATGCTTCTGCAGGTGTGCTTCAATTGGTAAATGCAAACTATACATTGAATGTATATGATAGTGCTACCCAATTAAGAGTATTTGCCAATAGCACAATGTTACAAAAAGTGAATTTTGATTCTTTGTATTTTGAGAAAGAAAGAACGGCAACAGACACCACACTAAAAGTTCATTTTAGTGTGGCTGATAATTTATCAGAAGAGAACTATTATATGGTAAGTTATTATAATACCGTGGCATCACCTATTTACAATTCGGTTTTTAGTAATCCAAACAAGAATAAATTTGTTTTGGTTGAACTCTATAGTGATAAAGTAGTTGAAGCGAATGGGAAAATTAAAGTAGACAAGAATTTTTTCATTTTAGATGAGAACGATACCCTAATTATAGAACTAGCCAATATTAGCAAAGGTTATTATGAGTTTCTATCGGCGTATAAGAAAAGCGATCAATTGATTTATCAACTGCTTGGCGAACCTGTTAACCTTCCAACAAATATTAATATTGGATATGGTTATTTTAGTACATTCAATCCAAGCTTTAAGATTGTAGATTTAAGTAAATTATAAACAATTTTTAACCTCAATTTGACAAACAACTTTAATTTAACAAAGGTTGAATAGTATACCTTTGTGTACTTATACTTGCCCAAAATGAAATTCATAAAAATCTTTCCAATACTTGTATTGTTTCTAGTAAGTATTGGCATACAAGCGCAAACAAAGCAACCAGCCAAAGATGCGAAGCCCAAAACTCCTGTAAAAAAGGAAACTAAAACTGAACCTAAGAAAGCAACTGTTGCCCCAACTAAGAAAGCAGAGGACAAGCCTGTAACAAAAAAGGACGATTCAAAAACTACCGATCCTAAGAAAAAGCCTGAGCCCAAGAAGGTGGAGGTAAAAAACGATGATGTGAAGAAAGATCCGAAAGCCAATAGCAGTTCACATGGCCCTAATGGCGAAAAAATTCAAGTAGGTCCAAAAGGTGGTAGATACTATATCAATAAAAACGGCAATCGAATTTATGTTGATTAGTATTTTTCAATTTAATAGCTGCCAAGTTTAATTTAACTGTACACTGGTTTTTTAAAGCCGAAATTTGTCTATAAAAGACTGCTTTATAGTACAATGTAATTTTTTTACTTTTTTATGACAAACCCATAGCAGTTGCGCATTCTACTATATACTACATTTACAAAAAAAACAGTTTATATTTTCTTGATTTGTTCTATGTTTAACAAATAAACTCGATTATATTTGTTTCTTTGTAATACAAAAAATAGATGCCTTCTAAATTAAAGAACGCATTGTCTTAAATCGTTATCTATGAAAAAGTTTTATCTGATATTTACCCTTTTATTTTGCGTATTAATTTCTTCAAAAGCACAACTTCGCTTTGGTAATGAATGGATCAATTTCAATCAAGAATATTATAAAATAAGTGTTTATAAGGAAGGGATATATCGTATTGATTACAATACCTTAACCAATGCTGGAATTAATGTTGCCACTATTAACCCGAAGAATCTACAATTGTTTTTTTTAGGATCAGAACAATTCGTATTTGTTAATGGGGAGTCGGATAATAGTTTTGATCCAGGCGATTATTTAGAATTTTATGGGAAAAAGAATGATGGCATTCCTGATGTGCCACTTTACAGAACACCTCAAGAACAACCTCATACTTTATTTAGTTTATACACTGATACAAGTTGTTACTTTTTGACTTGGACTTCATCAAAACCTGGACTTCGTTATTCAATCTTTAATGATACTACGTATAGTACCTATACGCCAGAAGTATACTTTATGCATACTATTAATACGGGTTATTATGAAGCATTCTATGAAGGAGTTCCAGTTATGGAGTATGGCTCGCTTTCCGAATACAGTGAAGCTGAAGGTTGGTTAAGTGGTTTATATAAAAGAGGTAATACTGCCAATCGCGATATTCCTACTCCATATCCTTATGCCGCGGGAGCTTCGGCATTCGTTAATGTTCTTTGGTATGGAAGGAGTGATGCCGACTTAGTTGCGCCTCAAACGAAAAACCACCATACCGTATTAAGGGTAAGTCCCAACAATACATCATATCGACCTCTTATCGACACTACATTTAAAGGATATCAAACACTTAGAAAAAATTTCACATTACTGAACTCAGACATCGGAGTTACAACAACACGATTTCAGTTTTTACTTCAAAACGATTTAAGTGTAATAGCCGACAATCAATGCGTGGGAGGAATCTTTTTAACCTATCCGCGTTTATTTAATCTTGGCAACAGTTCTAAATTTTCATTTAATTTCACTGGATTGCAACCAGGCACGTCCAGTTATATAAACTTTATCAATTACCCTTTAGCAAAGAGTAACCCTGTAATTTATGATAAAACAAACCACATTCGAATCGGGGCAACCGCCAGTAGTGGTAGTTTGAAATTTATCTTACCCAATGCGAATAGTTTAAAAGAAATATATATTAATGATACTACTGATATCATTACTGTGGGTGCAATGGAGAAAACGCAATTCATTAATTACAATATGTCAACATCAAATTACGACTATTTGATAATTACCAATGATAAATTAATAAGTGGAGCCAATGATTATGCTACCTATAGAACTTCTACTGGATATAAACCTTTGGTAGTAACATCCAAACAATTGTATAATCAATTTTATTATGGGCTGCACCATCCAATGGCACTTAGAAATTTTTGCGATTATGCTTTGGAACAATCGGCTAGTGCCCCTAAGTATTTATTGCTATTAGGAAAAGGGCAATTGCATTATTTGGTGCGTACCGATACGATTGGTTTTAATTATGATATGGTTCCTACCTGGGGTACACCAGGCTCCGATTATATGATTACCTCTGGTTTGAAAGGTACTGTATATCAACCTGCGATTCCAACGGGAAGGGTAGCGGCGCAAACAAATACGGATATTCTAAATTATTTAAACAAAGTAAAAGAATATGAATCGACTCCAGCTCAATTGTGGCAAAAAAACGTATTGCATTTGGCAGGAGGAAGAGATATTGTGGAGAACACCAATTTTGCGGCCTATTTGAACGGATACAAGCCAATCATTGAAGGGCCACATGTTGGTGCCGTTACGAAACTTTATTCGAAGGATCAGTCGGTATCAGTAAGTACTGGATTAAAATCATTTATTCAGAAAGACATTGTAAATGGTTTAGGGCTATTAACCTATGTAGGTCATGGTGCGTCGGATATCCTGGAAATTGACTTTGGAGGACCAGAGGAGATGAGCAATAAAGGGAAATACCCTATGATGCTTTTTAGTGGTTGCGTACTCGGGAATAGTTATACCAAGGGGTCATTGGGCGAACGATTTATTTTATACCCTAATGGAGGAACTGTAGGATGGATAGCGAATAGTGGCTATGGTTTCACAAGTGAGTTGGACGCCTTTAACAGGGCGTATTATGATAATATTAGCTTGAAGAACTATGGGAATGGAATTGGAGATATCATCAAGCAATGTATTGCCGATTATCAGGATGTTTCTGGAAATAATATTTTCAATGTAATTCATGCTCGGCAATTTGCATACGAAGGTGATCCTGCATTGAGATTGTACTTTAGAGCCCAACCGGATTATACAATCGCGAATATTTTTGTGAGTCCAAGAGAAGTTACCGCCTTATCAGATTCTTTTGCGGTTGCAGTAGTGGTTAATAACCTTGGGAAGGCAGTATCCGATAGTTTCAATATTACCTTGAAACGAACATTGCCTGATAATAGTATAGTACAAATACCTGCTATTAGGAAAGTAGCAACTTACAATACCGATACCGTTTATATCTGGGTAAAATCCAAAGATATTAAAACTAAAGGTATCAACTATTTTGAAGCTACTGTAGAATCAAATAATGAAATTACTGAGAGTAATGAAAATAACAATAAGTTGTCGATTCAGTATTTCATGCAGGCAGAAGGAGCTCAAATAATTTCACCTAGTATGTATGCCATCGTAGGTAAGAAACCGCTTCAACTCAGAGCACAATCGAGTACAGTGAATGGAGCCGCCGAAGATTTTATTTTCGAGATTGATACCAATGCAAATTTCAATTCTCCATTTAGAACTACCTCATCAATAATTTCTTCTAATTTCATTGCTGTATGGGAACCACCTTTTGTTCCAATAGATAGCACTGTATATTATTGGCGAGTAAAACTTGCCAATGCAGTAGGAACAGATGCATGGGAAAGTTCTAATTTTATTTTTATTGAAAATTCACTTGGAGGATGGGCTCAGAAGCACTTTCAGCAATTTAACAAAATACAAAGTACATCAATAATTAGAGATACTACTACTCGTATATTCAATTTTGTAAGAGTAACGTCATCATTTTATAGTTTAACTACCTTTGGACAAACGGGTTCATCGGTAAGAACTGCCAATGTGAATTATTGGCCAACGCGATATGGGACTATTGGAGACGGGATAGCAATCATTGCCTATAACCCCGATAATGAGACTAGGTTTTCTTATACGAGTCAATTTAATCCTTCAGTACAGGTTCCTGATCCATTCAATTACGGGTTTGTAACTATTAAGCCAAGTGGCTCTTATTTCTTCAATACTAATAATGTTGGCAATGCCAACTATCAAGCCATCAGAGATTCGTTACGAAATCATATTAATAGAATTCCGGCAGGTTATCATATTTTCATTCATAATGGAACAAAAACTGGAGTTGAGAATTGGGATACTGCACTTGTAAATGCATTTAAAAGTATTGGAGCTACTAAAATTTCTAATGTTAGAGAAGGTTGGCCATATTATCTAATAACTAAAAAGAACCCTAAACTAGGTGATGTTTTCTATGAAGAAACCGCTGATACTGTGAATGGAATCGCGGGCCCACCGTTATCGCAAAAATTAGAGAAGTTTACTCAAATTTATCCATTGATAAAAGCCGGTTCCATAAGCAGTGAGTGGATTTCGGGGGCATCAAAATGGCATAAAGTATTTGTTTGGACTAATGGCGCTGATAACAAGAAGGATGCGTTCGAATATCAAATTGTTGGATTGTCGAGTTCACAACAAGAAGTGACTTTATTTAGTCATGTCAAAACAGATAGCATTGATATTAGTAGTGTACTTGTTTCCCAGTTTCCAACAATTAAAATTGTCATGAACTATTTTGATGATTCTTTGCGAACAGCCATGCAGTTGAAACATTGGATGGTAACTTTTGATGAACTTCCAGAAGCCAGTGTGAATACGAATTACAAATACTTCTTTTATAAAGATTCTTTGCAAGAAGGGGATAGTATTCGATTTAATTTGGCTTTTCAAAATATTTCAGATTACGGATTAGATAGTATTGATGTTCAAGTTAAATTGTTGAATAATCAAAATTTAGAAGACACCTTGATGACTCAAAAACTGAAGGCTTTACCTGCGGGAGATACCCTTGAATTTGGTGCTGCATTCCCAACTATTGGCCGGGAAGGGCAAGTGAGACTGCAGATAGTGTTTAACCCTGGTGTGCAAATAGAAAAAACATATAGTAATAATGCATTTCAGAAAAACGTGTTCATTTTGCGAGATAAAATAAATCCATTACTTGATGTTACCTTCGATGGAGTGCATATCAACAATAATGAGATCGTAATTCCAACGCCTACAATTTTGATTACTGCTACCGACGAGAACAAATTAAGATTGCTGAATGATACACAGTACTTTAAAGTGTTCCTTCGCGACCCTCTAGGCAATACACAGCGTATTAATTTGAATTCATCTTTTATCACTTTTACTCCTGCTGATAGTATTAAACGCAAGGCAACAGTTGAGTTTAAGCCAGGCCGATTGGCGGATGGGGTATATACATTGCTAGTGAATGTAAATGACGCTACAGGAAATAAAGCGGGAGTGAATGATTATAGCATTAATTTTGAAGTAATAAGTAAGGCTACTGTTACAAATTTTTATCCGTATCCAAATCCAGTTAACAATGCCATGCGTTTTGTTTTTACGATTACTGGAGAAAGTATACCGGATGATATCAAGATTCAGATTACAACAATCACAGGAAAGGTAGTTAAAACGATTACGAAACCTGAACTGGGTACAATTCACCTTGGAAATAATATAACTGATATTGTTTGGAATGGCACTGATGAGTTTGGTGACAAACTTGCATCAGGAGTATATTTATACAAGGTAATTATCACTGATAAAAAGAATAATTATACACTACGTGCTACTGAAGGAGATGCCTACTTTAAAAATTCAGAAACGGATCTGAATAAAAATATGGGCAAAATTTATTTGCTTCACTAGGCCTAATTAAGGTTCATTTTACTTTATTTTTTTTCTCAAATTTTATTAGATTTGCTTTGTAACAGCACATGTTTATTTATGTGCTTGTTGCATAAATAAAATACACTTATGGAATCTAATAAACACATCTCAATCAATGCGTGGGCTGACGACGATCGGCCACGTGAAAAGCTTCTTTCAAAAGGTAAAGGAGCTCTTAGTAATGCCGAACTTTTAGCACTTCTTATTGGTAATGGTACTCGTAATGTTTCGGCTGTAGCACTTTGTCAGCAGATACTTAATTTAGTAAATAATGATATCGTTGCCTTAGGTAAACTTTCTGAGCATGATTTGATGCAAGTGAAGGGAATTGGCCCTGCAAAGGCAGTTACAATTAGTGCGGCTATGGAGCTGGGACGAAGACGCCGAGCATTTGAATCGCCTTTGAGAAGCCGATTAACAAGACCCAAGGAAATATATGAATATTTCAATCCTGAATTTGAAAATTTAAATCATGAGGAATTTTGGATTATTCTACTTAGACGAAATTTGTCAATTATTAAAAAGGAAAGAATAAGTATTGGAGGGTTGCATGGTACCGTGGTAGATGTAACTAAAATAATGAAGCAAGCAGTGGAGAATGAAGCCTCCTCACTAGTGCTTGCACATAATCATCCATCAGGCAATTTGAGCCCTAGTTCACAGGATTTAGATATTACAAAAAAAATAGTTGATGCCTGTAAGATCTTTGGAATTTCTGTGTTGGATCATTTAATAATTACCGATCAAGGCTTTTATAGTTTTGCTGATGAAGGACAGCTATAGATTAAATTAAAATTTAGTTTGGTAGTTAGTGAAAGTTAGTAATTTTGATTTCAAATTAAAAGTCAATATGATGCTTTCACGTGTAATTCCTTCCTCCGATGAATTACTGCCAGTTATAGGCCTGGGGACATATAAAAACTTTAATGTTGAATATACTCCCGACGCAGCCTCCAACTTAACAGCAGTGCTCGACTCAATGAATCAATTAGGAGGAACACTAATTGATTCATCACCCATGTATGGTAAATCGGAATCAATGATAGGCCAATTAACAAGCCTTATGCCTGCCAAGAATGATTTTTTTTATGCAACCAAAGTGTGGATCAATGGGGCAAGCGACGGAATTAAACAAATGCAACAATCGATGCAATTAATGAATCGAGAAACGCTCGACTTAATTCAAGTTCATAACTTACTTGATTATAGAACACATTTGAAAACACTTAGACAATGGAAGGAAGAAGGAAAGGTGCGTTATATTGGAATTACCCACTACACAACCTTTGCACATGAAGAATTAGAAAGAATTATAAGATCTGAACGGCCCGATTTCGTTCAATTTAATTATTCAATTGGAGTTCGTAATGCCGAGAAGAGGTTACTACATACAGCACTTGATTTCGGAACAGCAGTTATAATTAATGAACCTTTTGAGAAAGGAACATTATTTAATATGGTTGAAGGTAAAGCATTACCTGAATGGGCGGCAGCGTATCAAATAGAGAATTGGTCTCAGTATTTTCTTAAATATATTATATCTCATCCTGCTGTAAATGTTGTTATCCCTGCAACAACCAGTGCTTCACACGCCAAAAGTAATATGCTTGCAGGTTATGGAACAATGCCTGATGAAGAGGTAAGAAAGCAAATGAGGGATTATTTATTCTAGAATGCTAGTCTCTCTTTCATTGTGAGCACTTCTTCAACAATTTCCCGAGTAATATCTGGAAAGTTTATCTTAACAGGATTAAAGAATGTAAGCCATTGGTTTAGTTTTACTCTAAAGTCAAGGTTAATATTTTTTACATACAGGCCTCCCAAATCTTTAAAGGCAACTGAATTACATTCTTGTTCATAGTGCCCTTCAATTGGAATCATTAAGACCTTCTTATTTAAATATGTTGCTTCGGCAGGTGCTTCAAAGCCTCCACCAGTAAGTAAGCCGCGGCTACTTGCCAGGCTTTTTAAATACCCATCGTTTGTTATTGGTAGTAATTTTATGTTTGGATGGTTGAATTCTGGAAGAATATTTTTAGAGAAGACATGCCATTCAACATCGTTTACTTTTTCAAGAAAGGGAACAAGGAATTCGAGGCTATAGGCAGGCAGATATACCGTGATATGATTTAGCTCTGTTGGTTCAAGTACCCTAACATCATTTCTAATAATTGGTGTTTTTATAAATCGGTCATAATTTTTAAAATGAAACCCTATGTGATGAGAACAAGGCGCATAATGGCTAAAAAGTTTTTCACACCAGATACTTTTTTTGTCAGGACGAGGAGTCGCATTAGATAAGAATGCTGCTTGGTGGCTTAATGAAACACATTCTTTTCCTTTTACTTTGCATGCCCAAGCTGAGATGGGCTCGAAATCATTAAGCACAAGATCATATTCAGAAACAGGTAATTGATATATATCCTTTATAAACTCCCAGGGTTTTAAATTTTTTATGGTATGCCTGTAATCTATTTTTCCATTACTTCCAGGAGTAAAGCTGATTCCCCTTTTTTTGTACTTCACGATGTACGGGATCTCAATTTGCGACTGCGTGCCACTAACCAATAGATCTACATCTGCATGTTTTAATAGGTGAGGTATAATTTCCTTGGCCCTACTCAAATGCCCATTGCCTGTACCCTGAATTGCAAATAATATTTTCATGATATGAATTATAATATAATATGTTCTTGTATGGTGGCTTCTAAGTCTTTTCTATTCTTTTTAAGTATTGACTTATTAGGAATGGAGGGTGCATTTACCGAAGAAACTTGATCATGATGTTTATATACAGTCCATTCATTCTTGTTATACTCTAATGATGAAAGATTCTCAACCCAGTCACCAGAATTCATATAAGAAATTTCACGATTGCCTTCGGTGACGCTTTTAATGATTGGAGAATGAATATGACCGCAAACCACAGTGTCATAGCCTTGACTTGCAGCTAATTCAATAACGGTGTCCTCGAAATTTGAAATAAATGAAACAGCTTTTTTTACACTATCTTTTATTTGTTTTGATAGAGAGATCCTTTTATACCCAAGCATCAATGAAATATTATTTAAAGTTTTGTTAAGTACAATCAACATATCATAACCTTTGCCACCAAGCTTTGCAAGCCACTTTGCATGCTTCATGCTTATGTCAAAAATGTCACCATGAAAGAACCATGTCTTTTTGCCGTTAATTGTCATTATCAATTTATCAGTAACGGTTAATTTTCCCAGGTATAGGTTGGTAAAACTTCGCAACTTTTCGTCATGATTACCGGTTAAATAATATATGGTTACCCCTTCTTCCATAAATTTCAAAATGGCGCGAATTATTTTTATATGCGATTCAGGGAAGTATGATTTGCTGAATTGCCATATATCAATGATATCACCATTGAGAATTAAGATTCTTGGTTTTATAGAATTTAAATAATTATACAATTCATCGGCATGGCATCCGAAAGTGCCAAGATGGATGTCTGATATAACGACAATCTCGATTTCTCTTTTATGCATATAAGAATATTTGATTTTACGAGGCAAATAATTCTTATAATATGAACTGATTGTAAAGAGAGTTTGAAATAATAGCTTCAATGAACATTGAAGTTGTGTTTCAGAATTTAAGTGACTAAAATAAAGCTCATGTTTTTTAAGGCTAAATAGATGTGATAATTATTAACAACGCATTATGATTAATTTAGTAACACTAAGTTAACGTTTTCTAAATCTGCAAAATCTAGCTTCGACCCTTGAATAATTTCTAACGATTTGATATTTATTAGTAATCGATCTAACATAAATGAGAATGAAGAAGGAGTGCGTTGAAACTGAATTTTTAAACCTAATCAATATTATATGAGCCATTTTAAACATTTATTATTCCTATTTATTTTTTTTGTGTCTATTCAAGCAATAGCTCAAAATGCAACTTCTTCCTCTATTATGGGGAGAGTTACTGATTCAAAAGGAGAAGCAATTATTGGAGCTACCTTAGTTGCGTTACATAATCCGTCGGGTAGCGTTTCTGGGAACACCACCCGTAATGATGGTTCTTATAATTTGCCATCTGTTCGTATCGGTGGACCTTATACGTTAACAGTATCATACATTGGCTATAAAACTCAAAAATTAGAGAACGTGTTTCTTAGCTTGGGACAAGCCTTTGAAGCGAATTTTGTATTAATTGAGAATACAGTAAATTTAGCTGAAGCTGAAGTAGTTGTTGAGAAAAATAGTATTCTTAATGATAAAAGAACAGGAGCTTCAACTACTATAACTAAGGAGCAATTACAAACACTGCCTACTATCAACCGAAGTTTGTATGACTTCCTAAGATTAACGCCTCAGGGGCGTTCGAGTTCGGTAGCTTCAACTGCTGGAGCTGGAATCTCTTTTGCTGGACAGGATAGCAGATATAACAACCTAACTATTGATGGTTCGGTTTTTAATAATAGTTTTGGCTTAGCTTCTGCACCAGGGGGGCAAACGAATTCAACTCCAATTTCATTGGATGCAATTCAAGAAATTCAAGTAAATCTTGCTCCATTTGACATTCGTTATAATGGATTCACAGGGGCGGGAATAAACACAGTAACTCGTTCAGGCACGAATACTTTTGAAGGTTCAATTTTCAGAAATCTTAGAAATGAATCGATGGTAGGACGCTATGCAGGGGAGAATACTGTTACTACAAATAAGTTTAGTGTGAATCAAACAGGATTCAGATTGGGTGGCCCGATTATTAAAAATAAGGTTTTCTTTTTCGTAAATGGTGAATTTGAACGTCGTAGTGATCCAGCGACTCAGTTTTTGGCAGCACGATCAGGAGTTTCGGGTGCAAATGCCACGAGAGTAACAGCGTCATCACTTGATTCACTTCATAATTTTTTAATGACCAAATATGGTTATGATGCAGGAGTATATGAGAACTATGCATTACTCACTTCAAGCAATAAATTTTTGGCAAAAATTGATTGGAACGTAAACTCTAAGAATAGAGTTAGCGTGCGTTATAATAGCCTTTATTCAAAGAGAGATGTTCCAATGAGTAATAGTGGGGTTATTAGTGGCAATCGTTCAAATAATACAGATGCACTTGGATTTTCTAATGCTAACTATATTATCAATAATAATCTTACATCAGTAATTGCTGAGTTAAACACCAATATCGGAAATAGCATGACTAACTCTGTGCAAGTAGGGTATACTGCGATGCGTGATTTTCGTTCTTCAAATAATGAAACACCGTTTCCCTTTGTAGATATTTTATCAGGTGGTAAAACGTATACTTCATTCGGTTACGAATTATTCACACCAAACAATAGATTGAATACGGATGTTATTCAATTTCAAGATAATTTCACCAAGTACTTAAATAAACATACCATTACAGCTGGAATCAACTACCAACAATATAAGTTTGAGAATACATTTACTCCTCGCTATTATGGAAACTTCGCTTTTAATTCATTAAGTGATTTCTATAAATCGGCGAATGGCGATACCACTGGAGGCCTAGTTTCTATTCGTCAGTATCAATTAACATACTCGGCATTATCTGATAAAGGTTTGCCAACAGCAACTACAAAAGTAAATTATCCAGGCATATATGTTCAAGATGAATATAATGTAAACAAACGTTTCAAACTAACAGCTGGTGTACGTGTAGATATTCCAATATATGGTAATACTGCACTCAATAATTCAAAGGTTGATACTTTGAAATTTATGGATGAAACAGGGAAAGCGATTTCATTACATACGGATAAATTGCCTAAAGCCAATCCGTTATTCTCACCTCGTATTGGATTCAATTGGAATGTAAAAGGGAATCGTAAACTACAAGTAAGAGGTGGAACTGGTTTGTTTAGTGGAACTCCACCCTTTGTTTACATCTCAAATCAAGTTGGAAATAATGGAGTTTTAACTGGTGCTATTAATATTAACAATACAACAGCATATCAATTTAGTGCCGACCCTAACAGATATATTCCAGCTACACCTACATTACCTTCGACATATAATATTGCAGTGGTTGATCAAAATTATAAATTTCCGCAGCTTTGGAGAACTAATTTGGCTGCTGATGCTAAATTGCCAGGAGGTGTAATTGGAACATTTGAAGCCATATATAGCAAGAATGTTAATGCAGTTTATTATATCAATGCGAATATGAAATCATCGGTTGGAACTTATTCTGGAGTTGATAATCGTCCGTATTATGGTAATCTAGTTGCAATTGCTGCAAATAAGAATGATACTAATAAAATAAACAAATCGATTAACGATGCAACTGTATTGAAAAGTAACAATATGGGCTCTTCGATGTCGATTACTGCTAAGTTCGAAAAAACCTTTAAAGAGGGGCTTTATTTAATGGCTGCATACAATTTTGCGATGGCTAAGGATTTAACTTCAGCGAGTTCTATCGCATTCTCTTCTTGGGCAAATAATTTAACAGTAAATGGAAATAATTATCCAACGCTTGCTTATTCCGACTTTGATCAACGCCAAAGAATAATTGCAGCAATTTCATATACTCATAAACATTCAGAAGGATTTTCTCAGACTATTGGTTTGTTCTTTCAAAGTGGAAGTCAAGGCCGCTATTCATTCGCTATTAATGGCGATATTAATGGTGATCAAACTAGCAATAATGATTTAATGTATATCCCTGCAAAGGCTTCTGATATTCAATTTCAAGCGTTAACTGTTGGAACCAAAACTTACTCAATTGTTGACCAACAAACAGCTTTCGATAATCTAATAAACACTAATGACTACTTAAAGGCCAATCGTGGAAGCTATGCCGCCCGCAATGGAGCCTTGTTGAAAATGTTTACTACCGTTGATTTTAGTTATGCTCAAAATTATTCTGTTAAGGTAAAGAACACCAAGCATACATTACAGCTGCATGCCGATATATATAATTTGGGTAATCTCCTAAATAAGAAATGGGGTGTAGGTCAACAAGTAGTCAATAATGTGCCATTGAAGTTTGTGAAACGTGATGCAACTACAAATCAGCCAGTTTATCAAATGCAAATAGATAATCAAACAGGAGTATTGCCTATAACTGTAACCAAACCTCGTTTTACCTTGGAAGATGTATGGCAAATGCAATTTGGAATTCGCTATTCATTTAATTAGTAAAAAGAAAATAAATTATAGAAAAACACCTGCATAAAGCAGGTGTTTTTTTTTGATTAATATTTAAAAGCTCAAATTAAATACATGTTGATCTCCTCCAAATAAAATGAAAAGGCGTAAAAGTTGATTAGTAAAGACTACTTTCTTTAGATCCTAGATGGGATTCAAAAGTTGGACTTGGATATTTTATCGATTCAAACTAATTGTAGACGGGCTTTTTATTGAATCGGTATCTTTTTCATAATTCATTAAAGGGCCAAAAATCTGATAGCAAAGAAGTAAGTAGCCAACAATTAAACCAAGTAAATTAAATGAGGTAAAGACCTTGTTTCTAAAGCTTCTCATAGGGTCTACTGAAAAAAGATACAGGTATGCACATAAGAACCAAAGTATAGGGTTAATTTCCTCAAACCTAATAATAGAAACCACTGTTGATCCAAAAAAGAGTATAGAAACGAACCTATTATATCTGTTATACATAATTAGGACTCGAATTTAGTTTCTTGTATTAGGTATAGATTGTAACAATATTAACGAATTGAATTCTGAGTAATATTAACACATACTTAACCGAAACATAATATCCGAACTTGATTCTTAGGTGTAGTTTTACCTCATTATCTATGAATATGAATAGGGTATTGATTCTCGGTGGCAATAATTCATTAGGCCAAATAATTGCCAGACAATTGTTAAATGCGGGTATGAGTGTAACCGTTTTCTCTGAAGGTGAATCTGATAACAAAATCTCTCATCAGCGATATCAACATGTAAAAGGAGATGTATATAATATTCTAAGTGTCGAGAATATCATCGCCAGTCACGATGCGGTTATTTCAGTATATACCTCAACCTATCTTTGGAAATTATTTTATTTAAGAGATGCATTGCAGAACATTTTGCGAAGTATGACAGAGCAGAATGTGAACAGGTTTATTTTCTTTCATTATAGTCACAATGAAAGTTATTATACAAAGGGCTTGATACCAAGTCCATTTTTCAAAAGGATATTCGTTCGGAATTATGATGAAAAAACCCGGAAAATATTTTTCGAAGATCTAAAGAAATGTTCTTTGGTATACACAATTAATTATCTTGATTGGAATTTTTTGAAACTTGTATCAAGTCATGAGACGAATAAAAGTATAAAGCGGTATTATTTTAGTATTGCAGAGGAAGTTCAAAGACAACTCACACAAAATAATAGTCATTTCAAGGAGGTCTATCACAAATCTCCTGAATCGAAAATCCCAGCTTAGATTCAAGGAATTTACTCCTAATTGGAGATTTCTACAGCCCAAAATTAACTTTGCAAAATCTGTTTTCTAAAATGTACTTTTGCGACATAACTATTATATGCGTAAAAAGATTCTCGTTTTAGGTGCCGGAAAATCATCATCGTATCTAATTAAGTATTTGTCCGAACAAGCCTTTGAAAATGATTGGCAAATTACGATTGCTGATTCAGACATAAAGGCTGCACAAAAAAGAATTGGGCGCAGCAAATTTACCCAAGCTGCATGGTTAGATGCTTCCAATTTGAATGCACTCACAAAACTTGTGGGGTTAAATCATTTGGTCATTTCATTGCTGCCTCCTCATATGCATTTGGAAGTGGCAAAGATTTGCTTGCTTAATAGAAAGCATTTAATAACAGCATCTTACTTAACCGATGAAATGAAGGCACTGCATAAATCGGCAGAAAGAGCTGGAATTGTATTTCTTAATGAGTGCGGCTTAGATCCAGGAATCGATCACTTAAGTGCGAAGAAAATCATTGATGAAGTTCATGCACAAAAAGGGTCTATACTTTCTTTCAAATCTTATTGTGGAGGATTAATAGCGCCTGATTATGATACTAATCCTTGGCACTATAAGTTTACTTGGAATCCCAGGAATGTGGTTTTGGCAGGACAGCAAACGGCCAAGTATTTGGAGAATGGAAAATTGCAATTTATTCCGCCTCAACGAATATTTACCCAAACAGATAAAATAAAAATTAACGGCGTTATTTATGATGGTTATGCCAATCGAGATTCACTCTCGTATATAAATACTTATAATTTACAACATGTAACAACCATGCTGCGTGGCACACTTCGAAGTTCTGGTTTCTGCGAAGCTTGGGATGTGTTGGTTAAAATTGGGTTTACCGACAACTCCTACAAACTCAATACATCAAAGCTTAGCTATTCGGAATTGCTCGAGGCATTAATGCCTTCAAATAATAAATCAATCAAAAAGCGATTAGAGCAATTTACCAATTCAGCCGAAATTATATCGCAGCTTCAATGGTTAGGTTTATTCGACAATACTAAAATATCACTTCGCGAATCATCACCAGCTGATGTATTGCAACAATTGCTTGAGAAGAAATGGAAATTGGAAAAAGGTGATTTGGACATGATTGTTATGCAGCATTTAATACAATACAAATTGAAAGGGAAGCTACATTTAATTACTTCAACCTTGCAATTAGAAGGAGAAACCGATACATTAACTGCAATGTCAAAAACAGTTGGCTTACCACTAGGAATTGCTGCAAAGTTGATTTTAGAAAAACAGGTTAACCTGAAGGGGGTTATCATTCCTACCTTGCCAGTATTGTATCAGCCAATGCTCGAGGAACTCGCTAAGTATGATATTGTGTTCAAAGAAAAACACACTCAAAAGTAATTCTAAAGTTTATTGAATCGAATTCTCAATAGCCTGAAGAATTTTATCTTCATTTATTTCATTCATACATTTAAAATGTCCCCTAGGGCATCGGTCATATCCTAATTTACTGCAAGGCCTGCACGAAAGGTTTTCGACCTGAATGATGGTTGAGTTTTTTTGTTCTAACTCTTTACTGCCATAATACGGAGTCATTCCGAACTCTGGAATCGTATTGCCCCATAAGGAGATGATAGGCTTCTTAAATGCGGCCGCAATATGCATCATGCCCGTGTCATTAGTGATAACTAAATCGGCATTTTTAAGTATGGAGGCTGATTGAGAAATACCATATTTATTTACCCCGTTATATATTTTATTAATACCCAATTTACGCATTATTCTTGCCGCATTCTCTACCTCAGTATTACCACCTAACAAAATGATAGGCTTATTAATTTTCTCGCATAAATGAATGACTTTGTCGTTAGGTAATCGTTTGGTGAAAAAAGTACCGCCAATTACAAATGCTATATATCCATTAGAAAATGCTGGTGGTAGTTTTGCGATATCAATTTCATCAACTAAGTTAATAAAGAAATCGAGGCCCTCATAATCATTATGTACATTCAAGGGAGCAATCATTTCAAAATAACGATCAACAATATGCATTCTAGGCAATTTGTCTTTTTTGAAAAATACCATTAACCACTTCTCAAAATTCAATTTATTATAAGAGAAACTTTTGCCACCAATTTGTTTTTTAATCAACCAACTGCGCAAATTATGGTGCAGGTCAATTACATAATCATACTTCTCATTTTTAAGTTCAATAATTGTATCGCTCAATTCCTTCTTTAAAAAATAGAACTTATTGATATATGGATTTTCGTTTACCATATTCTTGAACTTCGATTTTGTCACAAAGTGAAGTTGAGCATCAGGGTAGGTTTTTCTTAAACATCTTACCACTGGAGAAGTAAGTACAATATCGCCAATAGAACTAAGGCGGATGATTAGAATTTTAAGAGGTCGTTTATTCATAATTATGCTTCTAAGGTAATTTTATAGCCGCTATGTGTCCTAATATTAAGTACTGTATTGTCGGCAAAAATTAGGTATTGCCCTTTGATACCTTGCAAAACACCACCAACTTGCGGTGACTTTTCAAAATTAGTACTTGTAACTTTCTCTGGGTTGGCTACCAAAGGATAATTGATATTGGTTATTGAATTATCAGGAATATAGTATTCCTTCATTTCCATTGGAATAAATTGTTGAAGTTGTTCTTTTATTGAAATAATATCTTTTAATGTTTTTTCACCTCGTAACATTTTCCGCCAATCAGTTTTATCTGTAAGATGTTCCTTCATTGCCACTTCAATCATTCCCGCTAAATACCTATTGGGTGTTTTAGCGAAAATTATTGCAGCATCGGCTCCTTGATCAATCCATCGGGTAGGTATTTGTGAATCCCGAGTTACTCCCACTTTGATGTCGCTACTTGCCGCTAAATATACATAATGCGGTTTTACATGGTGCTCAAGTTCCCATGCCGGATCTCTTCCTTCACCCAAATGTCCTCTGCATAATTCAGGCCTTATAATACATTCGGCATTTTCAGGACTTTTGGAGAAGCATGGGAAACAGAGACCTTGTGCGAATGACTTGGCCGTTGCCCTGCCGCATACAACACAGTTTATTTGATTTAGGTAGGTTAGTGAAATTACTTCGCCAATGTATTCATTCATTAGCACTCGTTCGTCATTCAATGGCAACCAATACAAAACTTCTTTTGATAATTGTGTTTCCATCTTTTCGATATTACCGGTAACCTCCATCCCGCAAATATACGTTTGAGTAGGAAAATAATGAATTGAAAAATCAACAGAATGAATGATTTTTTGTCAATTAGCGAAGTAAGGTAACAGTTCCGTTTTTAATTACTCGTTTATTATCGAATCCTTTATATTCAATCATGTAAATATAGGCGTCCATTTGGCATGTTTTACCTTTGAATGTACCATCCCAACTTACTTTTGGGTCATCACTCTCGAATAGTTTTTCACCCCATCGATCATAAATTTGAATATGAAACTCCTTTATTGAAGCAGTAAAAATATCGTATGAATCATTAAGTCCATTTCCATCAGGGGTAAAAGCATTAGGAATCCAGACTAATGGATCAAATCCAAAACAAATTTCATTACTCCAGCTTTCTTGGTCATAGCCACCAATATTTTCAATGGCACGTATTCGATAGCATTGATAGTAACTATCGAATCCATTTTTATAAGCAGCACTCGTATCGCTATATAAATCATAGAGTTCGTAGCTACCATGATCGCCTAATTTTCGATATAATTCATAATGCTTCACACTATTCCATCCGTAATAGTTATTCCAATTTAAAACAACAGCATAATTGTCGTCATTGGCTTTTGTTCCAGAGAGAAGTATGTTACGATGAAAAGGAGCAGTAATAATGTCGCCGCATAAGTTTTTTATTCTAACATTATACTCAAAGGCCGTTTTATTTGTGTTTTGATACTTATGAATAAATACCGAATCATTTTTGGAAACACTATCAACATAAACAAATGCATTATTAGTAAAGGCTGTACGTTTCCAGATTTCAAAATTACTATTATAACGAGGGGCATTTAAAAGTTTCCATTGCAATATCACACTCGTTTCATTTGAGTATAAATCACCAACCGATTTTACCACAATCACAGGATGGTCAACAAATATTTTAAAGTATTGTGTATCGCCAACACAACCAAATTCGGATACTTCCACCACTTGAAGAATGCAATTATGATTATCGTCCCAGTCAACAATTACACTATTGGTATTGTTGCCACTTACGATGGTGCCATTCGTTGCCGTCCAGAGATAAGTAGAATTGGCATACCCATTTACGTGATACGTTTTTCCAAGATTATTTGGGAAACAAACAATTGAATCGCCTTTAATTTTAGAAGTTGTGGGCTTAGGATGAACCGTGATGAAGGTATCAATTCGGTTTCCAATACAGCTATCTTTAGATGTTTCAAGCACAGATAATTGATAAACACCAGGAAGATTCCAAATAAACTTCACTGTGTTCGAACCCTGGCCTATGATATTAGTGGTGTCGTTATTCAACCACCATCGATATGTTGATTTGGGATAGCCATTCAAACTATAATAGGTGGTGTCCAATCCCTGGCAAACAAATTTATCGCCAATAATACGATCAGCTTTAGGTATTGGGCTTATTCTAACATTCAAGGTTGCCGGTAATCCGTTGCAAGGAAGGTTATTAATACTATCAAAACTTGTTTCAATACAAGTTACCGTGCCAAGTCCAGCAGCCCCCCAGTCGACTGTAATTTTCGGAGCAGTTGTTCCTTGATTTAAATTCGTTCCCCCAGTAACAAACCATGTATATAATGACCTACGGGTATAAACTACTTCGTATGTTTTGTTCTGTTCAAATTCACAAACTACACTATCTCCAATAGGAGTAAATCCTTGTATAACATGGTTAATAATTACGGATGCATACATTGTATCACTTACACAACCTTCTTTACTGGTGGCAACAACCTTTATTGTTCCAATGCCTACATCACCCCAATTAATTGTAATTTTATTGAAATTACTTCCTGATGATTGGTATCCACCAGTTACAAACCATTCATAGGTGGCATCCTTAATGAAAGTAGTTTGATAATCAACAAAAGTAATATTTGGGCAAACAGAACGAGGTCCCTTAATCGTGTCAATCACTGCATTTGCGATTCTAACATTGTATATTAGAGTATCACTTCCACAGCCGTTGGGGCTTATTTCTACCAATTTAATTCTCCCTATACCGGGGGCGCCCCATTTCACTGAAATTGCACCGGTGTTACCTCCAGAAATTTGCGTTCCACCTACTATGCTCCAGTTAAAAACCGATACAGGAGTATAGCTCAAAGAATAACTCTCAACGTCTTTTTCACAAACTACTGAGTCGCCAACGATTGAATAATTTATTACAGGTATTCGATAAACTGTTACCGGTATTGTTATGGGCAACCCAACACAACCGGCAGCTGTGGTATCATTCACCGTTATACTACCAATGCCTGGATTATTCCATTTCACTTGAACAATATTTTTTCCTTGGCCGGATACAATTGTTCCCCCATTTATTATCCAATTAAAGCCAACCCCTTTTTTACTAAAAGCTTGATAGGTGTAAATATATTTTTCACATGGCGCCTTCGTACCAACCACACTAATATTAGATATATATGGCGTAACCAATATATTGAAATCGTTAGAAACTGCTTTCGGCGGGCAGCCTGAATCGGAAACTGTAACAGTAAATGAATAAGGATAATTACGAACTTGGCTTGTTGGAATACATGTAGTTTGCCAACAAAATTCATAAATAATACTTGCAGCGTTGGAAGTAACTTTAGTAATGGTAGCCAAAGGGCCTTTGTATCCATTTGTGCCATTAATTATATCTCCAAAGTACTTAAAGCTCATCTCCTTTTGCACATTTGGATTTATATTATAATCTGGATCCTGATACTTAATATTAAAACACAGTTTATCTCCAGCCTCAACCGAATAATTGTATCCACCTTTTCCATCAGGTGTTCCAGTTACTGATATTGCAGGTTTTTTGTTCGGTGTGCAAGTAATAGCGATCAATTGTAAATCACGTCGTATTTCACTTAGGTAAACCCAAACACCATTAATTTTTCGATATTGTTTTACTACAACAGCAAAGGAGAACTGCCCTACAATAGGTGCTAACAGTGTAGTTAATCCTGTTTGAGAATTAATGGAAAGTAAACCTCCTGAACCAAATGGGAGGTTGAAATTATACCCCGATTTATAACCAGCAAGTGGTAATGGTAAATTGATAAATCCCGGAGGTTGTGGTTTTGGATTGGTTTTATCACCACCTGTCCAAGGCTGAGCTAAACTATAAACTAATGAGTCGCCATCAGCATCAGTTGCAGCATTACTATAAACTACAGTATCCCCAACACAAACATAGGGGGCAGGAACACCTAAAATTACCGGTGAATTGTCTTGATTTTGAGTAGCAGGAGGGATGTAAGCATAATAGGATTGGCCGTAGTCGTCTGATAAATTATTTTGGGCATTTCTGCAGCAACGCTGGTACCAAAGATGGTATCCCTTATCAGCATCTACTACAATTTGCTTTTTGTAAATTCCTTCTTCAATACAAACATTAGCGCTAAAATTGCAATCCACCCCGCCATTTGGAGGGTTCACTCTTGTACGTGAAATAAGAAACATGCTAACGGTCTGATCCCATGCCAAGGTCTCGTCGTAAACCCCCATTTCAAGCGCTGCTTGAGAGGTATTCAATCCATCAAAATCAGCTTGTCCATTGAGGCAATCTCTATAAACAGTAATTGTAATTTCATAAATTGCTTTTGATTGGTTGGGTCCTGTTCTTCCAATATATCGATACGTCATGATACCTCCGAGTAAATGCGTTGCATTTAACTGGAGTGCAGATAATAGAATAAAGAAAAAGAATATAATCTTTTTAACCATTATGTGTTTTTTGTAGCGATAACTTAACAAAGTTCCGATTATTTAACGATAAAACAAAGGAAGTATTTTAAAAAAGTATAAATAATAAATCTAGCATTCAGTATTCATCAGGTTTACTGATAAATAAGGGATTCTGATGCTATAGACGTAATTTTCGAAAAAAGGTTTGAAGTTAAATTGTAAATAAAAAGTTAAGGGCTGGAGTTCTTAAGAAAAGATCTTCTCAAGAAAGGCTGGATTCACCGCAATTGCAATACTATGGCCTACGATATCGATATTAATTTTAAAGTTTTTTGAGCCAGTTTCACTCAAAAATCCTTCGGCACCAGCTAATGGGCCTTGTATTACTCGAATCTTATCACCTGATTGTAGTGTGCTACTTATTTCTATTTCATCGGGCGACTCAAGGAGTAGTTTTAAAAATGAAATTTGGTTGTCCGGAATTCTTTGAGGAATACTGCCAAAACTTATCACTTTCAGAATTCCATCAATAGGTAGCACCTTTTTTATGTCTGCTGCAAGCACCTTTATGAAAATATAGCTTTTGAAAACGGGCTCTACAACCATCTTTTTTCTGTCGCTCCATTGTTTGAGCGTTTTCATTAAAGGCAAATAATGTTCTATGCCATGTTTTTCTAATTTTTCCGACACTTTTTTTTCAGCTCTAGGAAAGGTATAGAAAGCATACCAATAGGCGATATTATCTTCAGGCTTCAATTAAAATGAGTTTATTTGTGGGGTCAAATTTACAAATATGCATTGAGCCTTTTATATATTTATTATATCAAAGATTCAGTTTGCAATATAATATGAAACAGATATTTTATATCATCCGACATGGAGAAACCGACTATAATAAGGCGGGTATGGTGCAAGGCAGTGGAGTAGATAGCAGCTTGAATTCAACAGGAATAAAACAGGCGAATGCTTTTTTTGAATCGTATAAGTCTACTAAATTCGATAAGATTTTTGTTTCAGGATTAAAGCGTACAAAAGAAAGTGTACAAGGATTTATTGATATTGGGATTCCGTATGAATCCATACTTGAATTAAATGAAATAAGCTGGGGCGATTTTGAAGGGCAACCTGTGTCGGAGGAGATGCGTGAAAGGTACTTGAATATTATCGATGAATGGCAAAAAGGACATCTCGACTTAGCCTACAAAAATGCTGAAACCCCATTGCAGATGCAGGCAAGACAAAAAATTGCACTTCAAAAAATACTGGCCTTATCAAGAGAAGGTAATCAATTCCTAATTGCCACTCATGGTCGTTACCTTAGGGCATTTATATGCTTATTATTGAATCATCCTTTACATCAAATGGATGATTTTCTTCATAGCAATCTTTGCTTGTATCGATTTGAATATGATGGCGAAAAATTCACACTTCTAGATGCATTTAATACGATGCACCTAGAAGGTATGGAATCATAGAAAAGCCTATTGGCTCTAAATTATTTCTTTTTGCGCTGTTGTTGTTGTTTCATTGCCTCATCAAGACGTTGTTGAAACTTCGACTTGGTTTGACTTTCAGGGCGTTTTTTGTTCTCTTCTATTTGTGCCAAGAGCTTATTATCATCCACCAATCGACGAGCAAATAATTGTTGTCCTAAGGTCATTGCTGTAGCAATGGTTGAATAGTATGAGAATCCAGCCGAATAGTTATTGAAAATACCAAGGAAAATAACAGGCATTATATAACCAATCCATTTGTACTCCTTAGGTTGGGTACTAAATTGATTACTCCAAAAGGTCATTGCCAAGGTTACTAGCGTCATTAGAATCGTCCACAAACTCACGTGATCGCCATAGAATGGGATATTTGTACCGAGGTTCAGAATCGAGTCATAGGTTGATAAGTCGTCGCACCATAAAAAGCCTTTTTGACGCAGGTCAATGCAAGAAGGGAAAAATTGAAACATCGACATTAAGAAAGGAAGTTGAAGTAACATAGGCAAACAACCTCCCAATGGACTTACTCCTGCTTTTTTATAAAGCTTCATCGTTTCTTGCTGACGACGTTGTAAATCTTCCTTGTATTTTTCATTTAGCACATCAATATCTGGTTTCAATACCTTCATTTTGGCCATCGATTTATACGAACCATAAACCATTGGAAATAATGCCAGCTTGATTATTAGCGTTAAGAGTAAAATGATGATACCGAAGTTGCTTATGTATTTACTTAGAAACTCAAAAATAGGAATGGTCACAAACATATTCACCCATCCAAAAATTCCCCATCCTACTTTTACCATTTTCTCCATGCCAAGGTCGGCCGATTTTAGAATATTGTAATCATTAGGGCCAAAATAAAATTTCAATGCATAGCTATTATTAGCTTGTGACGTATTAAAAGGCAAATAAGATGTAGTACTAAGTTCTTTTACATAGTTACCCATATTAATATTTTTCACTTCTACTCTAGAGTTTGTGAATGATTGATCAGCAATAATTGTAGAATTAAAGAATGCTTGCTTAAATCCAATCCATTTTAGACTATATGGGAAATCCTCTATTACTTCTTTACTTTCAGAGATATTATCTGCAGCTTGATCAGGTTGCTTATACCAAATCGTTGTGGCTTGCATTTCCTGAGTAAGAGCCTTTTCTTGTTTTGGAATGCGAGCACTCCAATCCACTTGAAGCGATTGTGAATTGATAATATTATTCATACCATCAAATTTTACATCATAGCCAACCATATAACTACCAGGCTTCAGGCTATACGTTTGAACAATAGCGGTATTCGCATCCAATGAAGCGGTAAGCGTTATTGATTCTCCTTGTTTGGCTGATGGAGTGAAATACAAATCAGCGGTATTAATGGTTTGTGCTTGCTTAGTAGGAAAGGTTATGTTGAATTTATTAAAACCGCTCTCTAATAAAATCAAATCTGTTCCATCGGCACGTCTGAATTTCTTGAGTTGAACACTTTGAATATTTCCACCTTTACTATTCAAGGTAATCTTGAGAAGGTCATTCTCGAGAATGCAATTTTCATTAACACCTTGCGCCACTTGGCCAAAACCACCAAGCTGAGCAGCTTTTATTGAGTCTTGAATTTTGTGATCTAAGCTATCGGCTGCTTTCACAATTTCGGGCGCAATCTTTTCAATTGAATCCTTTTTTTGATTTACTAAGGCTAGCGAATCTTTCTTTGTATTATAATTTTCGACATCTTTACGCGAGGGATTGGTTACGAAGAAGTATACTAGTAACAGTAATCCGATGAGTAATAACCCCGTCCTTGCGGTTTTATCCATGATTAATTGAGATTTTTTTAAGGGTGCGAATTTAGTTAAAAGAGAGGATAAAACGATGCTGACAAAAACCTTATTTTCGAAGGCGTTATTAAAGCCGAAAATATGTCAACCACCTTAGTTATCGGAGCCAGTAGTAATTCTGATCGATATGCCAATAAAGCGATTCGCAGCCTTTTAATGCATAAGCACCATGTAGTTGCTATCAGCAAAAGTTCGGGGCAGGAGTCGGGAATTGAGTTCATGAAACCGCTATCACCACTGAACAATATCGACACGGTAACCCTCTATATAAACCCTGTATTACAGCAGATTTACTATAATTATATCATTGATTTGAAACCACGCAGAGTGATTTTTAATCCAGGTACAGAGAATGATAAATTTGAACAGATGCTAATGGACAAAGGAATTGAGCCTGTAATTGCCTGCACCCTCGTGCTTCTTAGCATAGGCGATTATTAATCGAAAAATATTTTATGTTATCCTACCACACGAAACCCAATTTTGCCTGGTTGGTTCTTACTTGGTTCTTCTTCTAGACTAAAATGTAGTACATCCTCAAGGGTTATTTCTTTCATCATTTCCGGATTTCTATTCGCAGCTGGAAGTTGTGATAGTCGCAAATTTTGATGCTTCACAGTATCTTCCATAATTTTCCTTACCAAACGACCATTACCGAAATATTTATCTTTAATTTCAAATACATGAGTGAAGTATTTTGACATGTGAACTCCAGCTTCTTCAGCAAGTTTCAAGCCTTGGTCATCTATAATATGATTTGCGATTTGCATCAGTTCCTCAGGTTTGAAATCCTCAAAAACCAATTCACGATCGAATCTGGATTTAAGGCCTGGATTGAATTCAAGGAAGTAATTCATATTGTCGGTATAGCCTGCTGCAATAACAACAAATTGCCCTCTTCGGTCTTCCATCCTTTTCAATAATGTTTCAACTGCCTCTCTCCCAAAGTCGGAATCGCCACCTTGAGAAAGTGCATAGGCTTCATCAATAAAGAGCACACCGCCCATTGCCTTATCAACCATCTCACTGGTTTTTGTTGCTGTTTGACCTACGAAATTTGCCACCAGGCCTTGGCGATCAGTTTCTACAAGATGGCCCTTTTCAAGAATTCCTAAGGCTTTAAATATTTGTGCAACAATACGGGCAACAGTGGTTTTACCGGTACCTGGACTGCCTTTGAATACGGTATGCAACGAAAATGTTTGACGTACATCCTTGCCAATTTCGCGATAGAATCGAACCAGTTTAACAAGCTCTTCAATTTCCTTCTTTACGATACCCAAGCCAATCATTTCTTTGAGCTGATTGAATGACTCTGCTAATAAATCTTCATCAACAGGGATATCAGCCAAGGCACGTTGTTTGGATGCAAATATTTTTTCTACATCCAGTAACTCAACAGTCATTAGCTGCTCCTTCGTTACTTCCTGAGTATTGGGCAATGCCATCACTCGTAAACCAAGATTCATTTTTGCTTCATCAATCAAAGAGTTTACATAACGAGCATTACCAAATGTATGCGTACGTGTACGATAAGCTTCTACGAGTTTTTTATAAAGCAATGCTTCCGATTCTGGAGTGAAAACAATATTTCTTTTCTTGCTGCAATAGCGAGCTATTTCTTGCAATTCTTGGGGTAAATAATCGGGGAAGTCGAAGTACATATTGAACCTCGATTTTAATCCTGGATTAGATCCTAGAAAGTTTGTCATCTCATCAGGATAACCAGCAACCACAATAGCGATATCACCATCACCATCACTCATTTCCTTTATTAAAATTTCGATTACCTCTTTCCCAAAATCTTTATTATCGTCGCCAGCACGTGCTAAAGCGTAGGCCTCGTCAACGAACAGAATCCCTCCTTTTGCTTTTTTAATGGCTTCTTTAACCTTTGGTGCTGTTTGCCCAATATACTCGGCTACCAAATCGGCACGATCTACTTCATGCACATGGCCTTTACTTAGGAGTCCTAAGTTTTTATAAATTTTACCAAGCATTAAAGCTACCGTTGTTTTACCTGTACCTGGATTGCCTGTAAATACGGAATGTAAATTTATCTTATCCTCATCCTCAAATCCTTTTTCTTTTCTAATTTTAAGAAAATTAAGATAGCTACTATATTCTTTAATTTTAGCTTTTATTGTGGCGAGCCCAATCAACTCATCCATTTTATGCATTACGGCATCTATCGACTCAGGAATATGCTGTTCTTCATCAGAAGCGGGTTCTGCACCCATAATCTGATGCACATAGGGTTCAAAACTATCTTCATCCGCTTCAATAAATTCATCTCCAATATCAAAATGATAACCAGCAACTATTTGGTCCATAAATAGTACTTCTATACTATATTGATCTCCACCCCAAGTGCCTTTATGGTCGCTGCCCCAACCTACTGTGCAAGTAATGGTGTCGTCGTTCTTATAAACAAACAATAATCGTTCAACACCACCTTTAAGCTGGCCATTATCATTTTTGAAATTAAAAAACAATTCGCAAGCCCAGTAGTCATATTTCTTAACAAGATTCTCAGCTTGAAATTCAACCCAAATATACCTTGTCTCCGATTGCTTGAAACAATCGTAATAAACACGTTTCGATTCATCTACATTTTGATTTGGGCCTTCATATAATCGAATATTTTTAATACGGAAATAAGGATTTGATAATTCAGTTACCATTCCTTCTTTCTCTACATAAAACGACTTCGATCCAATTAAAACCCCATCCACCCATGCCTCCCAGCGATATGCTCCTCGCTTCCAATAACCCCCAATTTTTTTCACTCCCCATCCTTCACGTACAAAAACAACATTTTCATCTTTGGCAATATGTTTTTGAACTTGTAAATCACACATCTCAGTACTCTTACTGTCATAGCACTTCAAGTTGATCTTAATATCCCAATCTTTGTTGTCGAATAATTTATTAAAAAACGAAAGTTCGCAATAAATAAAGGAACATTCTGTTTCATCAAATACCACTCGGTATTTCTTTTCATCATTGGCAAGCCATTCATTCGAACCGTATACCTTAATGTCTTTGAATTTATAATTTACCTCACTCATGGTTTCTTAATTTATTTACCCAGGGCTCTATTTCTTTAACTTTAAATTGAATATCAATGATAGCGAAAATCAGCAGCTATTATATTGTGTATTGCAATTTTACCATTTCAGCGATGAAAAACAAACATTTTTAAATTATTTTACAAAATTGCATAGATTAAACTTAAATAGTCAAAGAATTGTCAAAATAACGAATTACTTGAATCATACTATCATTTAACAATTCAATTGAAATCAGTTAAACTTCTATTGATTTAGCCTATTTTACCACCTAATATCTGAAGTTCTTTATTTTCAACAAGTGGTAGTTCGGAACCAGCTTTCGCTAATTTCAAGAGTGCTTTGGCAAGGATATCAGAAGCAATAACATGATCGGGAGTTAGCCACTCTAACAATGGAAATATGGGAAGAAATATCTTATAAAGAAATGCCATATTGGGGTTTTTATGAATGGGCTTAATTCCAGCAGGCCGGGCAATGATTAGCTTCAATCCATTTATTCGATGCAATTCATTCTCGGCTTTTCCTTTGATACGTGCGAAGAGTGTGCGGCTTTTTTCGGTTGTATCGGCCCCAGCCCCACTTAAGAAAACAAAAGTTCCATTTTTGTTCGATGCATACCAAGCCTGCGCTGCAGCAAGGGTGAAATCGAAGGTAATTTGTACATATTCTGTCTTTGAAACTTGCGATTGTGAAATTCCTAGGCACCAAATAAACGCATCAGCTCCCGAAAATTCATCTAGTAAAGAATCGTAACTCATGAAATCTTGATGTAATATTTGACGAATTTTTGGGCTATTAAGCTTGACTGGTTTTCTTGAAATGGCAATAATTTCGGCTACTTCATTATCTAAAATTGCCTGACGCACAACTTCTTGTCCTGCAGTGCCGGTGGCCCCTGTTACAATGATTTTCATGTGGTAAATTTAGGGTAATTAATTTTCTCGACTTATTTAGTTTAAAATTGGGAAGACTAATAAATAATAATTATTTGGTTTCCTATTCATTTTGATAGTTTCTTTGCATAACAATGGCCAAGAAAAATAAATTGCTAAATGAACCCGAACTGATTGCATCAGTGAACTGGGCCATTGTAAGTCATCTGAAACCACATCAATTGGCTTATCGTATCAATGAAGTTTGCCATTGGAATTTACTACGGCTAAGAAATCTTGGAACAGGAGGGAAGTCGAAAGAAACTGGATTTGCACTATTTAATTTTCAAGATCATGAAATGCATCCTGATTTTTATTTGATTACGCTTAAGGATGAGCAACAAGTATTAGTAAAGGATTTGAAGCAATTTGATTACCTTTTACAAGCCCGTTTACCCGACGAAGATACCAAATGGGATTCTCAGGGAATTATGAACCAAATTAAGAGTATTGAAAATGTTATTGGAGTATTTGAAATAAATCTAGAGACGGTAAAAGCAGCTGATGTATTATATTTTGATAAACAACTGGATAAACTTGAAGTAGAAAAACCAATAGAAAAGCTGGTTAGAAATAAACGAATCGTAAAATAAATATTTAAATGATCCCAAGCATCAAATTACAAAGAGGAAAAGGATACCGTGTTGAGGCGGGTCACCCCTGGATTTACAATAATGAAGTTGAGCTAGTTGAAGGCGATGTTGAAGATGGTGATATTGTTGAAGTATACAATTTCAAGAATAACTTTATAGGTAGAGGTTATTATAATGGAAAATCACAAATTTTAATTCGAATTCTAACTCGCGATTTTGAAGAACAAATAAATGAAGATTTCTTTTTTAGGAAAATTTCTGATGCACAAGCAATGCGCCATGAATGGGGTTATCGTCACAATTACCGTGTAGTATTTGGAGAAGCAGATGGTTTACCTTCATTAGTAATTGATAAATTCAATGGTGTTTTGGTATTGCAAATACTTACTCTAGGAATGGAGAAGTGGAAGCAGGAAATTTTAAACGCACTTAATAAGATTTTTAAACCTACGGGCATCTATGAAAGAAACGATGTTCCAGTAAGAATTCTCGAAGGCTTAACCGAAGATAAAGGATTTCTATCGGCGCCTTTTGATACGAATTTTGCAATAGAAGAGCCTGATGGTGTTAAGTTCTGGATTGATATTGTGAATGGTCAAAAAACAGGATTCTTTCTAGATCAGAAGGAAAACCGATTGGCATTAAAACCTTATGTTGAAAACAAAGAAGTGTTGGACTGCTTTTGTTATACAGGTTCATTTAGCATGTATGCTGCGAAATACAATGCCAAACATGTATTAGGATTGGATATTAGTGAGGATGCAATTCGTCAGGCGAAGTTAAATGCCGACTTAAACAAATTCAACAACTGTACTTTTGAAGCCAGGAACACTTTTGATGCTTTATCTGAATTTTACCGCCTGCAAAGAAAATTTGATACCATAATTTTAGATCCACCTGCATTCACAAAAAACCGGCATAATATTGAAAATGCTCTGAAAGGGTATAAAGAAATAAATCTGAAGGCACTAAAAATCCTTAATAAAGGGGGGTATCTAATTACTTGTACGTGCTCACATTTTATTACTGAGGAGCATTTTGTGAATGTATTGTATGAAGCTGCGAGCGACGCAAAGGTTCAAATTCGTCAGATGGAATATCGATTGCAAAGTAAGGACCATCCATATATTTGGGGGATTGATGAAACATTGTACTTGAAATTTTATGTGCTTCAAGTAGTTTAATTCAATAGTTATTTAAAATCGCCTATCTAGAACTAAGTGTATTTCAAGCGAACCTGACCTTGATTTTTAATATTCAAATTCTAAACCTATTTTTGTTCCATGAACGCCGACGAAACTTTAAAAGTAATTGAATCCGAAAAGGAAATACAACAATACCTTGGTCAGGATACCAATCACATTATTAATTTCAAATATGAATTTCGTGATGGGAAAATGCATGTTTATGTAGAAACGATCAATCCGAAATACAATCAAATGTTTTTGTTTCATACAGAAACAGGAATAGATAAACTTGATGCCCTGACTAGAATGCTCGATTATGTGAAAAGCTATAAGGATAAGCAAGATTCTTATACTATACAATGGTGTGCAACAGGTGAGCGGGAGGTTCGAACCAGTTATTTTAGCGGCGCAACCATTGAGGAGGCGTTAGCCAAGTTCAGATATGGTCGTGATCGAAATAAGACAACAATATTCTTAATTTCTCTGAATCCTAAGGCCTAAGAGAATTGATTCATTAAGAATTAATAACTTATTAGTGAATCCTAGAAACGTTCTCGGTATATTCTTTGATTACCTTAGGAATATCATTACTAACCATGAATTCCATAAAGCTTAAACTAAGTTTCTTCATTTTAGCCTTCATTTTATTTAGTTTCAGATCGGATAATTTTGAGTTTAGGAAATTAAATAACTCAGCATTTACAGCCGGTGAAACTATTGAATTTCGAATACATTACGGGATTGTTACAGCGGGTTATGGCTCAATAAAAGTATTGCCATACACCGAAAAATTACGTGGAAGAGAAGTTTATCATATTATTGGCAAAGGGAAATCGGCGAGTAGCTTCGATTGGTTTTTTAAAGTAAGAGATGAATATCATTCTTATATAGATATTAACGCCTTAGCACCTCTTAAATATTCAAAAGACCAACATGAAGGAAGTTTCAACGACCGGGATGATGCTACCTTTGATCATGAGAAGAAGGTTATAAATTCTGTAAAGGGGAAATTCAATATGCCTGAGTATACTCAGGATGTAATTAGCTTGCTTTATTATGCGAGGAGTTTAAATGTGAAAGGTGCCCCAATTGGAACTTCATTTCCAATAACCTTTTATCTTGACAAGGAAATAACTACCATCTCATTGAAAATCGTTGGGCGGGAAAATATTTCAACCGAACTGGGTGTTTTTCATGCAATTAAGATTAGGCCACAAGTAATTGCTGATCGTGTTTTTAAAGATCAGGATGCCATGACACTTTGGGTTACTGACGACAATAATTTACTTCCGTTGCGTATTCAAGCCGACCTTACAGTTGGTTCAATTAAGGCAGATATTGTTAAGTATAGCAATTTAAAAAACAGTACGGATGCATTTATCAAATAGACTTCAAAATTTCTTAAAGCTCACTTAAAAGTTCCAAATGGTGCGATTGCTTTATCGCTTCATGATAAAGCTCTGATTCAAACACATTTGGTAATAGCTCAAGATGTTTAAGTTTATGAGCATCGCTCGATAAATAGTAGGCGAGTTTGTTATCTATTAGCTTTTCTGCAATACGCTTTTCGTTGGGCCCATAGTATCCAATGAGGGAAAGCAGATTTACTTGCAAACGACAACCAGTCTGAGCAATTTTCTCATACATATCATATCGAGAATGAAAAAAGCTATAGCGTTCAGGATGCGCTAAGATGGGTTGAAATCCAGCGATCTGTAAATTAAAAATGGTATCGAATAAATTGTGTGGTTCATTTACGTATGATATTTCGAACAGTATTTTATTTTTTGCAAAAGGCAGTAATTGCTTTGCTTTTATTTTCTCATCAAACCATTCATCCAAATAATATTCTGCTGATGCCAATAGTGTAATTTGAAGTCCGTTAGCATCGGAAGCCTCTTGCAAGAGCTGAAGCTTCTCCAAAATCATTTCAGGTGTGTTTTTGTAAAAGTCGCCCATAACATGAGGCGACATGATGAGATGAGTATAACCAAATCCCTGCATCTTCCGCAACAGTTCAATGCTTTCCTCCATGTTCTCGGAGCCATCGTCTAATTCTGGGAGTATATGGGAATGAAAATCAATTTTCAATGACTCGTAATTAATGTGCTTTATCTTTTTCTTGAAGAAATTAAACATAGCTATTCTTGTTTCAAAGTACCGTTTTTAAATTCAAAAATGTGATCACATATCTCAAAAGCACTGCGTTGATGAGAAACTATTAAAATTGTCTTTCCTTTTTTCTTTTCGTCAAGAAGCACTGAAATTGCATTTTTAAGTGTTTCAGAATCGAATGATGCAAAAATTTCATCTAGTACTAGAATAGGATGATTAAAGTACAATGCTCTAGCCAATGAGATTAGTTTCTTTTGTCCTCCCGAAAGCTTGCTACCAGCTTCACCAGCATTGGAATTAGGGTTGGAAAAAAGGTGTTCAATTTTATTTAATTCTAATTTTAATACAATTTGATTTAGGGAATCCATATTTGCATCTCCTTCAATCCCAAAGGTAATATTCTCAATAAGGGAGCCATTAAAAATAAATACATCCTGTTTTACAAAGGAAAATAGATTTCTGTAACTTGAAATTCTATTATCATTTAATACAATGTCATCTATAATTATCTTGCCTTCTGATGAAGGTATAAGCTGAAGTAAGAGTTGTAGGAAAGTAGATTTCCCTTCCCCAGTATTTCCAAAAATCCCAATACAATCTCCATGCTTTATCTCAAATGATTCAATATTGCAGATTTCTTTGTTCTCAAATCTAAACTTAAGATTTTCAAGTCGAATAGATTTGTTAAACGAAATTGGCTCTGTTTGCAATTGAATTTTCTGCTTTTTCAAATAGGATTGTAAAACATTAACAGAGAACCAATGGTTTTTGATGCGTAGCATAGAACCCAAGCTCCGATTTACCGATGGCAATAATCGAAATGCTGAAGCAATGAAAAGCGTCATGTCGAAAGGTAGAGAAGTGGCTACTTCAAATTTGTTGTGGTAAATATAAATGATACAAAGAGCCATTACAGCAAACAATTCCATAAGACGTGCAGGAATACTATTAAAGGTGTAAACCTTAGCATCTGTGCCATAAATATTACCTTGTAAAACGTCAAAATCCGATTCGAAATACTTTTTCCTATCATAAACAGTAGCATCGGTTTGCGCATCCATTGCTTGAATAAGAGCATCCTGAGCCGCCTTTACTTGTGAATTGCGATATTCGCCGAGGCGCTCCACTTTGTTTTTAATGCTACGATAGCTGAGATACGCTGCAGGTGCGATGCAAATAAAAACCAATAGACTAATATAAAATGCCGTAATCGATAAGAAGATTAGCATCAAGAGGGAAACACATATTTCGGTAATTAAAGTAATATACCCCATAATTACACCATTAGAAAATGCTCCCGGCACATACATTACATCACTTACAAGGGAACCTGTTTCTGTATTTCTAAAAAATAACCCATCTTGATTATAAATGATTCTAAATAAATTTCTGCTTTGATTTTGTGCTTCATTAAAAGCGAAACTTGCCTGCAATTTTGTTAGATAAGTTGTAATGAAATTCTTTGTAATAAAAAAAGCAATAACACCAATCGCACCCATGATTAGATTAGATAATGAGTTATCCAATTCAGATGTAATAAAGTTTACAGCATATACCAGGCTTGCGATTCCAAACACATCTAAAAAGGCACTTATTAGAGAATAGAAAACCATTAACAACAATTTTTTGCGTTGAGTAGTTCCTATAATTGAATGAATAGCAAACCTTGTTTTAAGTAATATATTGTTACGAAGCAATAGGTTTTTTTGGGAGCGAATTTAATGATTTTGTTTTTGGATGTTTCATTTAAAAAAAAAGATAACGCATGTTAAGCCATGTTAACTATAAATTCATGGCACAACAATTGGAATTCATGTATTATCAAAGGCAAAATTAATTTGGACCTCTTGTTGAAACGCCTTTGTAGTAATAATTACAAGAGATTCAAAAATTAGTAACAATTAAATATCCAACATCATGAAACGCTTCGTCTACCTTCTTATTGTAGCACTTTTTAGTTTTAATCAATTAAGTGCTTCATCCTTTTACATACATTTTTATAGACCTGCCGAATACACTATAACCATTGATGGTATGTATTATCGAGTAGCTGGCAATAATTTTGTAATGCCTACACTTCGCGACGGCCGTCATTATTTGGTAATCGAATCATACCAACAAGGAAGGGGAAGAAATCATAGACCGATGCCAGTTGTATTATATAATGGCTGCCTATCTGTGAGCGCCTGTAGCGATGTATTTGCTTCTGTTGACATGTATGGATTTCACGTAGATCGTGTAGTTGCTCAACGATATGAAAACCGAGGCAGAAGAGGACATTACCACTATCGTTATAATGACAACAATAATAGGTATGATGAGTATTATGAAGATGACAATAACAACAGAGAAGATCATCAATATAAAAATCGGGATAATGATGAGGATTGGAACGGTAGGGGTGGTAACAGAGGTGGAAACGGGCGCTATAATAGAGAATCAGGTTATCAAAATAAGTATATGGGCAATGAAGAGTTTGGAAGATTAAAGTCTAGTATTCAAAATGCATCATTTGAATCAACCAAAAGTAATATAGCAAAGCATGGAATGGTGAATAATGATTTAAGCATAGATCAAATAGCTGAAATATTAAGACTATTCACTTTCGAAAGCACAAAGTTAGAAGTTGCTAAGTACGCCTTTAATTACACTAGTGATAAATCCCAGTTTTATCAATTGGCAGATGAATTTACATTCGATAGCAATAAAAATGAAATGACCCACATGGGTTCTTAAAATTGAATTCTGTATATTAGTTAAGTAAATTGGTTGAGCCTCGGCACTTGAAAGTGCCGAGGCTTTTTATTTAATAGTCGACTGCATACTTGTAACTGTGATGATGTTTTTGAGAACGTAACAATAATTTCATTTCTTCCTGAAGTTGTTGTTTAAGTGGAACATTCTCATCAAGCCGAGTTTCGGTTAAACTTGTTAAATCGTTATTCCTGCTAAATTTATCTTTTTCGGGGGGCTGTAATCCGCAAATCCCAATCGACCAATGCTCATCGGTTATATTTGTCTTGTATTTGTAGTAATAAACAGTCCCTTTGTTGCCTTTAAATTTCAGGACTTCGGTCATTAATAAAACTAAGGTGTCTGGCTTTCTGTTCGAGCTCGTGCTATTAAGTATTATACTTCGAGCGATGAGTTCTTGTGTAAGCTTTGAATTGGGATACAGTTCAAGTTTATTTATCGATTCTAATCCATTGTAAAGAGGCAAACGGTATAAATCTAATTGGGCGAACGTATCAATAAGTCCTTCAGGAATTGGTATGCCATTTCTCAAATATATTAAAGCTAGGTTTAATTTTAGCTCAGATGTAGGCAAGAGCATCAATTTGTCCAGGTAACTTTTTACTTTAATATCGTTTGCGGCGAATGGAATTAACAAAATACAAAATTCTTCAGTACGAGTATTTTCATAAAAGCCATTATTGTTGTAGTCAACATAAGAAACTGTTCCAGACTCAGGTTTATTTATATTCTTTTTTTGTTCAACTTTAGCTTCAATGAATAACTGTTTATGAACCGATTCATACAAATTGGTTTTTACGTATCCTGAATCAACAAGCATCGCCAGGAGGCCATAAACCTTGTATTTATATTCATCGAGTGCAGTGAGTTTTAAAAAATCAGGGAAGAGACCAGCCGTTAATCTCAAGGAGTCATTTAATCGATAAAAGAGCTGACTTACTTGATTATCGCTATTACTAAGAGGAGGGTCCTTACAAATAAGGGTTCTCAATAAGGTATAGCTTTTTTCCGTTCTTTGGTTCGCTAATACTGTTAAGTATGCAAATTGTATTGATGCAGTATCGGTGCTTTTTAAATATTCATTCTCAATGAAAGCAACAATCATATCCGAAGAATCGATATAACTTAGTTCTTTAATAAACTTTACTTTTGTTTCTGTATAGTCATCATCCTTTTTTACATGAAGTATGGCATTGAACAATTTTGGAATATCAGCCTTATGATAGACAATATCATTAATCCCCGCTTTTGCTTGGGCATTCATGGTGCTATCAGTACTGAAATAATTGTTGAATAGTGTATCGGTCATTGATTGAAACAATGGAATTCCAATAATGGTATCAAATGGTTTAAAGGAGTTATAGAAGGTTCTGGAAAAGTTCCCTTCGCCTTGTATACTATCATATTGAGTTGTGATGGTATACAATACGCGGCCTCTTAAAATATGGGATAGATGAATAACAATACTGCTATTGGTATCGGCAAATTCTACGTCGAATCTTAATTGATCTTTTGTTTTTGTAATTTTCTTATTCTTTTGAATAAAAAAATCATTATTAATGTCGTATTCTAACTGAAAGAGGTAGAAGTCGGTATCAGAACGGGAATCGTATTTGGCGTATCTCAAAAAATGAACTTCTATTTTTTCGCCAGTAGCTGAATTCTCAAATATTCGCTTTTTGTTTTCTGAATAAAAACTCTCATTTAAATTATTGCCAGTGGTGCTATAATAGGAGTTATAGGATTTTGTAACTTTAAGCGGTTCGATGTTTGTTTTTACATCAAAGAATAAAGAGGTGTCAGTATAATTAAAATAATTATTCGTCGAATTCGAATACAGTTTAAAAGATTGGAAAAAATCGGATACTTCCTGATTTTCATTCTTAAATCGGGCTGCTAGGATATAATAGTTTATTCCCTGCTTTATATATCGTACTCTGAGTTGTGACTTGTCGGTGTTTCTATACCAAATTTCCAGGGTTGGAAAATTTGCATACGAACCATATACACGTTTGCTTTCTTTTTTGATATTTTTAAATGAGGAATTGAAACCTTCGTTCATCAGGTTTAGCTCGGTGGTATCTTCTTCCAAAAATCGATAATTATAAAAAGATTTCCGCATCATTAAGTAGGTATTACCATCATTACCCATACTAATGAAGTTTTCATCGAAACGGGTATCATTATCAATAACACTTAACTGTATTGGTTTTGAAGGGAAGCGTACATTATAAGAATGTTGTGAATCATAAACGGCAGGAGTTGGTTTTAAAGATAGGGTAGGGTTATTAAATCTAATCGACTTGAAAAACTTGTTTGCTTCCTCTTGATAGATGAAATTCCCATTGCCACCCATTTTGAAGATAACAATTTCAAGTGGGGTAATTAAAATTTGATAACGATTAAGATCTCCTCTAGTAGTTCTTGTGATGATATCATAGCCTAAATAACTACCCTTTTTGATAGGATTTTTTTGAAGTACCTTTCCGCTAATATTTTCATACAGGATGCTATCCAATTGTGATAAAATATAGGATTCATTTTTGCCAAACAAGGCCGCATTTGATTTCACACGGGTAACGAGGTAATAGGCGCCATTTATCATATCAGCGAATTGATGCTGATCAAATCCGTCATAGTCGGGGAAGTAATATAGTTTTCCTGGCAAATCCATTTCAATTAGACTGTCGCTTGTATACTGTTTCGAAAAATTTAGATGTACGATGGTGGAGTCAACTTTAGCTTTTTCAATACTATTCCTTTCACCCATAGAAACAGCTCTCACGGTATATCCTCGGTCTCTTAATTGCTTTATCACTCCTCTATTACCAGGCAGGTGTGCGCATCCTACCCCAACGAATAGACGGCTTCTTTTCATGATGCTGTCCATACTCTTTACCATATTATTATTTCTGAAATAAAGGAATTTTTCTAGGAAGGCATCACTCAAAAACTCCATTTTCGTAATTGAGTCCATCATATCTAAATCGCCCCTTCTATATGCATCATTACTAGCGGTACCTATATCTTTATTTAATTCGTTATTAAATTTTCTCTTGTGCTTATCATTCGCCATATCTTCATAAGCTTCTTGCACTAATTTTTCGGTGCCATCAAAGTCTTCAACCCCAGTTAATACTTTCCCGTATTTTTTTCCGATTTGAAAAATATACATATCCAAAAATGTATTTTCCTCAAAATCCACACTTCTTGAATAGGTGCGATACAGCATTCCATTAATCATTTGAGGGTCGCGATTCAGCGCATTTTTCAGGCTATTTTGAAAATTGCGAATCCGAAAATCATCTGCATATAGTGGTGAGTTTGATGTGCTTTGATATTGATTTTCGGAGCGGTAGAAATTACTTCGGCTAAAATCATCCTGCCAATTTTCGGGATTTGTTTCTAGCGCAACCACATCAACACTTTGAAGAGCCAAATAAAAGGAGTCGCCTAAATGAAATGCAACTTTATCACTTACATGCATGGTACCATAGAGGTAGGATGGTTGCGTGAGACCATTACCTGTAATTTCCCATAAGAGCCCCTGATATTTTGTTTGCGCATGGATTGCAGTTATGAATACCAAAGCGAAAAAGGTGGTGAAGATTTTCAAGGTAGCGAGGTTCTTTTATCTAAGGGTAAATAAAACTAAAATAAAGCAATAAAAAAATCAAATTTATATACCTAAATGTCAAGTACGCCGATTCGTTACAAAGGAAATATCTGTAAATTTGCATTTTATATTCAATCTTTAATGAAAAGGTATTTCGTAATTTATTTAATGAGTTTAATGGCTGTATCTTGTGGCGACGTATCTACGAATAGTGCGCAAGTAAGTAATGAAGATGATATGGCGAACTACGGCAGGAACATATATGATACACAATGTATTCTTTGTCATGGAGAAAAAGGCAATGCCAAAATAGCCCAAGCAGCCGACTTAAGTATCTCTAAACTTGATGAGACGGCCGTTGGCGATCGGATTTATCATGGCAAGGGTACAATGCCCGCTTACAAGGATAAATTGGGTGAGCCTGAAATAAATGCTCTTACTAAATATGTTATTAGCTTAAGAAATTTAAAATAATTTCATTTGTGAGGAGTACCTCTCAGGGCGCTCACTGAAATTGAAATTACTGATTGTGATTCCCAATAATCGAACTGGTTTGTAAGGTAATTCAGGATTCATAAGAAGCTGTTTGGTCAATTTAACTATCATATCAACGTTGTCAATATCTTCTTTCATAGTTAGACTGCGTGTTCGAACTTCAAAATCATGATATTTAATTTTAAGTGTAAGTGTTTTTCCTTTTTTTCCTTTCTTATTACTCCGTTCCATCACCTTTTCTGCCATGTCTAATAACTCATTCAGCATTTCGTCTTCTGTCGATAAGTCAACACTAAAGGTGTTTTCAGCCCCAATAGATTTTAATTCTTGATTAGGTTTTACTTCTCTTTCATCAATGCCTCGAGCAATATGATAAAAATGTTTACCCGCTTTACCGAAATGTTGAATCAGAAATTTCTCTTCAAAGTTCAATAGGTCAGTGCCGTTAAAAACACCTAGCTCTTTCAATCGTTGTGCGGTTTTTTCGCCGATACCATGAAACTTCTCAATTTTCAATTGACCTATAAATTCAGATGCATGTTCGGGAAGAATTACAAAAAGTCCATTTGGTTTTTTAACATCGCTGGCCATTTTCGCCAAAAATTTATTGTATGAAACCCCTGCAGATGCAGTAAGTTCGGTTTCTTTGAAAATCTTCTCTTTTATTTCTTTTGCTATTTTCACAGCATATTTCTCATGAGAAGAAACATCTAAATATGCTTCATCGAAGCTTAGGGGCTCTACTAAATCGGTATAGGAGTAAAATATTTCACGTATTTGATGTGAGATCCGACCGTATTCTGGGAAATTTGGTTTAACAAAAATGAGTTCAGGGCAAAGTCGTTTGGCTGTAACTCCAGGCAAGGCACTTCTTACTCCGAACTTGCGAGCTTCGTAGCTAGCGGCCGCTACTACACTGCGTTCACCACTGCCACCTACTGCTACAGGCTTACCCTTAAGTTCTGGATTATTGCGTTGTTCCACCGAGGCGAAAAACGCATCCATGTCGATATGTATGATCTTTCGATTCATGCTTTCTTTCAACGAAGTTAGTAAAGGAATTGGACTTTAGGTCTTGATTTTTAAACTTGCCTAAAGGACTTTACGAGAATGAAACTTTAATAGTCAATACTTTTGAAATACATTAAGATATGCTGTTTCAAAAATAATTCTTGTTCGCTAAGTTCCATGATAGGATACTGTTTTAAGATTTTAAAGTGAGGCCAGCCATCTTCATCGGTGCGTTCTAACTCGTAGTATCCACTGAGTGCAAAAACAGTACAATGGGCAACATGCAATAGGTTCATTTTTTCTTCTCTATCATAAGTAATATTCCCTTTTCCAAGAGCATTCATTCCAATGATATATAGTATTGCATCGAGACTGGGCTGGCGTTTAAACTGCTGCTTCAATTTTGTTTGGAGATCTTTAAAACTAGCCTCAATTGCTTCTGGGTTCATCATTTTGTTATAATCGGGAGGTATTAGTAATTTCTTTTTTTCTGAACCTGTTGAACCATATTATATACTGCATCGCGAAGCTCATCGGTATTGGTTTTATTGAGGGCGCTCATAAATACTACAGGCATGTTTTCCTTTGCCATATAGGTATTATGCAGGTTATAGCGTTGTTCTTCGGTCATGGCATCAATTTTATTGAATATCGTTAGAATGGGCTTGGTATTGGCTCCAAGCTCTTCAATTGTTTCTTTCACCGTTTGCATCTGAGCCTCATATTCGTTACTGCTAATATCTACCACATGAATTAGCGCATCAGCTTCACGCACTTCATCAAGGGTGCTTTTGAAACACTCAATAAGTTGATGCGGGAGTTTGCGAATGAACCCAACAGTATCGGTTAAGAGGAATGGGGTGGTTTTCAAAACCACTTTTCTCACCGTACTATCAAGTGTACTGAATAGTTTGTTTTCGGCTAAAATTTCCGCCTTACTCAAAACGTTCATGATGGTTGATTTGCCAACATTCGTATATCCAACCAATGTCAATCGGGGCTTATCTTCCCGGTCTTTTCGTTTGATGGTGTTTTGACGATCGATATTTCGTAATTCTTCTTTGAGTAGAGCGATTCTATTATTAATCACACGACGGTCGGTTTCAATTTCCTTTTCACCAGCTCCCTTCATTCCGATACCTCCTTTTTGGCGGCTCAAATGCGTCCAGAGGTTGGTAAGGCGGGGTAATAAATACTGATATTGAGCTAGCTCTACTTGTGTTTTTGCCTGGGCTGAACGTGCGTTATGAGCGAAGATATCAAGGATCAATCGGCTTCGATCGATAACCTTCACCTTCATATCATTCTTATCAGGATTAAATTCATTTTCGATATTTCGTGTTTGAGCAGGCGAAAGTTCATCATCGAAAATTACCATGTCGATGGCGTGTTCTGCAACATAATCGGCAAGTTCTTTTAGCTTGCCTTTCCCAACATAGGTGCCTTGTTCGATATGATCAAGGCGTTGAATAAAACGTTTTTGTGTAACAGCTCCGGCGGTCTTGGCTAAGAATTCTAACTCATCTAAAAAAATATGAAGTTGTTCTTCCTTATCAAATTTATTTCCAACTGAAACAAGAATTGCAGATTCGGGTTTTGGGCGGGTATCGTGAAGTTTTTCTTTAGCCATGGTTTAGTATTCAAATCGTCCCCACTCACTTTCAATCGTGAGTTTTTTTATCTCACTAGCTTCTACCTTACCAATAATTTGCGCTTCAATTGAAAATTCCGAGGCTATTTTTATGAGTGATGCTGCGGTATCAGCATCGGTATAGATTTCTAATCGGTGTCCCATATTAAAAGTAGTATACATTTCTCTCCAGTTGGTATTGCTTTGTTGCTGGATGGTTTTGAAAAGTATTGGAGTGGGCAATAAATTATTTTTTATGATATGGAGATTGTCGATAAAGTGTAAAATTTTAGTTTGTCCGCCTCCACTGCAATGTACCATTCCATCAATTTTCTCACGGTGATGTTTAAGAATTTCTTTTACCAATGGTGCATAGGTGCGGGTAGGAGAGAGTACCATTTTCCCAGCGTTTAATGAAATCCCTTCAATTGAATCGGTTAGTAATAGCTTTCCAGTATAGGCTACCTCATCGATGGCGGCATCGTAGGTTTCGGGGTACTTTGATTTATATATTGAACTAAATACATCGTGTCGGGCACTGGTAAGGCCATTGCTACCCATACCACTGTTATACTCGTTTTCGTAGGTTGCTTGACCATAACTGGCAAAACCAACGATCACATTCCCAGGTTTGATATTGGCATTATCAATGATATCAATTTTCTCGGCGCGAGCGGTCACGGTGCTATCTACAATCACGGTGCGAACTAAGTCACCCACATCGGCTGTTTCACCGCCTGTATGATGGATGTGTATGCCAAATTCCTTAAGGGTATCAATGAATTCGTGAGCTCCATTGATTAGGGCAGAAAGAACATCCGCTGGAATTAGTTTTTTATTTCTTCCAATGGTTGATGAGAGTAGGAATGAATCGGTAACGCCTATGCAAATTAGATCGTCGATATTCATAACAATGGCATCGATGGCAATGTTTTTCCATACGCTCAAATCGCCTGTTTCACGCCAGTAGGCATAGGCAAGACTACTTTTGGTACCTGCACCATCGGCATGCATGATATTGCAGTAATTTTCATCACCACCCAAATAGTCGGGCACAATTTTACAGAATGCCTTTGGGAAAAGGCCTTTATCAAGATTCTTTATAGCGGCATGAACTTCTTCTTTTTGTGAAGAGACTCCGCGAAGTGCGTATTTATCAGTCATTACGGGGTGCAAATTAAGGTCAAATGGGGCGAACTAAAAAACAATAGGAAGGTGATTGCTTAAATAAGCAAGAATCAGAAAATAAAAAAAACCTTGCTCAAATTAATGAACAAGGTCTTTTGCGTTATAATTCACTTTTAAATTCCCGTCTTCCTCAGTCTATTTCTTTTTTGATGTACTTATTACGTACATTATTTTCTTGGTGATGGTTACGCCATTGGAACAACCGATACGTATGATTTGTCATTGGCTTTCTTTTGGAATTTTACAACCCCATCAACCAATGCATATAACGTATGATCTTTTCCAATACCTACACCAACACTTGGATGGTGCTTAGTACCACGTTGACGAACGATGATATTACCAGCAATAATTGCTTGTCCGCCGTATATTTTTACACCAAGGCGTTTGCTATGTGATTCGCGACCATTCTTTACGGAACCGACCCCTTTTTTATGTGCCATGTTTACTTATTATTTAATTAGGTTTAAGATTTAAGCTAAGATATCAATAATTTTTATTTTGCTGAATTGCTGGCGATGACCTTTCATGAGGCGATAGCCTTTTCGGCGCTTTTTCTTAAAAACGATTACTTTATCGCCTTTAACTAAGCTCTCAACAATGGTAGCAGTAACTTTCGCTCCGCTTACATTTGGGGTGCCAACACTTACACTACCCTCATTATTGACTAATAATACATCGCTAAATTCTAGGTTAGCGCCCTCTCCGTTTGATAGATGGTGAACGTAGAGTGTTTGGTTCTTCGTTACTTTGAATTGTTGACCAGCTATGGTTACTATTGCAAACATTTTATTTGGTTCCCTATTTTTTTTGGGACGGCAAAGGTAACAAAAAGAATCTTATTTCAAAAACTTTTTCAGATCATTATCATTTGGAGCCTGAATCTTAATGAATAGGGTACTTTGCTTAAAAAACACAAATGAATTAATAGTAAACATAAGACATTCAATCTATTGCAAAGTAAAATGATTTCTGAAACTGATTTGCAAGCAATTACATATTCCTTCGGTACTGCCCTCCAACTGAATATAATGCTTTCGAAATTTGTCCGAGGGAGCATACTTTGCTCGCATCCATCAATACCTCAAATATATTTTCGTTGGCGATGGCAGTTTGTTGAAGCTTAAGTAATAGGGCAGGAGCGGCTTCTTCATTTCTTAGTTGAAATGCCTTCAGCGCCGTTATCTGATATTGTTTTTCTTCTTCTGTACTGCGAATCACTTCCAAAGGCACAACTGTTGGAGATCCTTTACTACTAAGAAAAGTATTCACCCCAATAATTGGGAAATCGCCATTATGCTTCAATGTTTCATAATACAAACTTTCCTCTTGAATCTTATTTCGTTGATACATTGTTTCCATTGCACCCAGAACCCCTCCACGTTCGTTAATACGCATGAACTCGGCATAAACGGCATCTTCTACGAGGTCGGTCATTTCTTCAATAATGAAACTACCTTGAATTGGATTTTCATTTTTTGTCAATCCTAATTCGCGATTGATGATTAACTGAATGGCCATGGCTCGGCGCACACTTTCTTCGGTAGGAGTGGTAATGGCCTCGTCGTAGGCGTTGGTATGAAGGCTATTACAGTTATCATATATTGCATACAATGCCTGCAAGGTGGTACGAATATCGTTGAAGTCAATTTCTTGTGCATGAAGGCTTCGTCCGCTCGTTTGAATATGATATTTGAGCATCTGGCTGCGCTCGTTGCCTTGATATTTGTGCTTGATGGCTTTGGCCCAGATTCTACGTGCTACCCTGCCAATAACCGCATATTCAGGGTCGATTCCGTTACTGAAAAAGAAGGAGAGGTTGGGGGCAAAATCGTCGATATGCATTCCTCTGCTCAAATAATATTCAACGTATGTGAATCCATTGGAGAGGGTTAAGGCTAGTTGTGTGATGGGATTAGCCCCTGCTTCAGCAATATGGTAACCACTAATACTTACACTATAAAAATTACGTACTTTATTAAGAATAAAAAAGTGTTGGATATCGCCCATCAAGCGCAAAGCGAACTCTGTTGAAAAGATACACGTGTTTTGTGCTTGATCTTCTTTCAAGATATCGGCTTGTACGGTACCACGTACCATCGCAATGGCTTCAATTTTTATTTTTTGATATACCTCAGCTGGAAGCACTTGATCTCCGGTAACGCCCAAAAGCGTTAATCCAAGACCATCGTTTCCTGCCGGTAGTTCGCCTTGGTAAGTGGGGCGCTGCATCTTTTTTTG
>CAIVZR010000004.1 GCA_903910445.1 uncultured Bacteroidota bacterium
AAGAACTATTGATTTCATTCAAAAATTTTTATCTTCAATACAACGGTATGAATTCTCGTAATTTAATTTGGATTTAGAACTAATAGCAAATTATGAGGATAGAGTTGTCTTTACAAGAACTATTGATTTCATTCGAAAATCTTCATACTTCAAAAATGTTGTATTGTCATCTCGACGAAGGAGAGATCTATTTACTTTTCTACTAAAAAAAAACTACATTTCATTCTTCTTTTTTAGTAAAGGTTTATTCAATATCTTGATTAAAAAATCTCCATTCAGGATTAACTGAGTTTATAAGTATTTCCTTTTTTTTCTTGACCACCCTTTCAATTCATTTTCACGGAAGAGTGCTTTATCTATATATTTATACTTTTCCCAATAAACAAGATAAAAGGTATTATACTTTCCTGTAAAATGTCTTTTCGTAGTTCTTGCATCTAATTCATGCTCCAGCAAACGACGCTTTAAATTGTTAGTAACGCCAATATAGAGGACTCTTTTAGTTATATTGGTCAGGAAGTAAATATAATATGTTTTCATTCAGCTATGAATTTCATAAATTTATTTGTCGAAGATAATAAAATTGAAAAAAAACTTCAAAAAAATAGATCTCTCCTTCGTCGAGATGACAATACAACAGCATGAATTCTCGTAATTTAATTTAGGATTTAGAACTAATAGCACATTATGAGGCTAGAGTTATCTTTACAAGAACTATTGATTTCTTTCGAAAATCTTAATACTTCAAAAATGTTGTATTGTCTTCTCGACGAAGGAGAGATCTACTTACTTTTCCGCAAAAAAAACCACATTTCATTCTTCCTTTTTTAGGAAAGGGTTATTCAATTTTCGGATTGCAAACTTCCTTTTAAGAGTTTAAAATAACTTTAATAATACATAAAACTTGTTTGAATGGGTTATAAGTAAACTAATAAAGTGAGCAAATCATATACGGAGATACAAATAAAAATAAATCCCCCGTTAATATAATTAACAGGGGGGTAAATTAGATATCTTACTAATAGTTACTTCACGGTATAAATCAAATTATTGCTCACATTGCTGACGGTGCCATTGGCACCTCTGCCTTTTATTTCGTAAAACAATATCAAATCACCTCTTTTGCATTTGGAAATGGTTGCCTTCATTTCAGGGGTGAGTTGGTTGCCAGTAGCCATCATTGGCGCTTTGTTTTCTCGTGATTTTACATAACATACAAAACTCATCACCTGATAAGGCTGCGTGGTGATTGGGAAATAAGGACCAAAGTCGCATCGCATAAAATTAAAAGTAGATGCTTCTTCTACGGTTACAATGCCACCTGTTTTTCCATTGATGGAGTTTTCGAGTGGTGGCATGGGGCGAATATTAAATTGCTGAACAAAACTTTTGGTGGTGCCATCATCTGCTCTTGCTACTACATTTATTTTAACCGTTCTGTTTTGTGATATGCTGCTTGTTACCACATATTTCCCATTGCCTCCCGCAAGGTTAGCATTTTCAGCAGTAGCTGTAATTTGGTCGGGACGATATCCTGGAACGGTGATATCTACTGGGTTGTCGATGCCTGCATAAAACACGCGCATATTCGCTACCGATACTGATGCCTGAGGTGCAAATACTTGATACTCTCCATTGGCAGGATATGATTTTAGAATATTCGTTTCAGGGTCGGGCACCATAATTTCGGCTTTATAATTAAATTTCCCTTCACTATTAGGAACCACACGATAGATACCTTTTCCATTCACTACATCAACAGGAGTTCCGTTCACCATAATTTTATAGTTGGAATTATTGTTGAAGGCTGTTAAAAATATTTCTGCATTATAAGGTTGCCCAGTGGATACCGACCCGAGCGGCGCCACAATGGTAGCTTGCAATTCATTAAAATGATGCTGCTTCTCAAAAATATTATCTGCAAGCTTCGCAATCACATCCGATTCGGTTTTCTTGGCGTCGTTCTGAACCTTGGTGAGGTTGGCAAAAACGGCAGCAAGTGGCAATCTTTCAAACGATTCTTCTAGCCATGTTTTCTTTATCCCTTCTTCATTGGGGCTTGGCTCGGGTGTAAATAAATCCGATTTGATACTCGTACGATCTTTTGCATCTAATAAGGAAATCAGTTTCTCTCGTGTCGTATTAATTTTATCCATGAGCTCTTTCCCTTTTTGGTGGTCGTCCTTTTCATTTAGGAAAAATCCCATCGCAGCGTCCATATTATCAGCTTCTTTCAATTCACCGTTTTCTAATCGGCCTCCATTTTGTTTTAAAAAATAATTCTTAAGCTCATCTACATAAGAAATAAATTCTTCAGAAGTTTTCTTGGCTTCGTAGGCTCTGTCTCGGTAATCCTTGGCCTTGGCGCCCTGTTTTACCACTTCATCATCCATACCCGCAAGGAGTTTCGAGTTGGTATCATCCAGGTTTCTGCCCGAATTCTCCAGGCTCGTTTCAAGTTTGTGAAAGGCTTTTAATATTTCAGATGAAACATTTAAAGCCAGCATGGCGGTTAACACGAGGTACATCATGTTAATCATTTTCTGACGAGGTGAACTTTTTGCTTGTGACATAAATAGGTAGATTTAATGTAATAGGTTTGATATTTAGCTTAGATAGTAAGCTCCTTCAAGGGCACAGCTTGTTCAGGTGGCCATGATGAATTTATTTTTTAATTCATCATCACGCCATTTGAGGGCATCACAAAACACGAAAGATTCGAATAGCTAAACGGACGGAGAATACAATATCTGATTTACCTTATAACGGAGATTATTGTAAATTATTGTAAAGAAAAAATGATAATTCTTTAAATGGTTTTTAAAACATGAGATATGGCTTTCATAAATGGGGGCTTAATCACGAGCATATGGTCGTCATCAATCTTATGCAAGATGTCTTTGCCCAGTGCCTTCACCAGGTTATTGGTAAGCAATACAGGCATTACAAAATCGCTGCTGCCATAAAAAAGATGTACTGAGATATGATTGTCTTTAATTTTTTGAATTAACGCTGGTGTTGGCACCAAAAGGTTTTTACACAATTTGATACGCTTTAAAATAAGCGCTCGTTTCTCTGGTGTATCATTCTTTCCAAGATAAAAATCTCTTGCCTCCCGGTCAATCATTCCCATTAAATAACCAAGCTTGATCCCACCTAAAAATAATTTTGGGTGTTTGATAAAGTAGTTGATGATTTTATTTGTTTGCTTGATGCGAGATAAAATATCAATAATGGTTCCTCGCCTCAATCCATCAGCAGCAACTAAATAGAGCGCTTTTGTTTGATTGCTATAGGTTGCCATCAAACTCGTAGCCCATCGGCCTCCGAGGCTATATCCCATCACTGAAAATTGTTCTATCTGATGTTTCTTGAAAAATATTTGGAAGATGTTTTTGAAATGATATTGAGAGAATTCCTCTGATTCCATCCATTCACTTTCTCCATGAGCAAATAGGTCGAAACTGTACACCGTAAAATACTTTAAGAGTTCAGGCATGATATAATCGAAATTATAACAATTCCATCCATACCCATGAAAACAAATCAGAACAGGGGATTGAGTACCCTGTTTAGTATAATGTATTGTTGAGTTTTGGAAGTTAATAAAATGATGTTCCAACATGCCTTTATATTCTATATTTGTAAAAATACCGCTTTGTATTTATGAAACGAATTCTTCTAAGTGCCTTTTTTTCAACATTCGTATGCCTCTTGTTTTCGCAAAATTATTGCATCAAGAACAGGTTTTCCAATACCCCATTATTTTCTGATGCGCAAATTCAAAAAGATTCCAATATTGTATTTGCTGTTGCTAAGCACTGGAACTCCACAGTAATGGATTCTTTAAGAATGGATATCTATTATCCCAATGCATCGGTGGAAACCTTACCCAAACGACCATTGATAGTATTCGCCTTTGGTGGTGGCTTCCTCGAAGGTAACCGATTCGATATGGCATACTTCTGTAAAGAATTTGCAAAGCGCGGTTATGTAACGGCAACCATCGATTATCGAATTGGCTGGAATTGTTTGAATGGCACCGCCGCAGCCCTTTGTTTATGCAACGACTATATAGGAATGTATAATGCCACTTACCGGGCCATGCAAGACTTCAATGCTTCACTTCGTTTCTTGAGCTATAAAAGTGCACAATATAAAATCGATACCAATTTTGTATTCGTAAGTGGTGGAAGTGCTGGAAGCATTACCGCCATGAATGCCGCATTCACTAGCCAACAAGAGATTGATGCAAAGCTCAGCTGGGTACACTCGCAATTGGGAAGTATCGATTCATCAGGCAATACTTATCCAAAGAATTATAAAACAAAAGGTGTTCTCGATTTTTGTGGAGCAGTGTACGATACTTCCTTCATGAATGGAAATGCCGATATTCCTATCGTGAGCTTTCATGATTCAGCCGATTGTGTGGTGCCTGCTTATAGAGGTTATATCATTAATTGTACTGGCAATTGCTATAACCTATTCCCGATGGAAGGCTCCGCACTCATTTACGCCAAAGCCATTAAGAGCGGTACTTGTGCGGAATTGAATATCAACCCTGCTGCCACACATTGCGGATCAAATCAACAATATGTTATAAAAAATGGTGCCTGCTTTTTAAAGCGAGTGCTTTGCAATTCTTGCAGTTCGGCTCGTTACAAGGATGAGTCGAAACCCGCCAGTTGTGATTCAATGGGCTTTGGAAGCGGAATTGAAAATCCATTTTCAAGAGGCGTGGCGGTATATCCCAATCCTACCCAATCAATCCTCAATATTGAGTTACAAGAGGTGCAAGGCACGGTGAGTTTGAGTTTGTATGATATAAATGGAAGACTTTCAATACAAAAGCAAGCAACACAAAAGAGTATTTCGTTGGATGTTTCAAATTTATCCAATGGAGTTTATTTCCTAAGTGTTCAATCCAAGGAGCAAATCAGTACCGTTCGTGTAATTATTCAACGATAATAAAATTATAATTCATAAAAAAAGCCTTTCAATTTCTTGAAAGGCTTTTTGTTTTTAAAACGGTCGGCTTATTTAGGCGACTGAGTAGTAGTAGTTGTTGCAGGCTTTGCAGCAGGTGCTGGAGTGGTTGAAGAAGATGCACTTCCTTTCTTCTCGCAGCATGATTTTTTCTCTTTACTGCAGCATGATTTTTTCTCACCAGCACATTCTTTCTTAGCAGCTGGAGCAGCAGCAGGTTTAGTCGTTGTTGGTCCTTGAGCGATAGCCATAGAAGCAACTAAAACAGTAGCTACGGCAAATGATAATAATTTTTTCATGATGAATATGGTCGATTAAATAATGAATTTTAAAATAGTATTACAAATGTAAGGCTTTTTGTTTGAAAACAGTGGCATTAACAATTGATAATTGGTAAGTATTCGGTCATAAATTGAATGGTTGCCTGCAGCCTAAGAAAGCTCCGCAATCACACTTACCCCGCCTTTCACCACCTCTTGCAGGCTCACATTGATTTTGGTTCCCAATGGGAAATACAAATCAACACGCGATCCAAACTTAATAAATCCCATCTCACCACCAGTCACTGCCTTATCACCTTCCTTGCTGTACATTACAATACGTCGGGCCATGGCGCCAGCAATCTGACGGAAAAGCACCGCTGTCTTATCATTCTTCACTACCACGGTGGTTCGCTCATTTTCAGTCGATGATTTTGGATGCCAGGCCACTAAATACTTTCCTGGATGGTATTTGGCATAATCGACTACACCACTTATTGGATAGCGATTCACATGTACGTTAAATGGCGACATAAAAATAGAAACCTGGATGCGCTTGTCTTTGAAATATTCGGGTTCTTCTACTTCTTCAATTACCACCACTTTCCCATCAGCAGGTGCAATTACCTGATTGGCATTGGCTACCGTATGACGAGGTGGATTGCGGAAGAACTGCAATACAATAACCATCACTCCCATACTCAAAACAACTACTGCCTTAAATAACCATTCGGGGGCCATGGCATGCGTACCATAACATAAGAGGGTTAGTACCCCTAAACTTATTAAAATGGTTGGATATCCTTCTTTGTGTAAAAACATAATTATGATCTAAATAAATTAAAATTTAAAATTTGATTGGGGTTTAGAAACTGCGATTGTCTTTCACCCAATTACGAATATAATCTGCGATTTCATGCATGGGTGTTCCGGGAGGAAATAACTCTCCAACACCTTGGGCCTTGAGCTTTTGCATGTCTTCATCAGGAATGATGCCGCCACCTGTGAGCAATACATCATTCATGTTTTTCTCTTTCATCAACAGTAAAATTTTCGGGAATACGGTATTGTGCGCCCCGCTCAAAATACTGACACCAATCGCGTCAACATCTTCTTGCAATGCGGTATTTACCACCATCTCCGCCGTTTGACGAAGGCCAGTATAAATTACTTCCATGCCAGCATCACGCAATGAAGTGGCTATAACTTTGGCCCCTCTATCGTGGCCATCAAGGCCAACTTTTGCTACAAGTACTCGTATCGGACGGTTCATCTTTTTAGTTGATTTAACGTGTGATTAAAACTTTTCGAAGGACTTATTTTATTTTAAAAGAGAAATAATTCTTCTTGCCACTTTGAACTAAAATATATTTTTCCTTAATGATATTCTCAGCATTAACGATGAGGTTTATATCATTAATCTTCGACTTATTGATACTTACGCCACCTCCTTCAATCAATCGTTTGGCTTCGCCTTTCGATTTTGAGATGGTGGAATGGGTGGCTAATAAATCCATGATTCCAATACCAGCGCTAAGAATGCTTCGTTCAATCTCAAATTGCTTGATACTATCGGCTACTTCTCCAAATACACTATCAGGCAAGGCTGCTAAACCATCAATCGTATTGCCAAAGAGTGCTTCTGATGCAGCTTTGGCTTGTATTAATGCTTCAGCACTATGTACTCGGGTTGTGATTTCATCTGCCAGTGCTTTTTGTAATATTCGTAAATGCGGCGCTGCTAAGTGTTCGGCTTCGATGACTTCAATCTCTTCTTTGTTTTTCAATGAGAAGATGCGGATATAAGTAGCCACATCGGCATCGGCGGCATTGAGCCAGAACTGATAAAATTTATAAGGCGATGTACGTTTTGGGTCGAGCCATACATTGCCACCTTCGGTCTTGCCAAACTTGGTTCCATCGGCTTTTTTAATCAATGGCGTGGTTAATGCAAATGCTTCACCTCCATCTTTACGGCGAATGAGTTCGGTTCCTGTTACTATATTGCCCCATTGGTCGCTTCCCCCCATCTGTATCATTACCCCATGGTTTTTCCATAGGTAATAAAAATCGTATCCCTGCACCAGCTGATAACTAAATTCGGTGAAGCTCATGCCCGTTTCCAATCTCGATTTTACGGAGTCTTTGGCCATCATATAATTCACACTCAAATGCTTTCCAATATCACGAATGAAATCAAGGAAAGTCATGGTCTTAAACCAATCGTAATTGTTTACGATGATGGCTCCATTTTCACCAGTAAAGTCTAGGAATTTCTCAAGCTGTGCTTTCTGGCAACTTAGATTATGATTGAGCGTTGTTTCGTCGAGCAAATTACGCTCTGCACTCTTTCCACTAGGGTCGCCTACCATTCCGGTGGCGCCACCTACCAAAGCAATAGGCTTATGGCCGCAACGCTGAAAATGCAATAGCGACATGATTTGTACGAGGTTCCCAACGCCTAATGAGTCGGCTGTAGGATCGAATCCGATATAACCAGTTGTCATACCACGATTCAATAATTCTTCGGTACCGGGCATAATATCATGCAGCATGCCCCTCCATTTTAATTCATCGATATAATTTTTGATCGTACTCATTTAATATTTAATCAAGTTTCAATACTGCCATGAACGCCGATTGAGGAATTTCAACATTTCCTACCTGACGCATACGTTTCTTACCTGCTTTTTGTTTTTCAAGTAATTTACGTTTACGAGAAATATCACCTCCATAACACTTCGCGGTTACATCCTTACGCATAGCACTGATGGTTTCGCGGGATATAATTTTAGATCCAATCGCAGCTTGAATGGCGATTTCAAATTGCTGGCGAGGAATTAATTCTTTTAATTTCTCACATATTTTTTTACCCCAATCATATGCTTTATCTCGATGAATTACCGCGCTCAAAGCATCCACTGGCTCCTTGTTAAGCATGATATCAAGTTTCACCAAGTGACTCTCACGATATCCAATGGGATGGTAATCGAGTGAAGCATAACCTCTGGATATAGATTTTAATTTATCGAAGAAATCGAATACAATTTCACCCATGGGCATCTCAAAATTAAGTTCCACTCGGTCGGTGGTTAAGAAATGCTGATTGCCAATGATACCGCGCTTTTGAATACATAATGAGATAATGCCTCCCATGTATTCGCTTTTAGTAATTATTTGCGCTTTGATATAAGGTTCTTCTACGTAATCGGTTTTCGATGGGTCGGGTAAATCGCTTGGGTTGTTTACAATGACCTCTTCACCATTGGTAAGAAATGCTTTGTAACTCACATTGGGAACCGTAGTAATTACGGTCATATTGAATTCTCTCTCCAATCGTTCTTGAATAATTTCCATATGAAGCATTCCTAAGAATCCGCAACGGAAACCAAATCCTAGGGCTGCCGATGATTCCGGTTCAAAAACCAAGGAAGCATCATTCAGCTGGAGCTTGGCCATGCTCTCGCGTAATTCTTCAAAATCGTCGGTATCTACCGGGTAGATTCCCGCGAATACCATAGGTTTCACATCCTCAAATCCTTGAATCGACTCCGTGCATGGGTCGGCTACATTGGTAATCGTATCACCCACTTTTACCTCTTTGGCGGCTTTAATACCCGAAATGATATATCCTACGTCGCCCGTCTTTACTACATCGCGAGGTTCTTTTTCGATACGTAATACGCCAATTTCTTCTGCAAAATATTCTTTTTCTGTGTTCACAAATTTCACTCGGTCGCCTTTACGCATCTCCCCATCTACAATTTTGAAATAGGCGATGATACCTCGGAAGGAGTTGAAAACGGAATCGAAGATCAATGCCTTCAAAGGTGCTTTTTCATTGCCTTTTGGAGGTGGTACCCGATCGATGATGGCATTGATAATATCGTAAACCCCTTCTCCGGTTTTGCCACTGGCACGTAAAATATCTTCGTATTTGCAACCAATCAAGGCTACAATTTGGTCGCTCACTTCTTCAGGCATAGAGCCAGGAAGGTCGATTTTATTAAGTACTGGGATAATCTCTAAATTGTTTTCAAGTGCCAAATACAAGTTCGAGATAGTTTGCGCTTGAATTCCTTGCGATGAATCAACAATTAGAAGGGCTCCTTCACAAGCGGCGATACTTCGCGATACTTCATAAGCAAAATCAACGTGCCCTGGAGTATCGATCAAATTTAAAACGTAAGGTTGGTTTTTATAAATATAGTCCATCTGAATCGCATGACTCTTGATGGTTATTCCGCGCTCACGTTCAATATCCATATCATCTAAAATCTGCGCTTTTTGGTCGCGCTGACTCACCGTCTTGGTATATTCTAAAAGACGGTCTGCTAAAGTGCTCTTGCCATGGTCGATATGGGCTATAATACAAAAGTTGCGTATATGCTGCATGAAGGGATTCTAAGGTAAAATTTCAAAACGCGAAGATAAGGAAAAGGAGGGAGGAAAAGGAAAGCGCTGTTTAAATGAATATGGGAAGATTTTGTGCTTTTGTCAAGTTTGGGTCATCCCCCTTTTTCAGGTCGAATGAAATGTCATTTTAGACTATTACAATTGTATTACCTTACTCGTCATTCCTTGCTAAAAGGATACACATTATCTGCTAATTTTAGGACAAGCTTTTGGGGAACATCGAATTCTGATTTTTTTTAGAATCGAGTTTCTAAATAATGTGGTAAAATCGCTCTCCAGGTAGGCCAGTCGTGTTTCCATTCATGTCCCCATACATCGAGTTCATAAGTAATTCCTTTGCTGTAAAGCACCCCTGCAAATTTCTTCGACGATTCAGGATCTTCATAAGCGCCACTGCCGGTAACAATATGAATATGCTTGCTTTTTTGAATATTATTCAAAATACTTTCATCGGTTAAATTCGGAATGTATTGCATTGGGGAGTTGAAATATACTTGTTCGTCGTGATAGCCTTTGGTGTATTCGGCCAGGTCGTAAACTCCGCTCATCGCGATAACCCCATCAATTAAGTCAGGGCGTTTTAGGAAGAGGTTCATGCTATGCAAAGCCCCAAACGAAGCCCCACAAAGTATTATAGGTGTTTCTTCAGATGTGTTCTTCTTGATGAAAGGAAGCACCTCATTATAAATGTACTCGTTAAACTGATTATGCCGAATGGCTTTATGTGCACCTGCCATATTATTATTGAGCCAGCTTTCATTATTAATGCTATTCACTGAAAACACACGCACCTTGCCACCATCAATATAGGGGGCGAGCACATCCATCATTTGAAATCGTTCATATTCGAGGTAATCGGCAGCGGCGGTAGGCACAAAGAGCAATGCAAATCCAGCATGTCCGTAGGATACAATAGGCATTTCCGATTGAAGTGCCGGGCTAAACCAACTCGTAATTTCTCTATTCATGATTTTTCAATTTCAGTTATTGTGATAAAGCAAAGATGTTAAATTATTTGATAATTCCTAAGAGAAAGTGGGAGCGAGGTTTGATTTCTTCTAAAGATAGAAAATTCTTGTTTCAATGAAAAAGGAGCTTGATCAAAGCTGCCTAATTGAAAATTATCCAATGAACTCTATTTATATTTAGTTCAATATTGCAAACTTGCCACACCCAAATTCTTTCATGCTATCTATGGAGTTTTCAACTTCATCGGCTAAGATATGAGTGGTTTTGTTTCTGCAAAATGGGCAAGAATTCATGTATCCATCGGTGTCTATATATAGGTATCGGGAACCCGCACCGGCACATCCTATGAGTCGCTGTCGGTAACCATGATAAATTACTATAGGCATGTCTCTGAACTCTTTCTCATTATTCATTTTGAAATAAAAGTCGGTTAATGTTTTTTCATGCTCAGGAGTCAGTGAAACATCCATCCCTTCATAATTCCCTACCGCTCTGGGTTCGAGAAGTTGAATAAAACTTGCACCCAGTTTTTTTGATAGTTGAATATACGCCATCAGATTTTCTTCGGTGCAAAAATCACGGGTTACACATACTGAAAAAGCAATCACGAGTTTTGCTTTTTGTGCATTTTTTGCGGCTTCTTCTACCCAATAGTAAGCATCATCAAATCGTCTGAACTTATTATGGCTTTCTGGATTGTAATGATCTAAGCTAATTGCAGCACCTGTTAAGCCGGCTTTCTTTAAACGAAATGCATTTCCCAAGGTGAAGTTAAAACCAGAAGTAGCAATCCAAAAATCAGAAGTTTTTCGAGCGGTTTTTAATAGTTCCACCAAATCATTAATACGCACCATGGGTTCCCCGCCTCCAAATTGAAATTGCGAAATCCCAGCATCCTGCAGTTTTCTTAAAATCTTTTTGTGGTCATCGAGCGTTAATGTTTCCTTCTTATTTAACTCCTTCGATTCATAACAATGTTCGCAATTGAGTGGGCATTTTTTGGTGAAACCAATCAATACCATTCTAAGGTTTTCGAGGTTAGATACTTTTTTGCCGAGCAATAGTTTTCCTTCAATATCAAAGAGGCGCATGAAATATTTTGCAGGAAAACCATTATTGTTAATATTGAAAAAATAACGCCCATCAACATGGGCTATTTTTCGGATTTTCCGGTCGAGTGTGAGCCTGTTTTTTAAGGCCATTACTCTTCTGATGATTTTGTAGAAATGAATGGGATTTGGGAAGCGTTGAAGAACACCTACGATAATACTTCCCCACATTTTCAAAACAATAAGGTCCTTTTTATAACCACCAATAATGGGTGATTCAAAGAGTGTAGTTGCAAAGGCTCGTTTACTTTGTAGTGGTTCAACAACGATTTCCGCACTCTTAATTTCCATTCGATTTAGCATTGGTTGCGTTCAAGAAATTTTGAATTTCAATGTATTTTTTACGTGAGAAAACGGAGAAGCCACCTGGTTTTTTTACCTTCATGAGTTCTTTATAATTAGGTTTTCCAGTGTAGGTTTCAGTGCGATTATAGTATCCTTTACTATGAATGAAAACGGTTTGATTCATCGTGTTGTTTTTAGGAATTGAATCAAATTTAACGATCACATAATCGCTAATATTATAATGAATTAAGTAACTTGTATCATTCTCGAGTAATGCATTCACATGGTCAACTCCTAAAGAATCAATCGCAGATAAAGGCTTCAAATAATCGACAGAAACTTTTTTGTCGGCGCTATAATCGATACCAATAGAATTAAGTTCCCAAAAGTAGAACCCCGATTTCAACATGATTTGAAAGGTATCTCCTTCAATCTTTGAAAGGTCAATTGGCATTATCAAATCGCGTGAAGCCATCGTGCCTACTAGGTTGTAGTAATCAATAAATTCCCAACTCTTTGAGGTTTTTAGATAGACAGATAATGGAATGCCTTGTTTTATGGAACCTGCTTTTATTTCTTCTGAAGGTTTCTGTGTTTGTTTTGCTACCCAATCTTCATATTTCTCCCCAAGTAATTTACATATCTCATTGTAGGCATATCCCGACCAGTCGGTGTTTTTAGCATTCACAACCAATTTGCTCGTGTTCGAATTTTTTGGTTTGGTGAAGGTTAGGATTAATGAATTGAGAGGGTCGGTTTCCGTTGGATCATTGAATGCATAACTTGTATTATCTATAGCAGTTACTTCTTTAAGATGATCATTCGTTCCCGAAGAAACTGCCCCAATGGGCGCTTGCAGGTTTTCATAGGTATGTAAAACTCCTTCCTTATCATTCAATACATTGATGCCCTTTTCATGATTTACAATCATCAGCTCGAATTGATTGGTATACTGATGTTCCTTCTTTAGGTTCATGATCTTAAATTGATATGAATTGGGAGAGGCATCTAAATTATTTAATTTTAAAAAATCGTTTCGTTCCACACTTTTATATACTGCGCCTGGAAACATTACACCAGTAAAATTATAATTAAGACTATCGCCAGTATAAACATAGGGGCAATTACAAAGAATCGTTAATAGTGCCACAAAGCCACCGGGTATAAATGGAATTGTATATGATGCCCCCGTTTTAATGTAATTGGATTCCAGCATTACTATTTTTGAAATGCTGTCAATTGGGATACTCACCTCCCCAGTACGTATCATCACGGCATCTTTTACATAGATGCCAATTTGGTTGGTTGCAAACCTTTTTTCTTCCTTATAAAATATTTGTCGACCATCCTTTTTCGATGAAAAATGAATATAAGATGGATTCGCAGGTTTTACATTCCCACTAATTATTTTATTGGTGGTATCTACTTTGAAATTAACCAACAAATAGCCAGAATCTTGCTGATATATCAGTATTGTCTTACGATAGTAGTCAAGTTTTAATGTTGTCTTTTGAATTCTGCCATTCTCTTCATTTGCAAGGGTAGTCTTTTGATAATACCTGTGGAAACACCCCGATAACATTCCTTGAAATGCAAGAAAAATAATTGCGAATAAGATTTTGTAGGCCTTGATTTTATTAAGCATGGGTAATTTTTATATTAAAAAAGACGAATATAGATTAATAAGTTGTTGAAAGTGAAAATATTAATAATCTTATAATTATGAAATTAAATCTATATCATTGCTTTTTAGAAATGAAATAGTTTATGAGAAATCAATTCAAAACACTCGTATTGATTATCCTTGGGTTAGTGATGGCTCCCGTTAATACTAAGGCGCAAATGCTAGAAGTAAGAAGCAATCTCATTTCCATGGGATATGGATTTCCGAGAAACTATAATCAGCAAGTTGGGAATTATGCTGGAATTAAAGACAACATAAAATCTACCGGTGTCGTCTATTTGAAATATGAACATTTCATCAGCACTAATTTTAGTATTGGGGCAACTGCTAATTTTATGAAACTTTCCGCAGTTGGTGATGTATATGTATATAAGACGGATTTACTAGGATACCGCAGAGAGTATGTTACAAAAGGAACTATCTCGAGTTTTCGTTCGAGTTTCCTTTTTAGATTTAATTCCCATTTTGAGCTTTCCGATCATCTCGAAGCATTTTGGGGATTGGGATTGGGTTTTAGAAAGGCTAATGAAAAGATAACTACTTCATCGAGTGTAACTATTTCTTCAGATTATGGCACCTATCTTGGGCTTCCCCTTGCGATTTGCCCTGACGCAAGTGTTGGGCTTCGTTTTAAATGTAATGAAAAAATAATGCTTTATACGGAACTGGGTCTGGGGCAATCTTACTTTCAATTAGGAGTTGCCACCAAATTATAATTTAATTTGTTCTGAATACTTCAACGAGTATCTTGATGTCTTAAAAATAGTTAGTGATGAAAGAAAATATTTATAACCTCCCTAATTTCATCAGCGCCTATCGCATGGCGATGTTTCCAGTTATCTTGTTTTTCGCACTATATAATTATATAAATTATTTTACGCTTTTCATTTGCATCAACCTAGTGGCTGATATTCTTGATGGCTGGATTGCCCGTAAATTTAATCTGGAAACCAAATTCGGAGCCCAATTGGATAGTCTCGCCGATTTTGGCACTTATATTATGGCAATTTTCGGCATATTTAAATTCAAGTGGAGCGATATTCAAAATGACTTTCGTCCTTTATTTTTATTCATCGCTATTTATTTAGTTTCACTGCTTGTTGGTTGGGTACGTTTTAAAAAGATGCCCGGACTTCATTTGTATTCCTGCGTTGCAACAGCGTATATACAAGGATTCTTTTTCTTTGTTTTGTTTGTATTGGGATTTAATTATTCAATATATCTATGTTCTATGCTCTTCGGCACACTCGCTTATTTAGAAAAAAGTATAGTCTTATTTAAACTTAAGGATATCAACTCCACTTCAAAAGGATTGTATTGGATGTTACGGAAGGAGAAGAAGATTTTAGAATAGACTTGCGGCTTCGTGATTGCAAAATTGATTTTTATTGTATTTAGATTAGTAAAGGATAAATCAGTTAAAAACTTTTAGCTCATAATTTAGAAGAGTATCATTCAAACTTATTATGTTGATTGCTGCCTGAAAGGGCCATAAAAAACAAAAACCCCTGAATAATTATATATTCAGGGGTTTTGCGGTTTAGGGTGGTAGCCCGTAGGGGACTATATTAATTACTCTCTAGTTTTCTATTTTTCTAATATTACTCCTATAATCCATTAATTGCAGGCTTTTGGTACTATCTAACAAATGTAATCAAAAGTAATTAAATGTAATATTTGTGTAAGTATTGTGTAAGTATCCTTACATTTGCAGTATTAAACTTCAAAATCAATGGCAATAACTTACAACTTAATACTAAACAATAAAGCCAAAGAAGATGGCACTCATACAATTCTTTTGAGAGTTACTGAAAATAGAAAGCATCAAGCTATTTCAACAGGAATTAGTGTGCCTTTTAAGGATTTCAATAAAAAAGCAGATTCAGGAAAATGGATTCGAAAATCAAACTCAAGATTTAATCAACTAAATTCAGAACTCGATTCAAAGATTAATGAATTGAAGGATGCTAAGACAAAACTTCAAAGAAACATTGCAGTTGTTACCTCTAAGCAAATTATAGCTGAAGCAAAGCAAAAGAATACAGATAGTTTTATTGAGTATTGGGAAAACATACTTCCTGTAGTTAGAGAAACAAAATCATACAACTTCTTTAAGAATTCTGTATCTAAATTGAAAAACCTAAATGAATTTTTAAAGGGTAGGGACCTTTTATTTACAGATTTAAACTATGAATTCCTTACAAGGTATCAAGCCTATATGATTAAGAAAGGAAGTTCAATTAATACTATATATACTAACCTTAAAACAATAAGAATATATTTTTATAGAGCAGTAAAAGAAAAAAGATTGCAAGTGTATAACCCATTTAAAGACTTCCCATTGAAAGAAGAGGCAGGGCATAAGCAAAGACTTACCAAAGAGCAAATAAGGTCCTTAGAAGCCCTTGAAATTGATAGCAATTCAACATTGTATCATGTTAGGAATTACTTCCTATTTTCATACTATTGTGCTGGAATTCGGGTAGGTGACTTTATTCAACTAAAATGGGAAAATATAGAAGATAATAAACTAATATATAGCATGGATAAAACAAGTGAAAAGCAAGTTCTTGAACTAATTGGTAAGGCTGAAGAAATTTTAAATCTTTACAAGCCTAAAAAGGTGCTAAAGAAAAATTTTATTTTCCCTCTACTTAGAAATGATATCGAATATACTGATGCTAAATTCCTGAATAGTCAAATAAGTTCTAAGACTGCATTGATAAATAAATACCTTAAAAAACTAGCCATCAAATGTGGTATTGAAAGTAATTTAACTTTTCATGTTAGCAGGCACTCCTATGCAGATATACTTATTAAGTCAGGGGCTTCAATCTATGATTTAAAAGGGTTGTTAAGACATTCAAGTACAAGCATTACTGAAAGGTATATAGCTAGTTTAGATAATGAAGCATCTAATAAAGCACACAAAAAAGCTATGGAAGACTAGTCTAATTAAGAACTATTACCACTCTGATTTTTTCGGACCACTTAATTCAGCCTTCAAGCTATTCAACAAAGGGACAATTGAACCATCTATTGAAAGAAAACATTGCTTCATGTACTTTGTTTCAGACTTAGATATAAATGAATTTATACTATAATAAGCACTTTCATCTGACCTATAATAGATTTCAGTCAATTCATATTTGTATTTGCCATCTTTGAAGTCAATTTGTAATCTGTATTTATAGGTATAATTCATTGTTACTCCTGCATATTTATAGGGAATCGAAGTGCCTACCCCATTGATTATAATTCTTTCTTTATTGCTATCATCTTTATAGGAAATAACCTTGTCTGGAGATACATATTTCTGGCTTATCCAACTTAATGCATTTTTGTATAAGATGTCTTTTGATGCACTATCAACTGAAATAACTTCTTGATATATGACTTTAGAATTCTGTACAGGGATTCTTCCACATATAGTATCAATTTGCGCTATGCATTTTGTGGAAATGAAAATAACTAAGAAGAAAATTGAATATTTCATAAATGATGTATTAAATGTTTGATTTTGAATTTAGTTGATGCACAAAAATAGGATATATATTTAGTTACTAAAATTAATTGTTTATCAGTTTGAACAAAGCAATATCCACATTCATTTTGTGTTGTGGGTAAGTATGATTAAATGATGTAACTCAATAAAATCAATACTTACACAGATTATAAAACAAAAATTGCATTTGTTTTTATATTTTGAACTGAATTTCATGTAACAGAAAGTCTGAATTCTTATTTATCAATGTAACAGGCAATAATTCTGTGTAACTCATGCAATTCACTTTAATTCCAGAAGAGAAATTCGAAGCACTTGTTTCTGACATTCAAGAAATCAAGGCAAAATTAGAATTGAAGCCAGAAGAAAATCTAGCTTCATCATTTATTGAATCCAAGAAGGTCCCGAAAATTTTAGGGATTAGTCAAAAGACTTGGCAAACCTACAGGGATAAAGGTACTATCCCATTTATTCAATTTGGTTCAAAAATCTGGGTAAAACAAACAGATATTGAAGCCTTCCTGAATAGCCACTACATTAATAGAAATTCTAAATCCTAAAAGTCATGAATCTAGAATTTATTAAATCAAAACATAGTGTATTGGAATATACATTGAAGGAAGGGACAAAGGGAAGTTACTACTTGAATGAAAATTCGAAAATCGGAATTCTTCCACAAAGAATTTCATTGAGGTCATACGCAGGTGCAAAAGGTAGCAGATTCGCAAAGATTGAAATTAATGGCACTTACAAAAAGACTGAAGCTGGCATTTACAAGGACCTTAATAAAGGGGTTATTCATTCTAAAATAATTGAAATTGATTCATACCCAATATTTTTAGGATGGGGGGAAATAGATGAAAGATTCAAAGTTTATGATTTGTTGGTTCTGTATAGTCCAGACAATTGTAAAACTATTCAAGTCAACTTATTCAATGGAATTGCAAAACCTGAATATCTAAATGCAGTTTGCAAGTATTTGCGAAGTAGTTTAATTGGGGGAAGAAATGAATCTAATCATGAGAAAGGGGATGGCAATGAATTTTGATTTTACAAGACTGATAAAAAATATAAAGAATGACAATGTTTGTCTTCATTCATTAACTCATAAAGCAAATTATTCAAATGGGGGTGAGAAGTTTATTCTAGAAGGATTGAAACCAATCACAATATTTTATGACCCTGTTGGAACTTCTTTGAAGATAGAAGCCAATCTTCCATACTTCTGGCAAGGTCATAACTTCCACTTTGAAAGGTCGCAAATGATTGAAGCAGTTAAATTTATGAATGACCAAATGAATCTAAATTTATTTAATGCAGAAGTGAATGAATTTGAATTTGGAAGCATTTTAGATATTGAATTTCCAGCTAATGTTTTTCTTCAGAATCATATCAATTATAATGGTAAGCAGATGCAACCTTTTTTTCATAAAAGGTCTGGGAAGCTAACAGGAAAAACCTTTGAAGATTCAATTTTGATTCATAAACTCTATGATGCTGGGCAGAATATTAAGAACAAGCTTTCTAAAGCCACTAGAGTTGATTTAAGCAATCAATATGGCTATGATAAAGAGAAGTATTACATCAAAATAGAAAACCACTATAAGAAGCCACAAATTCATTTTAAACAAAGAACTATTCTGATGAATGATGTTTTACAAAATGATTTCATGCAATTGTGTAAAGATGATTTAATTAATTCATATAAAAGTATTATGAAAACAGGAATTGTGAAACTTCCAGATAGTAAAAGTGACATAAATGCAGGCACTCTCCCATTGATTTTATTAAAAGAACTTGAAGCAATTTACCATTTTGATACAGAAGATTTATTAAGGGAAAAGATAAAGTCAATCTCTGAAGACAAATTGAGCAAAGAAGATAAGAAAGCAAGGCAAAAAATTTTGAAGGCAAATCTTCTTAAAATAAAATCTGAGCCAATAAGCAAATATGACATTTCGCAAAGACTTGAAGACAAGGAATTTTATTAACCCCTTTTATTAGTATTAAATTAGGTAAGATATCTTACCCCATAGATGATGGCAACACCACACACAGAAATTACACCTGAAGAAATTGAAGAACTTTCCTATAAGTATCTTGAAGATTGCCTAAGCAACAGAAGAGAGCAAGCTACTGCATCTGGGAAGGTAGTTTTAATTAAGGATAGGCATATACCTACAATTGATTACTTTCTTAGAATCTGGATTCCAAAGCAAGGGAAACCAACTATTTGCAGAACTACCTACTATAATTGGCTTAATGGGGTTGATGAAGTTAAGTTAAACACTATAAAAAGGGTAGAGGGGCTATTTAAGGCATTGGCAATTGATGTTGTAGCAAATGATGGCAAAGGTATTTTCTATGCTAAGAATAGGCTTGGAATGTCTGATAAGATTGATAAGTTCAATAGTGAACCTACTCACATAATAGTAACTTATGGAAAGGAAAATGAAAACCTCAAAAAACTTTCTTGGATAGACAATTGAAAAGGGCAAAACACACTATTGTGTAAGTATTGTGTAAGTAGTAGAAATTAAAAAACCCTTGAACCTTTATCTAGTAAAGTATTCAAGGGTTTAATATGTAGCCCGTAGGGGAGTCGAACCCCTCTTTCCAGGATGAAAACCTAGCGGCCTAACCGATAGCCGAACGGGCCCTCTTTTTTAAAGGAGTGCAAAGGTATAAAAATACATTTAATAAGCAAATATTTTGGAATATTAGTTTTTAAAAATTTAACTTTGCCCCGAATTTAAGGCTTTGCCTTATATTATATATACATAAACATTTCAATTTTAATCTAACATGAAAGTAGCCATCAATGGTTTTGGTCGTATCGGTCGCATTGCCTTCCGTTACTTATTAGAAAAAGCAAATGTAGAAGTTGTTGCCATCAACGATTTAACCGACAATTCTACCCTTGCACATTTATTAAAGTACGATAGCGTACACGGTCGTTTTAACGGTACCGTTACTTCCGATGCTGAATCGATTACCGTTAATGGTAAAAGAATTAGCGTTTATGCTGAGAAAGATCCTGCTAAATTGCCTTGGGGAACTTTAGGAATCGACGTGGTTTTAGAATCTACTGGTCGTTTTACCGATTCAGCTACCGCCATTGCTCATATCAATGCAGGTGCTAAGAAGGTGGTAATCTCTGCTCCAGCTACTGGTGATGTAAAAACCATCGTATTGGGAGTTAACGATAGTACCTTAGATGGTTCTGAATTGATGATCTCTAACGCTTCTTGTACTACCAACTGCTTAGCCCCTATGGTGAAAGTATTGGACGAGGCTTTTGGTGTTGAGAAAGGATTCATGACTACAATTCATGCATATACAGCTGATCAAAATTTACAAGATGCTCCACATAAAGACTTACGCAGAGCGCGTTCGGCTGCCTATAGCATTGTGCCTACAAGCACTGGTGCTGCAAAAGCGGTAGGTTTGGTATTGCCTCACTTGAAAGGGAAGTTAAACGGAAACGCAATGCGTGTGCCTATTCCTGATGGTTCGGTAACTGACTTCAATGCAATCTTGAAAAGAGAAGTTACCAAAGAAGAAGTGAATGCAGCTTTCAAAGCAGCATCAGAAACTTCTTTAAAAGGTATTCTTGAATATAATACCGACGAAATCGTTTCAATAGATATCGTTGGAAGCCGTTACTCTTGCATCTTCGATAGCGATTTGACCATGACTCAAGGTAATTTCGTGAAAATCGTTGGATGGTACGATAACGAAGCTGGTTACAGCAGCCGCTTAGCCGACTTGATGGAACGCGTTGCTAAAATGTAATTCCTTTTCAAACCCTATAAAAAAAAGCCATTTAGTTTTAAATGGCTTTTTTTATTTTCATTTGTATCAAATTAATCAATCATAAATACTACATAACCGATGCGTTACGATAAGCATATATTCATTTGTACCAACCAAAAACCCGATGTCAAAAAATGTTGCGGAGAAGTTGCCGGTATGGAACTTGTCAAAGAATTTAAACGACAACTTACCGAACATGGACTTAAAGGCACGGTGAGAGCGCAACGCTCAGGCTGTATCGATGCTTGTGAATTTGGTCCTTCACTAGTTATCTATCCCGAAGGTACGTACTACGGCCATGTCACCATCGCCGATGTATGCCGAATTATTAACGAGCACGTCGTTGCTGGAAAAGTATTGGAAGATCTGGAATTGAAGTTTTAGTGGGGGTGACAAAAGACGGGACGACAGAAGACGGGAAGATGATGGAAAGAAATTTCTGAACTTCCTAATTTTCACTATTTTTACAACGTATAAATCAAAACAAAATTTTTATCATGGAACCGTTTTACATTTTCGTTATTGCATTAGGAATACTATTTATTAGTCTGTTCCTCTACTATATCCCTGTTGGGTTATGGATTACCGCCCTGGTTTCAGGAGTACGAGTAAGTATTGGACAACTCTTTGCAATGCGACTTCGTAAGGTTCCACCCACATTAATTGTCAATGCTTTAATTACCTCAACTAAGGCTGGTTTAAATATTACTCGTAGCGATTTAGAAACGCATTTCATGGCTGGAGGAAATGTAAATAATGTAATTCGTGCGCTCATCAGTGCCGATAAAGCTAGTATCCCATTGGATTTCAAGTTGGCTACCGCGATTGACTTAGCGGGTCGTGACGTGAGTGATGCCGTGCAATTATCGGTGAACCCTCGTGTAATTGATACCCCACCGGTTGCTGCGGTTGCTAAAAATGGTATACAGTTGGTAGCCAAAGCGCGAGTTACTGTACGCGCCAATATCAATCAGTTGATTGGTGGTGCAGGTGAAGAAACCATCTTAGCACGAGTAGGTGAAGGAATTGTAACTACCATTGGTTCGGCTCATGATCATAAAGAAGTATTAGAGAATCCAGATAAAATTTCTAAAACAGTATTAGCCAAAGGCCTTGATCAAGGTACAGCCTTTGAAATCTTAAGTATTGATATCGCTGATATCGATATTGGTGAAAACATTGGTGCAAAATTGCAAGCTGATCAGGCAGAAGCAGATTTAAAAGTAGCTAATGCAAGAGCAGAAGAGCGTCGTGCAGCGGCAGTTGCCTCTGAGCAAGAGATGAAAGCATTAGCACAGGAAGCTCGTGCAAAAGTAATTGAAGCAGAAGCTCAGATACCAATGGCGATTGCCGATGCATTCAGAAGTGGTAACCTTGGTATCATGGATTATTATAAAATGCAAAATATTAAAGCGGATACTACGATGAGAGAGAATATTGTGAATCCGCCTAAGAAGTAAGTCGCGAAGCACATGTATTTGGTACTAAGTATTTAGTATGAAGTATAGAAACACACTTTGATTGAAAGGTGTTGGAAGAAATAAAAAATAAAAACGAATTGATGAATAATTACAAAATGTTAGAAATCTGGAAAGTATCAATTGAACTTGTTCGAGATATTTATCAATTGACAAAGAAGTTTCCTAAGGAAGAAATTTACATTCTAACTTCACAAATTAGGAGGTGTAGTATTTCTATTCCTTCAAATATTGCTGAGGGAGCAGGAAGAAGAGGGAATAAGGAATTTATAAATTTTCTTAGCATTTCGGCTGGCTCTTGTTGTGAATTAGAGACTCAGTTGATAATAGCAGAACAATTAGGATATGTCAAAGTTGAAGAAACTAGTGCCTTATTCGAAAAGCTTTCATATATCATGCGGATGAATGTAAAATTAATTAGAAGTCTTAATAGCTAGAAAGCGAAATGTTATTGAGTTTTCAGGAAACATTGGGATAAGTTTCCTTTTAGTACTTAAGTTGTTTTTAGATTTATGAATTATAATTTACATACTTACTTGTCAATAAAATAATAGAATATGCATTTCATTTAGAAAATGAACTTTAATAGATAAAAATCCGAATATTCGCAACTTTGTCTTTTACTAAATACTAAAGACTTTATACCATATACTTTTATTAAAGCCCGCCCCCAAACAACCATGCTAACTAAAGAACAAATAGCGCAACGTATTGCTAAAGAGCTACAAAACGGTTACTATGTTAACTTAGGCATTGGAATCCCAACCTTAGTTGCCAATTATATTCCAGAAGGTGTTGAAGTGGTGCTTCAATCGGAGAATGGACTTTTGGGAATGGGCCCATTTCCTACTGAAGAAAATATAGATGCCGACTTGATCAATGCAGGTAAACAAACCATCACGACGCTTCCAGGTTCTTCATTTTTTGATAGTGCCATGAGTTTTGGGATGATACGAGCTGGAAAGGTCGACCTTACTGTATTAGGCGCTATGGAAGTATCTGATAATGGCGATATCGCTAATTGGAAAATACCCGGAAAGATGGTTAAAGGTATGGGAGGTGCTATGGACTTAGTTGCTTCGGCAAAGAATATTATTGTGGCAATGCAACAAGTTAATAAAGCAGGAGAAAGTAAAATGCTTTCCCAATGCGCTTTACCTATAACCGGATTGAAATGTGTCAAGAAAGTTGTCACCGAATTTGGGATGTATGAAATTACTCCTGAAGGTTTTCGTCTTATAGAACTCGCTCCAGGCGTGACAGTGGAGGACGTGAAGAAAAATGTCGCCGGCCGTTTAGTAATTGCGGATGACGTTAAAGAAATGGCGTTTTAGGAATGATTCGAAACACAGGTCTAAGGACTTAAGACTTAAGACCAACTACATACCTGTCTAATTCCCGCGAACTCCTTATCTTTGCCGCTTCTATGCTAATTCATCTTCTTAAATCAAAAATACACAGAGCACGTGTAACTCAAGCCGACCTCAACTATACGGGTAGTATCACTATCGACGAGGACTTAATGGATGCTGCTAACTTGGTTGCCAATGAGCGCGTTCAAGTAGTTAATAATAATAATGGAGAGCGCCTCGAAACCTATGTTATCAAAGGAATGCGTGGTAGTGGCGTCATCTGCTTAAATGGTGCCGCAGCGCGTAAAGTGCAAGTGGGCGATATTCTCATCATCATGTCGTACGCGTATATGACCGCCGAAGAAGCCAAGACCCATGTGCCACTTTCTGTGCATTTGGAGGAAGATAGTAATACCCTAAACCATTAATAAAATGTCGGTAAAGAAAGGACTCACGTATCTGCTCTTTTTTGGAATCAGTGCGTTCCTTCTTTATCTTACCTTTAAAAACACAGAGTTTTCTAAGATAGAAGAAAGTGTCGCCTCCTTGCATTGGGGTTATGTTTTCTTGTGTTTTATTACTACCCTCTTTGCCCATTTTTTACGTGCCTGGCGCTGGAAATTACTCCTTGAACCTATGGGCTATAAGGCCAGATTGAGTACGAGCTTCTACGCTGTGATGATAGGATATCTTACCAATTATGCCATTCCACGCGGTGGAGAACTGGCACGGTGTGGTGTGATGTTCGGCACAGATAAAATTCCGGTTGATAAACTTCTGGGTACCGTAGTCACCGAGCGAATCATCGACTTGCTGATTTTGATGGTGATTTTCATTCTAACACTATTTATAGCATTTAGTACCATCAATAATTTCGTGCACTTCGATCAGCTTTGGTCACAACATCACCAGTTAATTTACGGACTGATTGGGGCCGCGATCATTGCTTTAATACTCTTGGCAATCTTCAGAAAATCAGTTATGAAATGGGGGCCAATTCAAAAAGTATTGAATATCCTAAAAGGCTTCAACGAAGGACTTTTAAGCGTTTTTAAAATTAAGAATCAGCTATTGTTTTGGGCACAATCCATTGGAATTTGGATTGGGTTTTTCTTCATCAATTATACTTTCATGCACGCACTTCCAATTACCGAAAACCTCTCGTGGGAAGTTGTACTGGTGGTGCTCGCCATGGGTGCGGTAGGCTTTGCCATTCCTACTCCAGGAGGCGCTGGATCCTACCATTATATCATTAAAATAACCTTAATGTTCTATATGCTTTCTGCTGCCGATGCCGAAATATATGCTTTGGTATCACATACTGCACAAGCTGCCTTCATCGCTATCTCAGGAAGTATCTGTTTATACCTCGCTTTTATCGAACGCAAAAAAACAAGTTATGAATCATCAACAAACGCAGAAGCATAAGATACATACTTTAGAAACTTTGCTCCCTTTGGTGCAGTCGTGGAAGCAAGACAATCAAAAAATTGTATTCACCAATGGTTGCTTTGATTTATTGCACCCTGGCCACGTCGATTATCTCAACAAGGCAGCCGATTTAGGTGACCATCTTATCGTTGCACTCAATACTGATGCCTCTGTTCAAAAACTAAAAGGGCCACATCGCCCCATACAATCGGAAGCCGCTCGATTACAAATTATGGCTGGACTCGAATGCGTGAGTGCTGTATTTTTATTCTCGGAAGATACTCCATTAGAGGTGCTAACAGAAATACTTCCACATACATTAGTAAAAGGTGGTGACTATACCATTGAAACTATTGTTGGTGCCAGACTTATTATGCAACATGGAGGGAATGTAGAAGTGATTCCTTTTCTAGAAGGATATAGCACAAGCAGTATTGAAAAGAAAATTAAATTATCATAAAATTTATCGACCGTATTTATTAAGTAGGTCCTGATATTTCTTGCCTTCAACACTATCACCTTGTGCATAATACGAATCTCGAATTACACCGTACGCCTTGCCAGAGTTAGGAAATATATTCACAGTGCGTTTGCCATAACGAATCCCTTCGGTATAATTCTTATTCAAAAAGTATATCAAGGCCAAGTTCTCCGATGCCATCTGGCTTGATGAATCGGTTTCATACGATCGCTTTAAGTAAATCGTGGAACTGTCAAAATCATTCCTAGAGCCATAAATCACTCCTAAATTATTAAGTGCAATAAGATGGTGTGAATCGTATTGAAGTGTTTTTTGATAAGCTTCGATAGCCAAAGCAGTATCTCCCTTTTCAGATCTAGCGACTCCTAAATTATATAATGCATCAGTGTTCGATGGAAGTATTTCAATACTTCTCTCATAATAACGAATCGCATCTTGCATGTATTGCATCGCTTGCGCTCCATCTCGTTCTTTCTCTCCAAGCATTCGGTAGGTAGTTGCTAAGGCGTTGTTGGTACGGCTGCTATTCGGTGCCGCTTCTGCACCCGATTCGAATAGCGCTTGGTTCGATTTCCAACGACTACTCCCTGCAAATGTTAAAGTGCCATATACTAAAATCAATATAAAAAAACTAAGCATCATCGAACGATGCGCCTTGCCCTTAAGGTTAGTATCGTCAACTTTCAAAAGATGCGTAATGGCATATACCAAGGCAATGACGAAGCCCAAGGAAGGTAAGAATAAAAATCGTTCAGCAAGTGGCGTACCATTGATGAAAAATATATTACTAACGGGTAATAAACTGAGAAAGAAAAATAATATACCAAATGCAATGGCTGGAATTCTATTCCAGCACCATATTAATATATAAATAAGTGAACCATATAAGAGTATTGAAAGCCATGGCAATAGTGCCATCCACCCTATAATTGGAATTTGATTAAATGAGTAATCCCATGAAAGAGGCCATGGTGCAAGGAGCAGTTTTAAATCGTAAAATAATATTTCTAATCGTGTAGCAATAGATTCGGAAACAGAATTGGTGCCGTATAAAATATTCTGATATACACTGGTTTGACTTGCCGCCAAACTATTGCTGATGATTTGGTTACGAAGGGCAATAAATCCCACGCCAAGTGCCAGAAAGGGAATGGCAGTAATAATCCCTTCCTTCCACGATTTCTTATTGATTAAAATGATCATGAATGGAATAATTGCAACGATAGCAATGGCACTTTCTTTTGAGCCCATCGCCATACAAAAAAAGAAACCACTATAAACTAAATTTCTAATCTTAGTAGCATTAAGCGCTTCCGATTTTAATACAAAAAGTAAAGAAAGAATTCCAAACAATGCTGCCTGTAATTCATCCCTGCTTTTTACGCTAGCCACCACTTCTGTATGCAATGGGTGTGATATAAATAGCAATACAATAAATCCTGACAGATAAGGATGTAATCTCGGAAATAACTTAATAACGAAATTGAAAAGTACAATCCCAAGAATTAAATAGAGTAATAGGTTGATGGTATGCGCGGGAGCCGCTTTTTTGCCTAGAAATTCTTTCTCTAAAGCAAATGATACCAAGGTAATTGGGCGATAAGGCTGCTGCCCAGGGGCTCCGTCAAATTTCTCTAAACTACCATGACTAAAAATTTCGGGAATGCCCTTTATTCCTTTTTGAACTGATTTATGCTGAAGAAAAAAAACATCATCATCCAATGTGAATTCATACTTCACTGTTGCACCATAAAGTAATAATGTGAAGGCGAAAATTACAATTCGTATCTTATTATTTGATAAGGTTTCATTAGTCTTCGACGACTTGGTCGCTTTGGCTTTTAAATCAGGAACTTTTTTCGACACGGTGATTTTGAATTAGATGCTGATGGCAAATATAAAATTATTAATATGAGTTGCAGAAGTTCTAATTCCGATGAGACTTCACGATTTGCACTTTTTTATACCCCATATACGGGCAATTAATCACCACTTGAACGATGAATTAAGTGATTCTAAAAACGGCTATATTTTCAAAGGATTTATTTTTGAGGTATTACTTTTTTATACTAATTTTCCACCTTAAATTGATCCTCATAATGAAAAAATTACTCCTTCCTTTCTTGTTTTTATTTGTTGCAATACACGCCATTGCTTCGCCTGTATCGCCTATTGTGGCAATGCAAGCAGCAAGGGTATATTATACGCATCAAGGTGCAGCTACCTTCTCCAATGCCGATTTCAACCCAGTACAAATTCCAACATTGCAAATTTCAACAGTCTCTCCTGAGGTATACCTATACAATACCTCCAGTGGATTTGTGATTGTTTCTGGCGATGATGCAGCCATTCCGGTGATTGCATATAGCACAGAGGGAAACTTACAACCCAATAATTTGCCCGATGGATTTATCAAGTGGATGGATAAAGTGAAACGTGAAATTATATTCATTCGTGAAAATCATCTCGTAGCTAATGATGAAATAAAAGCCAACTGGGACGATTTAAATAATAACCGATTCAATACAACCCTCACCAATGCAGTGAATCCGTTGATTGCTACTAAATGGGACCAATCGCCTTATTATAATGCATTATGCCCATATGATTATACTCAAGCCGATCGCACCGTTACGGGTTGCGTTGCTACAGCCATGGCGCAGATTATGAAATACTATAATTATCCTGCACAAGGCACTGGCTCTCATTCTTACAATCATAGTCGTTATGGCACTTTATCAGCGAATTTTGGTGCTACAACCTATAGCTGGACGTCCATGCCTAATAGCATCTCATCATCGAATAGTGCCATTGCTACTTTAATGTACCATTGTGGTGTATCGGTTGATATGGATTATAATGTAGGTTCACAAGGCGGAAGTGGGGCCTATACCTCAGCATTGCCGGGATCATACAAAAATTATTTTGGCTATCAAGCTACTGTTCAAAGGGTAACAAGAAGTACTTATAGTGATGCAAACTGGATTGCTTTGATGAAGACTGAATTAGATGCTTCCCGACCTATTCAATACGCTGGAAGTGGCACGCATGGCGGTCACTCTTTTGTAATGGATGGATACGACAATTCAAATAACTTCCATTTCAATTGGGGATGGAGCGGTTCTTCTGATGGTTATTTTGCAATCAATGCCTTAAATCCGGGTTCTTTAGGCACAGGCGGTGGTGCTGGTGGATTTAATAATTATCAAGATGCAATCATAGGAATCAAACCTCCTGCAGGCGGCGGCGGAGGAGGAGGCTCCACTTCAGATATGAGATTGTATAGCAGCATCGTAGTGAACCCCAATCCAATTCAATACAATACGGGCTTCAATGTTACTGTAAATGTTGCTAATTATGGCACTACAACAGCAAGTAATTTTACTGGTGATTATACCGCAGCAATATTCAATTCAAGCAATCAATTCGTATCCTATATTGAAACAAAAACAGGATATACCCTGAATTTCAATAACTATTATACCAATCCATTAGTATTCACTACTTCAAGCATTTCGGCACTAACACCAGGAACCTATACTATTGGTATTTATTATAAGGCTACCGGAGCCACTCAATGGTCGGCATTTGCGAACGGAAGTTATCAGAATTTTATTAGTGTTCAGGTAGAAGGCAATGACGTTAATACCTTGAAGCTATATGCTGCGATAACTACCACACCAACTATCATTGTGCAAAATCAAACCTTCACTGTAAATTTCGATATTGCTAACTTCTCAGCATCTGCATTTAATGGTGATGTATCGGTAGATATACATAAATCCGATGGAACTCATATCCGTGAGTTAGCAATTAAAACAGGTTTATCGTTACCTTCCAATAATCACTTTATCAATGGGCTAACATATACTATAACTGGAGGATTGCCAGATGTTCCAGGGACTTACCAATTATTTGTTTGGGACCTACCTTCGGGAGGTAGCTGGGAATTTTTAGGCAATGGTGCCTATGCAAATCCTATAACTATTCAAGTGGTAGCACCAGGGCTTACTCCCGATGGCTATGAAGTAAATAATACGCAATCACAGGCCGCTCCATTAACGATGAACTTTAGTGGTAATAATGGCAATGCTAAAACCAATGCAGCCAATATTCACCTCGGTACAGATATCGATTACTACTATATCGATTTCGCTCCTAATTTCAATTATACATTAACACCTCGTGTACACGATAGTTACAACGCTGCCGATGGCGGAAACTATACCGTTGATGCGACCTTTGTTTATAGTACCAATGGCGTAAACTATAGTGCAAGTATTGATGATCTTATGAGTGGTAATATTATTGTAAATAATGGTGGACGAGTATATTTCCAGGTATCTCCATACTATACTGGAAAGACGGGCACCTACGCATTGGAAGTGAAAGCCACTCGTGTGGCTGCATCTGCCGGTATCAATTCGCAAAACACAAAAGGAATTCAATGTTATCCGAATCCCACCTCAACAGTATTGCATATTGTAATGGATAATCCGAGTGAAATGCATTATGAAATTACAGATATATCTGGAAAAGTAATGAGTGCATTTGATGATGGATCAGGAAATATTAATTTAGATGTGCAGGTTTGGAGTCAAGGAATTTACTTCATCAAAGCCTCGAATAACGAAACTTCCTACACTACTAAATTTGTTGTTACCCGATAATTGTAAAACCTATGAAATATGTAATCCCGATGTTACTACTGATCCTAGTAGCATGCACATCACAAAAGAAGAAGAAGGAATTGGAGTCGAAAGTTAATTATATTGGAGCACCTACTATTGTTTATAAAACAAAAAAGGATTATTCAGGGAATGTTCCTGTAATGCTCAATGCCACAAAAGATACCATCGTTTCGTATCCTGCGAAGGAGGATTTGAAACCGAATGGGAATTGGGCATATCCTTCTTTACTTCATAAGGATTACTTGCTCGATAATCGTGGAATTGGCCCCAATGTAGCCTTCCTGAGATATTCCTATGAAGAGTATTATAACTTGCCCTCTATCCCTTCCGAAAAGGAGCTGTTGCTTTCGATACTTGACAAAGACCCAATCAAGGAAATGTATAATTTAGGTAGCCGTTATCAATATAAAAATCTGGTCGACAGCATCAATTCTCTCATCGATAATGGGGATATTAAACTTTATAAGAAAATAAAGTAGGAGAGAGACATTATCTCATTAAGTTAAACGAATGCATATCAACGAAATTAAAATTGATACCCCCGAGTATCAGGAAATGATAACTTTACGCGATGATGTATTGCGCAAGCCTCTTGGAATTACACTCGACCTAACTAAGTTAGGAAATGAAGCCACCGATTTTCTAATTGGTTGCTATGAAGAGGAAGAACTCATTGGATGCGTCATACTTACTCCTCTGAATTCACACGAATTAAAATTACGTCAGATGGCGGTACACGCCAATTGGCAAGGATGCGGCATTGGTTCAGAAATTGTTGGATGGGCCGAAGACTTTGCTCGACATCAAGGATATTCATTGATTAGAATGAATGCTCGTAAATACGCGATTCCGTTTTATGAAAAACTAGGTTATAGTACTTATGGAGATGAGTTCTTGGAAGTTGGGATCCCACATCTAGCAATGCAAAAGGAGCTTTTATAAGTAATTGTTTAATAAGAAACAATAATCTCCATCACTTTATTTTTCCTGATTTATTGATACATTTGACCGCAATTGAAATCAATACTTATTGAAATGAGAAGTCTCCTTTACCTTTTTCTTTTTTTTTCTTTATCAAGCATAGCACAAGATTATAAGCCCATCATATCTGATGCTGCTTTAATAAAAGAGTATAAGGCTTTCCTTAAAACAAATTTAAAACTATCGAAATCAAGTTATCCCAAAAAATACAAAAAGGAATTTTCTATACTCTACAAGTCGCGATATGAAAGCTTAAATAGCAGAGTGAAATTCGATTATTTTATTTTTACTAATTCTTGGAATAACTATTTTAAGAAGGTTATCAATGCTGTGGCGAAAGCCAATCCCACTTTCGATTTTAGTCGAATTCATATTTTAGTTTCTAGAGATGAAGATTTTAATGCGTATTCTACAGGGGAGGGGACCATCGTGGTTAATATTGGGTTGCTCAATAGAATTGAAAATGAAAGTGAATTAGTATTTATTTTATGTCATGAATTTTCACATTTCATACTAAATCATTCCGACAGTGCGATTTATAAAAAGCTACAGTCGAGAAACGCTAAAGCATTCAAGGCGCAAATCAAGGAAATTAAAAAAGCAAAGTATGATCAATTGTCTAAATTGAAAAAAGTGTTACGTGAAGATATTTATCTCGAAAAACAAAACAGCAGAGACGCCGAGCGACAAGCCGACTCATTGGGTTTGGTTTTTCTGAGAAACACACGTTATTCTGAAAGTGGTGCGGTAAATTCAATTCAACTGTTGATGAAATTAAAGAATACTTCAGCCTATGAGAATTTGAATATTTTTGAATACCTGAACCGACAACCAAATGAAATAAAGCAATCAACATTTATAAAAGGAGGAAAGCATGTCGATGAAGAAGATTATTTGGATAGTTCTCTTATTAAATCTCATCCCGAGTTGGAAGAAAGGTACGAGTCTTTTCTGAAGAAAGTAGCTGCAAACAATACAAACACGGAAAATAGTGCAGGATTTGAGGCGGTAAAGAGGGATTGCTTTTTTGAATTTGATGAAGCGCTTATAAAGATGGGACATTTTGATCAAGCACTACTCTACGCCCTTAAACAACTCAAGAACAATCCCGAATCATCTTACTTTAGAGAAGTGGTAATATTTACGTCCTATATGCTCTATGAGTCAAGAAAAGAGCACTTCTCTGGATTGATGTTTCAATATACTTCTATAACATTTGACTCCGCAAGATATTGGATGAAAAACTATGTTGTCGACTCAAAGCTTTCACAATTATTAATGGATGCAAAAAAACTCACTGAGCAATATCAAGAAGGAACAATGATTTCTGAACGTTTGATATATGCCAAGGCCATGTTGGCCTGGGTAAGTAATGACAAACATCATTATATGGAATTGCGTAATAATTATATACTTTCGTACCCTAAAGGTATTTATTCTAAAATATTTAAAATAAGGAAATGAAATTACTCAACTCAAAACACCTGCTCACCGTTGTATTCTCACTAATTCTTTCAGTATCATTTGCACAAGATTACGACCTTTCTGGTGTAGATAGATTCAGAATGCGTAATGCCGGCTCAATTATTAGCAACCGCGTAATAAAAGGGTATTACTTCTTTTACGAAAGCTCCAAACACGCCAAAGGGAAGAGGAATTATACAATTGTTATCCTAGATGAGAATTTAAAAGAACTCACTTCTCAAAAAATGATTGAGAGTGATAAGGTTTACCTTGTTGAAGCCAGTTATAACAATACCTCTATCCTATTAAAGTTTTTCGATTTAAAGCAAAAGAAAGTGATGTATCGATCAGTGAATAACGAAGGGGAATTAAGTGATAAATCAACAAGAGTTGCGAATAAGTATGAGGTGTCGAGTTACCAGCAATCCTATGCTACCGATGTTAGTAATCTAACCCTAAACCCTTTCGGGACTAATATGTTTCTTGATTATTATATTTTCAAAGGGGGCAAAGGATATACGTTTAAGCTAGATGCGGTAGATTCAAAGGGCGAGAAACTTTGGACCTATGCTCCTGCGCATACAGGAGGGATTGATGCGGCTACCTATATGGCAGCGGATAATGATCAAGCATTGTTCCTTGTTTATCGCACCGAAAAAACCATGTCTAGAGACTATAAATTTTCTGTTTTATCGATAGATGCTTCTGGAAAGAAGCGCTTTCAGATAAAAATGGAAAGCCCAAAACATAACCTAATGCCACATCACGCTTATATTGATAAGGATGCGGGTACAATTATGATTGTTGGCGAGTATTATGATAGTAAGGATAAATCATTCAAAGCGGCAAGTAAAGGTATTTTCATTAAGATGCTATCGTTGGACGGTGAAGAACTCTCTCAAAAATTCCTCTCTTGGGAAAAGAAAATATATGCAAAACTTAGTGAAGACGAGAGAAGTGATGCCGCAAAATATTATATGTACTTTCATCAGATAATTAAAACTGCGGATGGTAAAATTATCGCCGTGGCAGAGCAGTATAGAAAGCAAGTAAGTGCTACAGGAGTTGCTATGAAAGTTGCAGCGAGCGCACTTGGTGGCACTACCAATGCAAGTGCTTTGGAAATTAAAATTGGCGATTTAGCCATTATCGTTATTGATACTGCTTTAAAAGTTGATGAGGTGAAAATCATTGATAAACATTCGAATCATATAGTGCTGCCTCAAGGCTATGAATATGTGAGCCAGCACTTATTGGCTCGAATTATAAAATCGGAAGGTGGCTTTGATTATTACTTTACTCAGGCGGATAGCGCTAATTCGAAAGTTACATTTGGATATATTGACCGTGAAAAGGTGGAAGGAAAAAATGGTCGCAAGGATGTATTTAACGCTGTTAATTATGCTTCCGAAGGTGATGGTAAATTTACTTCTGATAAGATAATTCTGTCAACCAACGCATACGAAATGGATGTTATGCCTGCAAAACCAGGCTTTATTCTTATCTATGAATATTTCAGAAAAGACAAAAAGGTTTCAATTCGTTTGGAGCCGATTAATTTCTAAATAAGGATTGCTTTGGGGAAAGATTGCTGCTTTGTAGTGAAAACTTCAAGTAGCCCACGAATGTTTCGTTTTCAATCTACATATTGAACTTTTTCATGGCAGAACTCGCATTTAGAGTATAACGATGATGCAAAATTTCTTTAATTTGCAACTCCAATTAGCTCCATAGCCCTGTGATTCCACGCCCCCTTGTCGATACCATTATCAATACCGCTCGCATAGATGAGGTGATTGGCGATTTTGTTGTGCTCAAAAAGCGTGGCGTCAACCTCATGGCATGCTGCCCTTTCCATGGCGAGAAAACACCCTCTTTCTCCGTCTCAGTAACGAAAGGGATCTATAAATGTTTTGGTTGCGGTAGGGCAGGCAATGCGGTGAACTTTGTGATGGAACACGAGAGTTTAACCTATGTAGAAGCACTCCGCTATCTCGCTAAAAAATACAATATTGAAGTTGTTGAAGAGAATATCAATCCAGAGGAAGCCAAGGCGCTTAGTACCGAAAGGGATAGTGTTTTCATCGCACTCAATTATGCTGCTAAATATTTCCAAGAGCAACTAACTAACTCTGAAGAAGGAAAAAATATAGGACTCAGCTATTTCAAAGAACGAGGATTTCGCGATGAAACCATCGAGAAGTTTCAATTGGGGTATAGTCACGAAAACCGTACTTCTTTCTATAATAGTGCTTTGAAAAATGGACTCACCGAAGAGTTCATTCTCAAAGCAGGATTAATAAGTAAGCTCGAAAGTGGTGAGGTGATTGATCGTTACCGCGGTCGCGTTACCTTTCCAATTTATAATTTAAGTGGAAAAATCATCGCCTTCGCAGGCCGAATTCTAAAAACGAATGACAAGGTTGCGAAGTATGTGAATAGTCCGGAAACATTGGTATATCACAAAAGTGAGCACCTTTACGGATTGCATATAGCGAAGACTGCTATCAAAAAAGCCGACCTAGTATACCTGGTTGAAGGATACACCGACGTCATCACACTCGTACAAAGTGGAGTGGAAAATGTAGTGGCATCCTCTGGTACATCACTCACCGATGGGCAAATTAGGTTGGTAACCCGGTTCACTAAAAACATCACGGTATTATACGATGGGGATGCCGCGGGAATCAAAGCCGCCTTGCGCGGTATCGATATGCTTTTGGCCGAAGGTATGAATGTGAAGGTGGTGCTCTTCCCCGATAACGACGACCCTGATAGTTATTGCCGCAAAGTAGGGGGCACTGCTTTCGAAGAATATATTGCAGAGAATGCGAAAGACTTTATCCTCTTTAAATCGCAGCTACTACTCGATGAAGTAAAACAAGATGTAGCCCAGCGAAGCAATGCCATTCACAATATTGTGGAGAGCATCAGCAAAATCCCCGACCCAATAACCCGAAGCCTCTACGCCGCCGAAAGCAGTAAGATTCTGCAAGTGGAAGAACAATTGATTATAAACGAAATCAATAAGCAACGGGGTATTAAAATTCGGGAGCAAATACAACCTGTAGATTTTCAATTGCAGCAAGCCCAACAAATTATTGAACAGGCCGAGCAACTTGAAAAGGAAAATACAAAATCGGATTTCGAAACAGGCATGATGCGTTTGTTGTTGAAATACGGCACCAAAGAATATGACGATTCGCAATCAGTAATGCAACATGTGGTAAACGATATCATTCAGAATGAATTTGAATTGGAGAATGAATCGTTTAGAAAATTGCTTCAGGAGTTTGTTTCCAACCTCGATAACAAAGAGTTTAATTCCGAGGACTTCTTTAAAAGTGAAGACCCTGAAATAAGTAAGACCAGCATCGATTTAATTTACGACTTCGATAAACATAATATCAGCCCTAACTGGCTAATACGGCAAGAAATAAGCATCCCAACGCCCGATGATAACTACAAATTGAGCATCGACAAATCATATTCTCAATTTAAGATTTATCGTATCGGTAAAATTTATAAGGAAATTATTCGTGAATTCGAAGAGCTGAAAAATGCTACCGACCTTACCGAAGAAGATCGCATTGCCAAAGAAATTCATTTAATGCAAACCCAAATGAAGGTGAAGCAAATCGAACGCGGACTCTCAGATACCACTGGCACAGTAATATCACGCTAATTTTATGGCCACTATCAATAAAAGACTCTATGCCCTGGATTCATTTCGTGGAATTGCTGCATTTGCGGTAGCGCTTTTTCATTTTACCATGCTTACTCCTCAAGCCAACCTAGGTTTTAAATATGGTGTAACAGGGGTAGATATATTTTTTCTGTTTAGTGGATTTGTGATTTTAATTTCCGTAAAAGAAACGGCAACACTTCGACAACTTATTATAAATAGAATTGCACGATTGTACCCAGTCTATTGGGCTGCTGTGCTTTTTACGGGATTTCTGTTTTGGTTTTACAATGTTAACTCTCAAGCCGATTGGAATGCATTTTGGAAAATGTTGCTTGCCAATCTCACGATGTTTCAATACTATTTACAGCAACCCAATTTGGATGGCCCCTATTGGACCATGACCTATGAATTGCTCTTCTACACATTTATGTTATTGGTGTTTTTATTCAAAGGGTTGAAATCAATAGAGCACATTGCCCTTGCAGGAATTGCATTCACTGCAATTCATAGTTTGTTTTTCAAAAATTATACGCCCGTATTATTTAATTCAATACAATTATGGGTGCCAATTCTAAGTCATTTCTCTTTGTTCATGGCTGGAATTTTATATTACAAAATCCGAACCGAGGGTGCCAATTTTCAACGTATTGCAATTATTATTGCGGCTTGGCTGGTGCAGCTTTCCTGCTTCGAAAATGGAGGTATGAGTCATGTATATATATCGTTCTATGAATATTTTGTATTGCTCACTTCCTATTTCATTATTATGTTTCTATTGGTTTATGACAAGCTTAATTTTCTAGCCATCAAGCCACTCCTGTTTTTAGGTAGTATTTCCTATCCATTATTTCTCATTCATCAATTCATTAGTAGAAGTGTAATTATTGCGGTTCTTGTAACCTACGAGCACTATTCCTTTTGGGCCGCAGCCAGTATAGCATTGGTTGTTTCCATTTTGTTGGCAACCTTAATTATGAAAATGGAAAAGCCAGTAAGCGATTTTATTAAAACGCGATTGTCAAAATAAAATCTTTTATAAATAAAAAACCCCTCGCTGTTTACACAAGGGGTTTTAACAATAAAATTTTTCGAATTAGTTGTAGGTGTTCAACATTAAAGGCATCACCAGCATTGTAATTTCCTCACCTTCATTTTGTGATGATGGAACCAATACACCCGCACGGTTTGGTGTGCTCATGTTGAGTATAACGTCATCGCTTTGAAGAGCTGATAACATATCGCTTAAGAAGCGCGCGTTAAATCCAATTTCCATATCTACACCATCGTAGGTGCAACCCAGTTCTTCTTTTGCTTCATTGCTAAAATCTAAATCTTCAGCACTTACAGTAAGGCTGCTTCCCGCCATTTTCAAACGAACTTGATGGGTGCTCTTATTACTGAAGATAGAGATACGACGAATAGATCCAAGAAACTCCAAACGATTAATTAAAAGCTTGTTCGGATTTTCTACTGGAATTACAGCTTTGTAATCAGGGAATTTTTCGTCAATTAAGCGACAAATCAAATTTACATCTCCAAAAGAGAAAAAAGCATTTGATTTATTGTAATCAACTTTCGCTATTGCATCATCGCTATTTGGTAACGACGATTTTAAAAGGTTCAACGCCTTTTTAGGAATTACAAAATTGATTTCTTCTGTAGGTTTTACAGCGGTATTTTTAAAACGTACCAAACGATTTGCATCTGTTGCAACGAAATTGATACCGTCTTTCTTTAATTCAAATAATACACCGGTAAGCGCTTGACGCATTTCATCAGTACCTGTAGCAAAAATGGTTTTACTAATGGCATTACCCAATGACGCTGCTTTTACAGAAATGCTTGAAGCCGATTCAATCTTCGGCATCTTTGGAAAATCATCAGGTTTTTGTCCCGATAATTTATATCGACCGCTATCTGTAACGATTTCGATATTCAACGTCTCTGTATCAGCATTGAATGTGATTGGTTGTTCAGGAAGTGCTTTTAATGTTTCCAACATAATTTTTGATGGAACTGCAATCTTTCCGTCAGCATTGCTCTCTACGTTTACTACCGTAGTCATGCTGGTCTCCAAATCGGTGGCAGATACCGTAAGACGCCCTTTCTTCAGGTCGAATAAAAAATAATCCAATATAGGAAGCACCGATTTCGGATTGATAACTCCGGCAATCTGCTCGATAGGCTTTAGTAAGGCTGATGATGAAACAATAAACTTCATAGTAGATAAATTACACTTTAATACTTCACGCAAAAGTATCAGTATTCGCCTTATTTACAAGATATGAGGGTAAAAAGTGAATAACTAAAAATAGTACTGATTGTTGGTCAGAATCCCTTTGAATGTAAGGAATTGGCCTTCAGATATGGTTCCTTACTTTTCAATAGGTGGGAATCAACAAATTAAAGGGTGGGAATCAACAATTCAATATCCTTGAATGGAATATCAAATCGGTTGGCAATATGCTTATTGGTAAGACGGCCTTTGTAAATATAAATTCCATCTCGTACTCCATTTTTCTCCCAGATGTATTTTCTCAATCCACCCGAATTGGCAATTTTCAATAACAAAGTACTGAAAATATTACTCAATGCATAACTGGCAGTACGTGCTACTCGTGACGAAATATTTGGAACACAGTAATGAATCACATCATGTTTTGTAAACACTGGATTTTCATGAGTGGTAACTTCCGAAGTATCGAAACATCCACCCTGGTCAATACTCACATCAATAATCACTGAGTTCTTTTTCATGTTCTTAACCATGTTTTCTGAGACTACAGTGGGTGTTAATCCATCTTCTGCACGTAGCGCCCCAATTGCAATATCGGCCGTGGTTAATGCCTTGCCCAAAATTTTGGGATTCAATAATGAAGTATAAATACGATTTCCAATATTGTTTTGTAATCGACGTAATCGATACAAACTGTTGTCAAAAACTTTCACCTCCGCTCCCAATCCTAAAGCAGCACGTGTGGCATATTCACCAACAGTTCCGCTACCTATGATAATAACTTCTGTTGGTGGAACTCCGGTAATTCCTCCGAGTAATTCTCCTTTTCCTCCATATACATTGCTTAAATATTCGGCACCAATGAGTATGCAGGTATTTCCCGCTATCTCGCTCATGCTGCGTATTACAGGCAGCGAACCCCACTCGTCTCTTAAGTATTCGTATGCAATGGCAGTGACGCCACGGTTCATCAACTCATGAATATAATGTGGCTTTAAATCTGTTGGTTGAATAGCAGAAATTAAAATCTGTCCCTGACTCATCCAATTGATTTCTTCAAGGGTAGGCGGAGATATTTTCAATACAATCTCACACTTGAAAAGCTCCTCAGGATTGTAAGAAATTTTTGCACCAGCATCGCTGTATTCTTTGTCGCTGAAGTTGGCCTTTAAACCAGCACCACTTTCAATAATTACCTCATGTCCATTGTTAATAAGCAAGTGAACAGCAGTAGGGGTAAGGGGAATACGGTTTTCCTGATAAGTGATTTCTCGAGGTACGGCAATCTTTAAATTATGATCGTGCTTGCGCTCTTCTAGTAAAGCCTCTTGGGGTTGAAGTCCGGCTTTCTTGGCCAGCTCTTTAATATCGTTGGTGTAAACGTCCTGCATATTATATTCAATAACTCAAGAGCCAAATTTAAGTAAAGTTTCCGGTTTGCAAAAAATTAATTATTTCACTTGTGAAGATGCGGGTTTCATCCTCTTGCTCGATCTTAATCTTTAATAGGGGGTATGGTAATAATGGAGCCACCATTTCGGCCCATTCCATAAGGCATATCGCATCTTTTGCAAAATATTCTTCCAGCCCAAAATCATAGGCTTCCTGCATCGATTTAAGTCGATAAAAATCAAAATGATAAATAGTTAATGCCCCATTTTGATACTCGTTTACCAGGCTATAAGTAGGGCTGTGAATCTCTTCTTCACGAACTCCCATCGCCATACATAACGCTTTGATAAATGTCGTTTTCCCAGCTCCCATCGGGGCATCAAAACTTACTACCCGTTGCGATAAAATTTCAGGCAATAAAGCTTCAACGATTTTTGGGAGTTCCGCTAAACTTTTACAGATATGTTTACTCATTCTTTTTATAAAGGTTATTTTTGCCCGTAATTATTATCGAGCAAAGTTAACAAATGAAAGATTTCTTCAAGAATAAAGTGTCCTTTGGTTTTTTTTTGTTTTTCCTCCTCTTCGGATTGAGTCAGATTTTCTTTGGTGAAAAAACAGCAGTCCGGGGCGGTTTTTTTTATGATGGATCGGTTTACGCCGATATCACCATGCATTTTGAAGAATTGGTTTTTCATAAAGGAGCAGGTGCCGATGCCTTCAAACCCGATTCGGAACAATTCACACATGGAATCAGCGATTACTTGTTGCAACGTACGCTACCGTTGGGATTGGTACATTATTCATTGAAATTTTTCGGTGCGGAGTTTTCTAATTTTAATGTGGTTCGTGCCTTCGAATATTGGAATATAATTTATCTGCTAATCAGTATCATCGCTTGGCATTTTATTATTAAAAAACTTAACCTATCACCCAACTTACAATTATTTAGTTATTTACTAATATTTGGAAATTTTGCATTTCTAAAACTCAATTTCTACTATCCAGTATTAACCGATACCCCAGCTTTTTTGCTCATGATGCTCACCCTCTATGCATGGCTTTACCAAAAGCCAGTATTGCAATTGGTGATATTGTTAATGGGCGCTTTCACTTGGCCTTCCTTCTTTTATTTGAGTGGGGTACTATTGTTTTTTATGCCTAATCAAAACGACGATTTATATGAAGAAAAAAGTTGGATCAAATGGTGGGGAACAGCTGGTGCCGCAATCATCGCAATGGTGTTTTTATTTTGGGTGTTTTATTTCAAACACAATAACGATGGGGTGATGAGCTATTTCGAAGGGGAATGGGACGCGGAGAAAATAAATCGTACTTGGCTTCCATTAAGCTTAATACTTTTGATGGTATACTGGTGTGGATTGTATTTCAACCTTCTCAAACTAAATGTGAGTAAGGTTTTTAATATTCGAAACTATTTAAAGTCGTATCATATCTGGATGGGAGTAATTCTGTTGGTGCTCTTTGTTGCGATAAAATTGTTGATTAAGCAGCTGCAAGGTCCTGATACCGTTTCGGGAATGAAACTCTATATAAGAAATGCGTTTTTACGATCGTGTACCGACCCTTTAACATTTCTCGTTTCTAATATTCAGTATTTCGGATTGATATTTATCTTGTTGCTTTTTTATGCACGCGGTTTTATTCGTCAAGTGCAATCGCATGGCCCTGGAGCCGTGATTGTTTTAGCAATGATTATCGTTTTTAGTATTAATTCGGAGAGCCGACAAATCACTTATATAATCCCGATTTTGGTCTACTTCTTTATGCCGGTAATTCGTAATTGGAATCTATCGATGCCTAAATTTATTGGGTTTTGTGTTGTTGCTTTCGCGCTTTCTAAATGTTGGCTGCCATTAAATCATGGCAATTATGTGAATATACCCGTATCCTTCCCCGATCAATGGTATTTCATGAACATGGGGCCATGGATGAGTCACGTAAGTTATCTGATCTTCGCAGCCACAGCTTTACTAGCCACATTACTTGTATGGCTTTTAGCGCGTACCGAGAAAATTAATTAGCGATTTGCTTTTGCGAGTTACGATTCACTATTTACAAGGAAACAATTCCTAAAACGCCCACTTCAACCAGATACTTCCCCAAGTATATCCACCCCCAAAAGAAGCAAGGATAAGGTTATCGCCTTTTTTGAGTTGGTTCTGATAGTCGTATAAACACAATGGAATAGTAGCAGCAGTTGTGTTGCCGTAACGTTGAATATTTACCATTACTTTTTCTGGATCAAGTCCCATTCGTTCGCGGGTAGCATCAATAATTCGCAGGTTGGCTTGATGTGGAACGAGCCATTGAACATCATCAGCAGTAAGATGATTTCGCTCCATAATTTCATAGCTAACATCAGCCATGCCGGTTACTGCTGCTTTAAATACAGGTTGGCCTTCTTGGTAAACAAAATGTTCTTTATTTGTAACGGTTTCAATACTTGCAGGCTTTACCGATCCTCCTGCTTTCATATGAAGATGTTTTCTTCCAGCACCATCACTTTTAAGGATACAATCAATTACACCAAGTCCTTCGAAGTTCGGTTCTAATAAAACCACCCCACATCCATCTCCGAATATGATACAAGTATTTCTATCAGTATAGTCAATGATACTACTCATTTTATCTACACCAATCACCAATACCTTTTTATATCGTCCGCTTTCAATTAAAGCGGCACCTGTTTGTAAGCCATATAAAAATCCAGAACATGCTGCACTCATATCAAAACCCCAAGCATTTTTCAAGCCCGCCTTATCGCTTATGATATTGGCTGTTGCAGGAAAAACCATGTCGGGGGTTACCGTCGAACAAATCACCACCTCAATACTTAATGGGTCGATATTGTTTTTTTCTAAGAGACTCTTAATGGCTTCAGTTGCCATGTCGCTCGACCCCAATCCAGGGGTTTTCAATATTCGTCTTTCGGTGATACCTGTACGAGAGCGAATCCACTCATCGTTGGTGTCGACCATTTTTTCAAGATCGAAATTTGTTAATTTATCGGGAGGCAAGTATGCATCGATGGCGGTTATAGCAGCGGTAATCTTTTGCGTCATATTGGGTGCAAAGTTAAAAAATATGTTGGTTATGAAGAATTGAAAATGTTAAAGGCCCGTCAATCCTATGTTTATAGTATTTAACCATAATTCCTGCTGCTTTTATTCAGTTGCAGCTTGCCGCGAATCCATGCTACGCAATTCTCATATTTATCTTTAAATTCGCACTCCTATATTAAAAAAAGTTCATGCAGGCAAAAGTGTTCGAATTAGCAGCAATGCTTAATGGTAGCGTAGAAGGAAATGGTGAAACAATACTCAATACCATTTGTAAGATTGAGGAAGGACAACCCAATGGGTTGAGCTTTCTATCTAATCCCAAATATATCCCGTTTATCTATGACACCAAGGCGGGAGCAGTGCTGGTTAATAATGATATGGTTTTTGAAAAGCCAGTGAGCGCTACACTCATTCGTGTGCCTGATGCATATTCTGCCTTCACTAAGATTCTTGAAATTGCCCAAAGCAATCAACATAAAACGGGAATTGAACAACCAAGTTTCATCGACCCAACAGCAAAAATTGGCAAGGGTGTTTATATCGGTGCCTTCGCCTATATCGGAGCACATGCTCAAATTGGGGATAATGTGAAAATCTATCCACAAGTATGCATTGGCGATCATGCCATCATTGCCGATAACACCGTGATCTATGCCGGAGTGAAAATTTATAATGATAGCCTTATTGGCCAAAATGTAATTATCCATGCCGCTACAGTTATAGGTAGCGATGGCTTCGGACATGCTCCGCAAGCCGATGGCACCTATAAGAAGATTCCTCAAATTGGAAATGTGATTATTGAAGACAATGTGGAAATTGGTAGCAACTGCTCTATCGACAGGGCTACTTTTGGAAGTACCATCATTCGTAAGGGCGTGAAACTTGATAATCTCATTCAGGTAGCGCATAATGCTGAGATTGGTGAGAACACTGTTATCGCAGCACAATCAGGAGTTTCGGGAAGCACCAAGATTGGCAAACAATGTAAGGTTGGCGGCCAGGTGGGATTTGTAGGTCATATACAAGTAGCCGATGGAAGTCATATTGGTGCCCAAAGCGGTGTACATCATGCCATCACCGAGCCCAATCGCGAATGGTTTGGCTCTCCCATCATGGATAAACGAGAAGCATTCCGAATCAGTTTGCTATTAACTAAATTGCCTGAATTATTTAAGAAAGTAAAATCTTTATAATCGAATCCAGTATCGATTCATATTTTAAAATAGAAAATCAAAGCATGTCATCAATTAAACAACATACCATTAAAAAGGCAGTAAGCATCTCGGGAGTCGGATTGCACACAGGTAGCGACTGCACCCTTACGTTTCAGCCGGCAGTAGAGAATTACGGATTCAAATTTCAACGCATCGATTTGCCTAATCAACCCATCATGAATGCCGATGTGGATTATGTAGTGGATACCTCTAGAGGTACAACACTTGAGCACAATGGCTGCCGAGTAAATACAGTAGAGCATGTGCTCGCTGCATTGGCTGGCATGGAACTCGATAATATACTCATTCAACTCGATGGCCCCGAACCGCCCATTATGGATGGTAGCTCCAAGCCTTTTGTTGACTTACTATTGGAAGCTAAAATTATTGAGCAGGAAGCCGATCGCGAATATTTTGTAGTGCCAGAAAACGTGCATTATGCCGATGTAGCCCGTAAAGTGGAGATGGTAGCCATGCCTGTTGATGATTATCGCTTGACCGTAATGGTAGATTATAATTCATCGGTACTTGGTAGTCAACATGCATCGGTTACCGATATCAAAGAATTTGAAAAGGAAATCTCAAGCTGTCGTACATTTTGCTTTTTACATGAGCTCGAAATGTTATTGGCCAATAATCTCATCAAAGGTGGCGACCTCAATAATGCCATCGTTATCGTTGATCGTAAAGTGGAGGATGATGAACTCGACCATTTAGCCGGATTATTTAATAAACCAAAAGTAAGTGTGCGTAAAGAAGGCATTTTGAATAATTTGGAAATGCGTTTTCAAAACGAACCTGCCCGACATAAACTCCTTGATTTAATTGGTGACTTGGCACTTATCGGAATGCCCATCAAAGCACAAATTATGGCTGCACGCCCAGGGCACGCTGCCAATGTTGCTTTTGCCAAAAAGATAAAAGCGCTCATCAAAAAACAAAAGAGAGGCTCTAAAGCACCAGCATACAATCCTAATATAGCGCCATTGTATGATGTGGTTCAAATACAAAAATTCTTACCGCATCGCCACCCATTTTTATTGGTTGACAAAATCATAGAGAAGAGTGACAAACATATTGTTGCATTAAAAAATATCACGTTCGATGAGAACTTTTTCAGCGGACATTTCCCAACAGAGCCTTTATTCCCCGGTGTATTGCAAGTAGAAGCGCTTGCTCAAGCTGGTGGTGTAATGATTTTGAGTACTTATCCCGATCCCGAAAATTATATCACCTACTTCATGAAAATTAATGAAGTGAAGTTTAAAGATAAAGTGGTGCCCGGCGATACGCTCATCATGCGACTGGAACTTACACAACCCGTTCGTAGAGGAATTGTGCAGATGAAGGGTGTGGGATATGTAGGCGATAAAATTGTAATTGAAGCCGAGATGATGGCACAAATTGCACGACGTACCGAAAAATAAATTATTACTAAAAATTGAATCTCATGAGTTTTACCGAAAAAATAAACCTGGAAATAACTACCGCAATGAAAGCTCGTAATGAAGCCGATTTGCGCGCCCTTCGTTCCATCAAAGCTGCCCTCTTACTAGCAGCAACTAGTGAAGGTGCAGGCGATGCCATCACCGACGAACAAGCAATAAAAATTGTTCAGAAACTGGCAAAACAACGTAAAGAGAGTTTGGATATTTTCAAACAACAAAACCGTGAAGATCTTGCTGCCAAAGAGCAAGAAGAGCTTACCGTATTTGAAAGATACTTGCCTAAGCAAATGGGCGATGATGAAGTTATGGTGCTTTTAAAAGAAATATTGCAAGCCAATAATATCAGCGCTGCATCCGACTTTGGAAAAGCCATGCCACTCGCCATGAAACATCTTGCAGGCAAAGCCGATGGGAAAAAGATTTCCGAGTTGTTGAAAAAAGCTTTAGTATAAAATTTCTAATAGCGCAATGCTATCGCTGCCTTTTAATTCAAGGAGCATTTCATAAAAAAAAAGGACCGTTGCAAGCTTGCAACGGTCCAAATATTTTTTAGAAGTTGTTATATTATTTCACTTCTTCGGCTTCAACGTCTTGTACATTTCCGCTTGCGTTTCCTCCGGTATTGGCTTGCTCATTAGCACCTCCACTATTCGGGTCGTTTCCTTGGCTATACATATGCTGACTAGCTTCTTGCCATAGGGCATTGATTTCTGCTAATGAGGTGTCGATGGCTGCAAAATCTTTCGCTGCGTGAGCAGTTTTTAATTTAGCCAAGATTTCTTCAATCTTCGTTTTGGCTTCTGCAGGAACTTTTTCACCATATTCTTTCAGTTGCTTTTCAGTTTGGAAAATCATCTGATCGGCACTATTCAGTTTATCAGCTTCCTCTTTCAATTTCTTATCACTGTCAGCGTTGGCAGCTGCTTCTGCTTTCATTTTCTTAATCTCATCATCGCTTAAACCTGTTGACGATTCAATACGAATTTTTTGTTCTTTACCTGTACCTTTATCTTTAGCACTTACATGCATGATACCGTTGGCATCCACATCAAAGGTAACCTCTACTTGAGGTACACCACGTGGTGCTGGTGGAATTCCATCGAGGTGGAAACGACCCAAGGTACGGTTATCTTTAGCCATGGCGCGCTCTCCTTGCAATACATGGATTTCAACACTTGGCTGGCTATCTACTGCGGTAGAGAACACTTCCGATTTCTTTGTAGGAATGGTAGTATTTGCATCAATCAATTTGGTAAATACATTACCCATGGTTTCGATACCCAAACTTAATGGAGTAACATCCAAAAGCAATACATCTTTTACTTCACCTGTTAATACACCTCCTTGAATCGCTGCTCCAATGGCAACCACCTCATCAGGATTAACTCCTTTGCTTGGTGTTTTTCCGAAGAATTTCTCAACGGCTTCTTGCACCGCAGGGATACGAGTTGAACCTCCAACAAGGATAATTTCATCGATATCGCTAGTAGACATTCCTGCATTCTTCAAAGCCGATTTACATGGCTCAATAGTTCTGCGAATTAAATCATCACACATTTGCTCAAACTTGGCTTTGCTCAAGGTACGAACTAAGTGCTTTGGAATGCCATCAACAGGCATAATATATGGCAAGTTAATTTCAGCATTTGAGCTCGACGATAATTCAATCTTCGCTTTCTCTGCAGCTTCCTTCAAACGTTGTAACGCCATCGGGTCCTTACTTAAATCAAGGCCTCCATTTTCGTCTTTAAATTCGGCAACCAACCAATCAATAATTTTTTGGTCGAAGTCGTCTCCTCCCAAGTGAGTATCACCATCGGTACTTTTTACTTCAAATACACCGTCGCCTAATTCTAATACCGATACGTCATGGGTTCCACCTCCGCAGTCAAACACCACAATCTTCATGTCTTTTCCTTTCTTATCCATACCGTAAGCCAAAGCCGCTGCGGTAGGTTCGTTAATGATACGTTTTACAGTAAGTCCGGCAATTTCACCAGCTTCCTTTGTAGCATTACGTTGTGCATCGTTAAAATATGCTGGAACCGTAATTACTGCTTCAGTTACTTCTATGCCTAAATAATCTTCAGCCGTTTTTTTCATTTTTTGTAAAATGATAGCCGAAATTTCTTGAGGGGTATACATACGGTCGCCAATGGCAACACGTGGGGTATTATTATCTCCTTTTGCTACTTTGTAAGGTACACGGGCAATTTCTACCGATACCTGATCAAACGTATTGCCCATAAAGCGCTTAATCGACGATACGGTATTGGTGGGGTTGGTTACCGCCTGACGTTTCGCCGGATCGCCTACTTTACGCTCTCCGTCTTTTAAAAATCCAACGATGGAAGGGGTTGTTCTTTTTCCTTCGCTGTTGGCAATCACCACAGGTTCATTACCTTCCATTACTGAAACGCATGAGTTGGTGGTTCCTAAATCTATTCCTATGATTTTTCCCATTGTTGTAGAGGTTAAAAATTATATTTTTTCCCTATTCAATCAATGGTAGTGCCAAAGGGCAAGTGTCAGATTTTAACGAAATTGTGGCAGAAAAGGTCATGGAGCAAGGTTTCAAACTTGACAAACTTGCATACTAATTTATTAAGCTATACGCCATCATCAAAGGTGTAGAAATGCCCCTGAAAATTAAGATTGAAAAATATTTTGAATTACTCTGCTCTCCAAGCAAGCATCCCTCCCAACAAATTACGAACCTTGGTGAATCCGTTTTGAGATAGATAAGCTTTTGCTGTAGCACTTCTTCCGCCCGATTTACAATGAACAATGATTTCCTTGTCTTTAAGGTTGTTCATCTCAAACATCGCATCTGGTAAAATGCCCAGTGGGATTAACTTTGCGCCGATATTAAATTCATCGTATTCGAATTGTTCACGCACATCAATGATGTTTAGTTTTTCACCTTTCGCAATGCGTTCTTTTAGTTCTTGTACTGTGATATCCTCCATTATTGTATGATAAATTTAGTAGTGTAATTTGTGTTTTTTGAAGGGTCGAAAATATTTAAAATATAAATGCCTTTCGATAATGTTTCTACATTAAGCACATTGCCATCAAGCATTTGATCGATCACCAATTTTCCTTGCATATTCATTACAGTTAAGTGATTTTCTGAATTGGTAGGAAGCTCAATATAAAGCAGGGTATGCGCTGGATTGGGGTAAACTCGAAGGGTATTGGCTTTTGAAGTATTTGGTTTTTGAATTCCTACAGGTTTTGTTAGGCCTACTACTGGGCGCATCATTAGCGTTCCAGGGAATCCACTCACCTGCCAGCTTCCAGTGGTCATATAATAAAGTTCCGGATTGAATGCCGTTCCAAAATTATCAGGATAATTCATATCAAAACCAATATTAAGCATATAGGTACTGTTTTGTACCCAGCCAATATAAAATTTGCCCTTTGGAAGAAACCTTGGTGTATCCAATTCAAAGCGAGTAAAGCCTCCCATGGCATCTCTATAGCTGTATTTATGATCCGGAACTAATACGGTTTGGTAATGTAGCTTCTTTTCTTGTTGCCCATTAATGCCTAGCGTGCTCCAAACAGTCATCGAAAAATTGATGCCCGAATTGGTGGCCAGCGATTGGTTGAAATAAATATCAACGGCTCTTAAAGTATCTTCAGTATTTGTTTCAAAGCCCAAGGCTACCTTCCCTGAACCAAAGGCAATTCCATATCCTGCTTCTGCTGTTCCGTCATCATAAGCATAGTAATTGGCAAAGAGTTGATCCTTGTAAACACTATCGTTCGTTCTTCGTACATCACTATTTTCACTAGCAGTATACAGGCTGCGTACCACTACAGAATCACGTTTTGTAGTAAGGGTATCAATGCGAGTATTAAACGAATAAGTAATCTTTTGAGGTATTTGATAGGTTAATGAACCTAAGGTAAATAACTGATTGGTAAGTAAATTGGAATATTGCTTATTGAAGGTAAAATACTTTGAAGGCACCTGAACATTGGTGTTTTTTAGGTTGCGAACATAGAACGACGTACTGGCGCTGCTTTCAAGTATCGTGTTAGACTTATATTGATTCCACGGCATGCTGTAATAACGTTTCAAAATAGGAGTGGGCATGGTCATGATGGCGACATCGGTATACAATGTATCTGTCAAGCTACGCCCTCTATGCATATAAATATAATCTACATTCCAATGATTCAAATTGCCGCTCAGATTGGCAAAATTTACAAAGCGAAATTGAAATGCCCCATGAATATAAATGGTATCCTTTACCGGAATAACAATCTGTGTAAACATTGTCTCTGCTTTGCCTCCAGCTTTCGACCATACCGTATTCCATTTGCCTCCTGCAGTTAAAAATTGCAAGAGCAAAGAGTCACCTGAAAGTGGCAAAGTTCCATATCCACACATTTGATAAAAGAAACTCAAATGAATACCCGATTTGGTAGAATAAACTCTGAAATCGCGTGGCACGGAAGTCAAGGTATCGGCCGGGCCGTAACCACTGCCGGTGCTTAGGTTGTAGGCATTTCCATCTTTATCTAAACCATCAAAAGTAGCAACATTATAACTTGGAGGATTGATGGCAAATCCATTATTAATGAATACATTATGGTCCATCCATTTTAATGTATCAGTCACTATATTACTCGATGTAAAATCGTCGAAGAAGGGCAGGGAATCCAATGCTGCATTAGTTTTGCTCAGAACCGATTTTAATCCATAGCTTCGGTCAATATTCGGATGCTGCAATAAAAATTGTTTTAGTGCAGCATTTGATTTTATAGGTAAAATTTGCTGCTGTGCAACAAGGTTAGAAGCAACCAAGCTAACGAGTAAAAATATTAGGTTTCGTAATTTCATGTTGAGATGAAGGCATGTTCGCTAGTCTAACGGCGCATTCAGCGTTTTATTGTAGTATACTAGTTCTCTTTGAGTTTTAAATAAATATAGATGGGATCTGTTTGATACATCGTTACCATTCCCGTGCTATCGGGTTCCGGCTTCTGCCTTTCAACAATGGCATTCGGGTCGTTCTCTAAATTTAGCGGGCTCACAATGGGAGGCGATAGCTCCTGATCTTTTACCATCTGTAGCACCTCTTGCATTGTTTTGCCAACAAAATCGGGGATTGCAATTGAATTACCTCCATTGCCTCGCTCTACAAACAATTCTACAGTACTTCCTTTGGGCAATAAATCGCCCGGCTTCATTATATTTCCATTGTATTTGGCTTGCACTACATAATCATTATGCTGACCTGCTATAGGAATTACAACCGAATTCAAGCCCCTGTTTTCAAGTTGATTTTGTGCATTCCGCAACGACCCCTCAATACCCTCTGGAAACTTAACATTTGGGGGATTATCTGCATTGATGGTTAGGTAAATTACTCGTCCTTCCTTCACATGGCTCTCTGGCAATGGGTCTTGTTCGAGTATACTTCCCTTGCGTTTATTGTCGAAAAATACAGTATCGCGTACTTTATATTTTAGATTCGACTCTTCTAATGTTTTTAATATTTCATCGATTGTTTTACCTCTAAAATCAGGAACGGTAATGGCGATACCATGATGGGTATATGGCCCAAGCAATAAAATGCCAAGAAATAAAATGGCAATCACAGCGCCGATGGCCAGAAAAAAATGTTTTAAAAATTGTCGGGTTATTAAGAACTTTAAATATTCCTTCATTCCTTGCAAAGATATTAGTTTAAAACAAATTTTGGAACTATAAAATAGGGAAACAATAATACCCTGATAATAGGATAAATCATGAATATAAAAAAGCCATCACAAAAGAAAACGGCCTTGGAACATTGTTCCAAGGCCGTTTTTAAGAATGTCTATAATTATTTAGTAACTACAAATTTAGCAGATGCTTGAGTGAAGTTGTTTCCACTCACGATTGCAAAATAAACACCAGTAGGCAATTCGCTTACATTGAAGTTTACTTCGTGATTACCTTCTTCCAACCCATTTTCGTTGAATGATTTAATTTCTTGACCTAAAGCATTTACAATTTTCACTGTAACATCAGAAGTTTGAGTTAAAGTAAATTGAACTTTAGTTTCTCCATTGCTTGGGTTAGGATAAACATCAGCACTAATCGTGTTCATGTCGATTACCTTAGTATCCATACCAGTTGACCATAAAGAAACTTCTGAACTATTAAGGATTTGTCTTTTGTTGATATCAGCATCATAATAAGCAACAAAACCTAATAAAGCCATATCATTTAATTTGTTCATTCCCCAACCGTTTACAGTTGACCATAATGCATTAGTGGTTTGTGGAGTTACGGTGTAAGTAACCTTAGTAGCATTAGGAACAGTCCATGTGTAAGTTTTAGAGTAAGATCCAGCAGGAGCAACAACAGCAGGGATTATACCAGCAGTACCAAAAGCACCTGAAGGGATTGCTCTTACAACGTGACGGTGTAAATAACCAACCATCCATTCTGGTTCATTATACAATTCATGTGATGCACCACCAGCAGCTCCACCAGTTGGAGAATAATAATTATGTTGAGTCCAAGTATTGTGAACATCGTTACCACGTACATTATCTTCAATTACCATAGCACCAATACGTAAATCGCCTGCTGCATAATCCACAAAGTTTGCGTTTACTGTAAAGGTAATTACTTTGGTTGTAGCATTATATGATTTGTTAGTGATTGTAACATTAACAGGAGAAGCGTTAGCTAATTCAGTTGTAACTGTTGAACCCCAGATACTGCGATTTAAGCCTACAGCTCCACCAACCGGTACACGGTTGATATAACCACTAGGATATCCAGCTGCAAAAGTTGAATTAACTAAATCACTTTCAGTATTTATCATTCCATCAGCATTGTGATGCGTTACACCAATTAATTTTGTATTAGCGGCTAATAAATCACGCATTTTTAAGTGACCATCAGGGCAATATCCACACCATCCACCAGTAGCTTCTTCCAATAATACATACTTAACTGCAGGTGTACCGTTATTTAAGAACACTTTAGCAACGATAGTATCGTTTGAATTCTTCATATCAGTTGAACCATTGATATTGTCAGCCCATATTTTAATTGTGTGAACAATACCTGGAGTTCCACCGGAATATGCTGTTGCGTGAGTGAAATTATATGACGCTCCACTAGCAAGGCTTAATCCTGTTTTTGGATCAGATTTAACAGCGCCTCCGTCAACTTGATAATTCAAAGTTAAAGAAGTAACAGCAGTAGTACCTAAATTCAAAAGTTTACCAGCAATTGCAACCGGTGTAGTTTTAACTTGAACAGCAGGAATTGTATGAGACAAAATTGTAATGTCACGAGCTTGTGTTAAATAAGCAAATTTGTAAACATTAGATAAGCTTGCATCATAATTACCTTGATTCAATGTGTATGCTGGGCTTCCTGCAACTTGTGCACCAACAGTTCCAGTGGCGTTATTTACCCCAATAGTTGATGAAAAGGCAGCAAATCCGTAGTTAATTACAACATCAAAATCACCAGCTTCGTATATTCTAATTGCGAAATAGATAGCTTGTGTAGTAGCAGAACCTTCAACTTGTGAAAGTCTCCATTGTACTACATGTACACGATTTGGAGCAGTTCCATAATTAAATGACACAGCACCATATGGGTATGTTGATAGTGGCTTTAATTCTAAATTATCCCAAAATGCGAAGATTGCATTTTTAGGTCCTGTAGTGGTTGGCAAACCAACATTTGCTGATGGATTGCTTGTTTCGTTTACATCAAAAGTAATGAAACCGTTATCACTCACTTTATATTGAGTAACCGGATTGCCATAAAGGCTCCACGCAAATGGAAGCGTTTGATTTGAGGAGTAAACATCATTAGCAGAACCACCAGAAGTTGCAGGAAGCAATAATGAAGATCCTGATTGATTCCAGTTGTATTCGGAAGTTGTTCCGACACTAGAAATAATGGCGTAATTCTGAGCAACAGCAAATTGAACTGCTATGGCAGCGAGAAGTGTAAGTAGAAACTTTTTCATGTGTGAAATAAGAGATTTTTGATTTAGGGTTGCAATATAATCTAATTTTCAAATACAAAAAGGGGGGAGTGGAAAATTTGACAAATAGATGAATGTTTTTTTATTTTTGTTCGAACCCTCTCAGAAATGCTCATCCTGTAAGTGTTTCATTATTATTTATTACCAATCATAATTCCTTATATGTTATAAAGGAATAAATTGCATTCACTTCAATGCGAAGCCATTATGCCAATTAAGTCGATTGAAATCCTCCAAATAGGAAGGGATATAAGGTTGTGTTCAAACTAAATTCCAGCTAATGTAAAAAATCTACATGGATATCAAAGCCTTTATAATAAAGAACATTTGATAGTTCATTAAAAAATCTTTGTAAAACGTTTTTGGTTATCGAAAATAATGTTACCTTTGCACTCCATTTTTTGGAAAGTATAGATTTTTCACAATCTGCAAAACCGTAAACACACATGGAACTTGGAATTTTAAGCATCACCGGAAACGATACAGGCCGCAAAGCAGCCTTGAACGATGCAGTATTCGCTATCGAACCTAACGATCACGTTATTTGGTTAGATGTAAAACAATATTTAGCAAACCAGCGTCAAGGTACCCACAAGGCCAAGACGAAGAACGAAATTCACCGCACTACCAAAAAGTTGATGAAACAAAAAGGTACAGGTGGCGCCCGTAGAGGTAGCTTGAAATCACCTTTAGTTCGAGGTGGTGGTAGAGTTTTCGGTCCGGTTCCCCGCGATTACTTTTTCAAAGTAAATCACAAAACCAAGCAATTAGCCCGTAAATCAGCTTTATCTTATAAAGCGAAAGAAAATAACATTTTAGTTATCGAAGATTTCAATATCGATACCGTAGGTACTAAACAGTATCTAAGTATCTTAAAAGGATTGAACATCACGGATAACAAAAACCTCGTGTTATTGGGCGCTCACAACGAAAATATTTATCTCAGCAGTCGCAACGTACAGAGAAATCAAGTACTTTTGGCTAATGATGTAAACACTTACGCCATCCTTAATGCTCAGAAGTTAGTAGTAACTGAAAGCGCATTGAAAGCTCTTACTGAAGTATTGGCAAAGTAATTTTTCGTTATCCTTATTTTTCAAGCACAAAATTTAGAATTATTTAATCGCATTAAGGTTATATTTTAACTGTAAGCTAAAATAAATTTCAACCATGAGTATTTTAAGAAAGCCTGTTATTACAGAAAAAGCTACCGCCAAAAGCGAAAAGCTTGCACAATTTAGTTTTAGGGTGGATGTAAATGCCGACAAGCCAGCTATTAAAAAAGCCATCGAAAAAATGTATGGCGTTAATGTAGTAGGTGTTAGCACTATGCGCTACGCCGGTAAGAAAGTAGTGAAGAATACGACCAAAGGGTTGAGCATCGGAAGAAAGGAATCGTATAAAAAAGCTATCATTACCTTGAGAGCAGGACAAACCATTCAATTCTTCGAAAACGTTTAAAGTTCTAAACTAAATTAAAAAAGTTAAGCCATGCCGGTAATTAAATTAAAACCCACTACAGCGGGTACTCGCCATAAAATAAAAAACTCATACGTTGAAATTACAACCAACGTACCTGAGAAAACGTTGTTAATGCCAGTTCGCAAATCAGGCGGACGTAACCAAACAGGTAAAATGACCATGCGCTATATCGGTGGTGGTCACAAGCAACTATATCGTATCATCGACTTCAAACGCGATAAACACGGCATTCCAGCTGTTGTTAAATCGGTAGAGTACGATCCAAACCGTACTGGTTTCATCGCCCTCTTGGTTTATGCTGATGGAGAAAAACGTTATATCTTAGCTCCTCAAGGTTTGAAAGTTGATCATAAAGTAATGAGCGGTACTGGTATCTCTCCAGAAGTTGGTAATGCCATGCTTCTTAGTGAAATTCCTTTAGGATCAATCATTCATAATATCGAATTAAACCCTGGACAAGGTGCGAAAATCGTTCGTAGCGCTGGTGCAAGTGCACAATTGGCTGCCCGCGACGGTAAATACGCTACCATCAAATTGCCTTCAGGTGAAACTCGTAATATCTTAATCACTTGTATGGCAACCATCGGTACGGTAAGTAACGGTGACCATCAATTGGAACGTAAAGGTAAAGCAGGTGCAAATCGTTGGAAAGGTCGCCGTCCTCGCGTGAGAGGGGTTGCCATGAATCCAGTGGATCACCCAATGGGAGGTGGTGAAGGAAGAGCTTCAGGAGGTCACCCACGTTCACGTAAGGGATTGAAATCTAAAGGATTGAAAACTCGTTACCCTAAAAAGGCTTCAAACAGAGTAATTGTAGAACGTAGAAAGAAATAATATAATCGCCACGTAAGTGGATAGTTAAAATGGTCTCGGTTCAACCGAGACAAATAAACAAATTTAAATAACATGCCTAGATCACTAAAAAAAGGACCTTTCATCGATTACCACTTAATGGAAAAGGTGGAGAAAAATTTGGAAACCAAAAAGAAGACTGCTATCAAAACTTGGAGCCGTCGTAGTTTGATTATTCCAGATTTCGTAGGACAAACATTCGCTGTACATAATGGAAATAAATTTATTCCTGTGTATGTAACAGAAAACATGGTGGGACATAAATTAGGTGAATTTGCACCTACCCGCACATTCAAAGGTCACCCTGATAAAAAAGGTAATTAATAACTAAACTCCATTTAAAGATAACCCATGGAAGCCGTAGCACGTTTAAATAATTGCCCCAATAGCGCTCGAAAAATGCGCCTGGTGGCCGATAACATTAGAGGCATTAAGGTTGATACAGCCTTAAGCATCTTGAAGTATAGCCCTAAAAAAGGATATGCCCCATTTATGTACAAGCTTTTGAAATCAGCGATTGCAAATTGGGAAGTAAAAAATCCAGCCGACCGTAACCAAATTGATTCTCTAGTAGTGAAAACAGTTTTTGTTAACGCAGCCGCAATGGAAAAGCGTATGTTGCCTGCTCCACAAGGAAGAGGTTACAGAATTCGCAAACGTACAAATCATATAACAATAGTAGTAGATACAAAATAATACATCATGGGTCAAAAAGTTAATCCAATTGGTTTACGCTTAGGTATCATCCGCGGATGGGACAGCAACTGGTACGGTGGTAATAATTACGCCGACAAAATCGTTGAAGACGAAAAAATTCGTAAATATCTACTGGTGCGCGTACCGAAAGGTGGCATCGCTCGTTCAGTAATCGAACGTACATTGAAGCGCATCACCATCACTATCCATACTGCTCGTCCGGGAATCGTTATCGGAAAGGGTGGTCAGGAAGTTGATAAAATCAAAGAAGAATTAAAACAACTTACCAAGAAGGAAGTTCAAATCAATATCTACGAAGTTAAGAAACCTGATTTGGATGCTAAATTGGTAGCCGATAATGTGGCCTCTCAATTAGAAGCTCGTATCTCTTTCCGTCGTGCCGTGAAATCAGCAATTGCTGCTTCTATGCGTGCAGGTGCTGAAGGAATCAAGATCCGCGTTTCAGGTCGTATCGGTGGAGCTGAAATGGCTCGCTCTGAACAATATAAAGAAGGAAGAACTCCATTACATACTTTACGTGCTGATGTTGATTACGCTTTAAGCGAAGCATTAACAGTATACGGTAAATTGGGTGTGAAGGTTTGGTTATGCCGCGGTGAAATCTACGGTAAACGTGACCTTTCTCCAAATGTAGGAATGGAAGCTCGCAACGAAGGTGGAAACGCTTCAGGTGGTTTCCGTGGTCGCGAAAGAAGCGATGACCGTAGAGAACGCCCTGATCGTAGAAGCGGTGGTGGCGACAGAAGAGGCGGAAGCGGTGCTGGTGGCGATAGAAGAGGCGGAAGCGGTGCTGGTGGAAATCGCGGTGGCAACGGTGGAGGCGGATTCAAACGCTAGTCTATCTTATAAATATAAAATATCCGGTGTGGCTTCCATACCGGATATTTTTTTTACTAAAAAAGAATTTTTCTTTCGTAGGTTTGAATACGAATTTTGGCGATACTCTTAAAGAAATCATTTAGCTTTAAACCTAGTATTTGGAATTGTAGTTGAACAATGTATATCATCATTATCATATCCTTATTTACCCTCATTCCGCTTGGGCTTTCCTTTATTGGAAAAAATCCATTTTATAAGGATTTTCTTTTTGCAATTCCTGCTATCATTATTCCTGTTGTTTTTTTTGCTCTTATCGAATTCTTCTTTATTTCATGGGGTATCTGGGGCTTAAATTCAGATAAAACTAGCGGTGTACAATGGATAGGAATACCTCTTGAAACTTACGGATTATATGCCTCCATCTCATTCTTTAACTTATTCATCTATTCTCTAAACATCCGAATACTTAAACGGGAATTCTTTATCCATTTCCATAAAATAATTACCACAATGCTATTACTGGGTTTCCTGGCGGGCATTATAATTTTTAGAAAGGATTTGATTACCGCAATGGGTGCCTTGTTATGTGCATTCTTTCTAGGTTATCGCAGCTGGGTTGGGAAACCAAAATCGATGGCTCGCTTTTATATGGCCTTCGCTACCGCTCAACTACCAATATTTCTTGCCTATATTCTGCTTACAGCTACGGGTACATTTTGGTTTAGCGATACCCAAATAATAGGAATTAAATTAGGCCCACTCCCAATCGATATCATCCTCTTTGAACTAGCACTCTTCTTGTTAAATGTGGGGATTTTTGATTTGTTGGTGCTCTGGAAAGCCCCTAATACACAGGTGGAATTTCCAGATGAGATTGATACGCTATCACCACCTTCGATATTAGATTGATATCAACTTTAGATTAAATGATGAATGGCAGTTCGATTTCGTGCAATTAGTTTTTGTGACGGCGCTTTTTAATCATTCCACCCTTCGTATCCTTTATACTATTCATCACTACAAAGGCATGTGGGTCTATCTTTTCTATCTCTGCCGTTAATTTACTAATTTCTAATCGGGTGATAACTGTAAATATAATGTCTACATCGTTTGTGGGGCCATGCTTCCCATAACCCCGCTTTCCGTTATATACAGTTACTCCTCTTCCTACCTTTTCGATAATTGCTGCTCTAATTTCTTCGCTATGTGCGGAAATAATTGTTACACCGGTGTATTCTTCAATACCTTCAATAACGAACTCTAAAGTTTTTGATGCCGATAAATAAGTTACCATCGAATACAATACACTATCCATGGTTAAATACCGGGTGGCAATGGCAAATACCAAAATATTAAAAACAATGATAATATCTCCAATGGTAGTGCTGAATTTTCTACTAAGTCGAATCGCCAATATCTCCGTGCCATCCAATACCGCCCCGCCTCTTACGGCAAGTCCAATTCCCATTCCTAAAAAGAAGCCACCAAACACGGATACCAAGGTATTGTCGTGAGTGACCTGTGGGAAATGCACTGTTGCAAGAACAATAGCCAAGCCCGTAATAGCCAAGGCTGCCTTAATAGTAAACTCCTTTCCAATGATAGTGTAACCAATAATGATAAATGGAATATTTACTATAATCAATACATAAGATAACGGAATCTGATTTACTTCAGAAACAAGCAGGGCAATGCCAGTGGCACCTCCATCAATAAAATTATTGGGTAATAAGAAACTCTCTAATCCAAATGCCGCACATATAATACCGATGATGATTAATACGCCATCTCTTAATAAAGAGGAAATCATTATCTGGAGCTCCTTAAAACCTAAGGCAATTTCATACCTACTATATTCAGTGCCTCGATCGTGTAAATGCTTCTTATGTCGAAGCACCCATCTTATAATGAATTTAGAAACCAGGTTTTTCACGTTGGGCAAAGATATGAATAGAACTTTGGATAACTGATGCAACTAATTTGAAACAACAGAGTCAAAGATTAAATTAAGGAGTACTATTTGCCAATTTTAGTAGTTATCCCAATAAATTGCTTTATTTCCTAAATTGATTAATAACTCACCAACGTTTTAAATACATCAATTGTATAAGCATTAGACAACCGGGAATGCCGAAAACCGAAAAAACAGAGTAGGCACTAAAAATTATCATAAAATCACCCCTTAATGAAAAAGTTTTACATCACCGCCCTTTTCTTCTTAGCACTATTACTTTCCAAATCCGTATCAGCCCAAATTGCTTGTCATGCAAGCTTTTATCTTGATACTACCGCTTCGACTTCATTTAATGCCGTTATTGTTAACAACAGCACATTTTTTCCAGCCCTTACTCCACCCGATTCCGGTGTTTATTTCTGGTCATGGGGCGATGGCTCTACCTCAACAGGAAGATACCCTACGCATACCTATACATCGGCGGGTACTAAATATATTTATCTTGATGTTACCAATGCAAATAGAACCTGTGGCGATTCGCTCTTAAAAGCAATTTTCATCGATACCTTAGGTGGATTTCATAAAACCAATGGTAGCTATACCATCAAAGTGGTAGCTCCTAAGATTGCTGGAATTGCTGTTGAACAAAACAATTCGGCAATTACTCTTACCTCTAATTTGGTTCGTGAAACTGCTGAATTGAATTTTAAATCAATTGCGACTGACGAATCTGTTAAGATTGAAATTCTTTCGTACGATGGTAAAAAAGTAATGTCATTGAATGAAAATATTACAGGTGATAAATTAATGATCAATACCGCCAAACTGAGTCAAGGAATGTATTTCATGACTATTTCAGTAGGCCAAAATACAAGCTTAGTAAAATTCATAAAAGAGTAGATTAAGTTTTTCTTCGTGTGAAAGCCTGAGAATTGCCATTCTCTGGCTTTTTTTATGGATTTTAACGAAATGCTGAATGAATTACTAATTTTGTATTTAGATTTAGAATAACAATATTTGTAAAAAATAAAGTTCTAAGGCACCAAATTTTCCTATTTTTGTTGCACATCTAATCAAAACCAAAATCAACATGAAGAATCTATTCCTTTTTATTTTCTTATTTTCTTTCGTTTTAGGAAATTCACAAACAGAGCCTAAGATGAGAGGTGCCGAAAGTACTACTCCAAAAGGCGTGAGTTCAAATACTGCTCCAGCTAAGGTTTCAGGCGTTAATCAAAACAATGCGAGCACTACTTGGGAACCTCTTATTGAAATGGAAGGAAATATCTATACATCGTATATTTATGCGGCATCTTTAATGCCTAATCGTACTCAAGATAAGGATGATTATAAAGGTGATAAGAATGGTCAAATGGGAATTAAAGTGACTCCCGCTACCGCCAATGCACATATTAAGCTCACCATCGATGCCCCCGAAATAATGAATACAACAGTATATGAGGAAGATTTGAAAGAGGTGAAAGAGTATGAGATTTTTCCAATTATTAAATACAAGTATGATGAATTATTGAAAATTAAACAAAATAAAATTGTTACTGTAACTTTTAAATTATCGATTAATGGAAAGGATATCGGCGAAAAACCTAAAGTAACTCCCATAAAAGGAATTAACGAATGTCTATTAGGATATATCCATCGTACAAGCCCTACAGTAATTAATATGACCGACTGGATGTGTGCTGCGTATGTAAATGAAAACAATCCATTACTTCAAGATGAGATTTTGCCATTGGTTAGAAAAACCAATATCATCAATCAAATGACGGGCTACTTAACTTATAGTGATGATAATACTTCAAAATGTACCGAAGAGGTTTTCAAACAAGTATTTGCAGTATGGGCGGCATTACAACAGCGTGGAGTAAGCTATAGCAATATCACAGGCAGCAATGCCAATGCTAAAGTATTCAGTCAATACATTCGTTTCACCAATGATGCTTGGAAGTCAAATCAAGCCAATTGTGTAGATGGCACTGCCTTATTTGCATCTATCCTTTATAAAATGGGAATTGAACCAGTGATGGTTTTGATTCCAGGACATTGCTTCCTAGGTTTCTATGATCGCCCCCGTGTGAATAGCAAAGGCGAACAAATTCAAGATCGTGAGAGCAATTTATTCTTCCTTGAAACAACGATGATTGGAAGCAAAACTGTTGATGAATCAAAAATTTCAGATCGTTTATTAGATGCTTTCAATGCCATGCTAAGCGATGATGCGAAAAGAGATTATGATTTTGCTAAAAAATCTTTTCTTGCAGCATTATTAGTTGGTGCCCAAGAAGCCAAAGATTATAAAGAATATTTCGGCGACCCTACAAAACATTGTTACATGATTGATGTTGATCAATCGCGTAAGGAAGGGGTTACCGCAATACCGGCTTATTAATCGATTGATTAATACTCGGTATTGTAGAACCTTTAATTACCTCTAAATACAAATTATTTCAAGTGCTGATAACGAAGTTTGACTGGTATATAATCCGAAAGTTTGTATTAACCTTTATCTTCATTTTACTGATTCTTATAGTAATCTGTATTGTGTTTGATATCTCCGAGAAGATTGATGATTTTTTAGGTAAGAATATCCCTGTTTCAAAAATCTTTTTTGAATATTACTTGAATTTTATTCCCTGGTTGGTGAATACTTTCAGCGCCTTATTTGTATTCATTACAGTAATCTTCTTCACCTCCAATATGGCATCGAAAACCGAGTTCGTTGCGGCATTGGCAGGGGGTGTAAGCTTTAATAGAATTATCCGGCCCTATATTTTGGTGGCGACTGTAATTGCAATATTGTCATTTCTGCTTAGTAGTTATGTATTGCCTAAATCGAATAAAAAGCGATTTAAATTTATGGTGGAATACATTAATAATAAGCACAATGGTTGGAGCCATAATGTGCATCAACAAATTTTTCAAGGGCAGTTTATATATATCCAAAATTTCAATGCAGAGGATAAAATTGGATACAAATTCACACTCGAAAAATTTGAGAATTCCCGACTTATACAAAAAACGGAAGCGGATAGAATTATTTGGAATGATACCGCCAAAAACTGGAAATTGGAACATTTGGTGATTCGTGATTTTAAAGATGGTGAACAGTTGCTTTCTACGGAACATGAAAGAATTGTAGTGATGAACTATAAACCCGAAGACTTTGATGATAAAAGTACTGATATCACAACCATGACCGACCCCGAGCTGCATGATTTTATTGCACTTCAAAAGCAACGGGGTGTTGGAAATATAAAAGAATACTATGTTGAATTATACAAGCGAAAAGCACTCCCATTTGCCGGAATAATTCTTACTTTTATTGGTGTAAGTATTGCTTCTCGTAAAATTAGAGGTGGCATCGGAATGCACCTGTTTTTGGGCATTGCTCTGGCATTCACCTATATCTTAATTATGCAAGTGGCCAATACCTTTGCCACCTATAGCGATCTTAATCCATTGATTGCAGTATGGTCTCCCAATATTATTTATACTATCATTGCATTTGTAATTTATAAATATGCCCCAAAATAATTCCAATCAAGAAGCGAAAGGCCTTTCGCCATACGCTATGCTTCATGTATTGGTTATCATTTATGGATTTACACCCATCTTAGGTAAATTAATAAGCATCGATGCGTTGCCTTTGGTATGGTGGCGATTATTAATGTCGACCATCGTATTGATTGGTTATTTCATGTATAAAAAGTTTACACTGGAAATGCCAACCAATATATTGATTTTAATGATTCTTACTGGCTTTGTTGTGGGTTTGCATTGGGCCACATTTTATCAATCAATCAAAGTGTCGAATATCAATACAGCCATGTGTGGGTTTGCCACCATGACTTTATTTACAGCACTGCTCGAACCACTCTTTTTTAAACGAAAAATTTCATTAATTGAAATCTTGCTAGGGTTGAGTACACTGATTGGCTTGTTTATTATAGCCTATAAGAATGATGTGCAAATGGAAGGAATTTATTATGGCATGGCGGCAGCTTTTACTGCGGCAATTTTTGTAAATATCAATGTCAAGTTTGCTCGTCGTCATCACGCCTATAGCATCACCTTTTTCGAATTTGTTGGGGCTTTTTTATGCCTTTCTATAATTTCACTCCTGCTTGGCCAGCAACCCTGGTTATTACTTAAAACTCCTATCGATATCTTTTGGCTTTTGGTTCTGAGTATTGTATGTACGGTATTCCCTTTTATTGAAGCCACTAAAATTGGAAAGCATATCAATCCGTTTACTATGGTATTGGTTAATAATCTAGAGCCTATTTATGGAATTGTTTTGGCGTTTATTATATTCTCAAAATCGGAAGTAATGAACTTGCAATTTTATATCGGTGCAGGCATCATCATTGCAGGCGTATTTATTTATCCGGTGCTGAAACGGAAGTATTAATTCGTTCATAACATTTTAATCCCTGATACGTGCCACTCTCAGTGTTTAATATCTCAATTTTTGAAATCAAGTGATACTCATTTGATGTATACTCTTGATAGCTAAGTAAAATTAGCCTATCGTATTCATGATCCATGAATTTATGTGTGGTGAAAGGGGTAGTATAATCGATGCCTGGTGCTGCCTTGGCAACAAAATACCCTATGGGCTCTCCAATGATTAAGATGCTTTCATTCGATTGATGATGTATTGCCTGAAAAAATTGCATCACCACCGGCCTAGCGTCGTTCGATTCTTTATTGGAGTAAGCTCTTGAAACTCTTAGCACAAAGGGTATTGAAATGATTATAATTACGATTAGATAAAGATATATCGGGATGCTTCGTTTTAATTTTACTTGTATAAAGTTTACAATAAAAGGGAGGAACATATAAGCGCAAACCAGTAGGGGAGGGTTGTACCTTGAGTAGTTTTCGGAAATGAGTAATAAAAAAATCAGATAGCTAAAAAATACAATCCCTATCCTTTGCTCCCAATTGGATTTGACAATTTTAATATTCAGCCAGAAATAAACACAGGCCATGATGATCAACAGTACCCAAGGTTGCATCAAATAGGGGTATGGAAGAAATCTTTCCCAGCTATGTATTAATCGATACCCAAATGAATGAGTAGGGGATGACAAACTCCCCTCTAAAAATAACTGCTCAGCAAATTCTTTTAAATTAAATTGAATGCTCATTAAGAACAATAGAATTATTACAAAAGCAGGAAACCATGTAAGCATGGTTCTTCTTGGGTTTTTCAAATCAATGGCATACCATATAAATACGGCCGCAACGATCCATGCAGGTGGATGGGTCAATAGTAATAAGCCAATAATGAATCCCTTAATAACGGGTGTAATGACTCCCGCATTTTCAAGCTCAAAATAAAAATAACTCAGAATTAAAAATACTTGAATTATCTCTGTCCTGCCCGAAAGACTGGCATCCCAAAGTCCTTTATCATTAATAAAAAAGATCGCAGTAAGAATACTCAATAATGGTTGGCGATATTTTTTTTGAATAATAGAATGGAGCAAAATACACGACCCAATAAAAAGCAAAATATAAGGGAGGTGGAAAAAAAATAACTGATGAGGCAATACATAAAGAAATAAAATTCGAAACAGGAAGTTAGCGGGCAAGTAACTCATGAAGACCAACTCAGATCCAGGGGCATACCATATTTTCGAGCTGTAATGCCCACTTATGAAGTTTAAGCACGGATCGAGTAACATTACTTCATCTAGAGTAACAACACTGTGTAATGTAAGGTAAAGCAATCCGCAGGTAAAAACAAAGAAGTAAAAAATAACGTATTTCCGCATATAAAAAAGCCCTTCTGAGAACCTCAGAAGGGCGTAAATTTATGATTTAATTCTTAGCGTATGGCAGCTTCGAATTCAGGTGATTTCCAATAGTTGCGAAACTCTAAATCTGTTTTCGCTTCTTCTCTAAATCGTCCATCCTTCTCAATAGCCATTCTAAGGTTTGTTGATAAGGCGTCAGAATTTCCTGCACGTGCGCCGATAATTGCTTTAAGATAGTAGCTTGTAGCATCCTTGTCTTCGTTGTCTTGAGCATCAAGACTGGCATTGGCTGAATTGAAATTACCTAACATATTATAGGCTAATCCTGCATTATACGAATTGGTATTGACGCCATAAAAATTTAGAGCTTCCTTGTATAATCCACGTCGGCCATAAAGATTCCCCATATTATTATTCTCAGTGATTCCAAAGGTTTTAGCCTTGTTATAATACATTTCCGATTTGTCATAATCCTTCATATCCTTGTATGCCACGCCAAGGTTATTATAAATGAATCCGTTATTTGGTGAAAGACGATCTGCATTTTCTAAATTCGTAATCGCTTCTTCCGCAAAGCCCTGACGAATGAGAATCGCCGCCAAATTATTATATCCTCTCCAATCATTTGGATTGTTTGAAATGAACGCCCTGTAAGCTTTTTCACGCTCTTTCTCATCAGTAGTGGACATTGCAAAATACAATAACTCATTTTCGTTTAAGTCCTTGATATTGGTGCGGGCTGTTTCCACGATCTCTTCTGGTGAACGATTGGGAACAACTGCATTAACAGCCACAACCGAACGACGAAGTCTTGGAAGAATATCTTCCTTCATTATCTTGTAAGATGCGGCATGTTCGTTCTTGATTTTTAATTCTTTTTGCTCATCTGTTAAATTGCCACTGATGATAGCTAATATGGCATCTTTATCAGGAAGAGTACTGGTCATAACACCTCGTTTCCATCCTTCCCAATCTTCGAAAGTAGAAGTGCGCAAATAGAATTCATCATCATAAATTTTATCTACTCCAGCTGCTTTAAATTGTTCCTTGATTTGCTTGTATGTTGCATTGGTACGTTCATCAGCCAAGTTTAAATTCCGTCCGTATGAACCTTCAGGTGATGCATAGGAGTGAATCAATATCCCATTCAAAGTGTATTTCGGATTGGCTGCAAATTTAGTGAGCTCTTGTAGTTCCGGATTGTTTTTATCAAAGCCATCACGGTAATTCCATGAATCGACAACATAATAAACAATAGCCGATTTATTCACCTGGCGAGGTCCAATATCATTCGTCCCAAAATAGTTGATATTCTTTGCTTTGGATGGATCGTATTTAGCTTCTGTATTGATTGCTTTGGTTGACTTCGTTCCTGTATTGGTTGTGCCCGACATGAATTTTGAACCTACCTTGTATTTGTTTCCTAATGTTGAATAGCCATTTTGAGAGGTTCCAGTTGGCTTGGTAATATTGGCAGTTTGTTTTGCTGCAACCGATGGATCTAAGGTGGTATCTAGGGTGTTATTATTATTTTCATAGTATCCATTCGGATTGTCGGTTGACTTTTGCGGAACCACCTTATCACCGCTCATAATTCCAGAAACCGCAGTTGAAATTGTTGGCTTGCCATTCTCATCAACACGTCCAGGTACATCATTGGCCGACTTAATTACTTTCTTTTCTGATGAAAATTTATCGGATGCGAAATATGTATTTGGATCAATAGTAGCAGGATCAAACTTCTCATTACTGATAATGATATCGTCTTTGTCTCTCTGCGTAAGGGTTGTAGTAATGGTACCTTTGGCAAGTTGCTTGTTAATAGCCATCTCTAAACAACGATCTTGAACAGCGTCAGGATATTTAATTCGTATCGTTGAATTGAGTTTCAAATTGGACAACTTCATTTCAGGTGAATATGGAACTTTGGTTATGTAAGCAAAGGTTCCTCCTTCTTTGAAATTAATAACTTGATTATGCCCCTTTGCGCTTTCTCCTTGCAAAGTTAAAATCTTTAAAGGCAATTCGCTACTGCCATATTTGATATAGGGTTCGATTTTGGCGATCCCTTTCTTTGGGAAGGAGTTAGGTGGTACGGTTCCTTGGAAGGCAATAATGACACTGTCTCCAATTACTTCCATTACCTCTTGATCCATGCGAAACTCCGCGGTTTCAAGTAACTTCTGTTGTTTCTGCAAAGCGCAAGAAACAGAAAAAAGTACCATTGAAAGGAAGAGTAAAATAGTTAGTGAACGGGACGTAAAATATTTCATATTTTTGAAATTACTTTGAATACATTTGAACTCGCAATTTATATAAGCTAATCGCGAGTTTTCCTGAGTAGCAAATATAAAACAAATTTCATTATCAGGTGCATTATATTGTCAAAATTAAGGGGAAGGTGAATATCCCTGATTACGTTCAACTTCGTGATGAAAATTTCACCCTTTTGGCCTACTTCCGAGTAGATAGGCCAGAAAAGGCGCTGCTAAAAGCAGGGTTTGGTGAACAGACCTCGTTAATAAAAAAAATATTGAATGAAATTCCTTTTGGTAAATTGCACCCTCTCGAACTCAAATAAGCAATGAATAGCGAACTCGTAATAAGCCTAAAAGATGTTGATATTTATCAGGGAAATAACCTGATTTTAGATGATGTGAATCTTGAAATTCATAAAGGTGATTTTATTTATATCATTGGAAAAACCGGAAGCGGAAAATCCAGCCTTTTAAAAGTACTCTATGCCGATGTAACTCTTGAGAAAGGGGAAGCAAGTATTGCAGGATACGACTTACGAAAATTAAAAACAAGTCAGATTCCATTTCTGCGCAGAAAACTCGGAATTGTATTTCAAGACTTTCAATTACTCACCGATCGCAGTGTCTATGATAATCTCGAATTTGTTCTTCAAGCTACTGGCTGGAAAGATAAAACCTTAATCAAAAATCGAATTGAAGAGGTGATGGAAAAGGTGCGCTTGAGTACAAAAAACTATAAGTTTCCTCACGAATTATCAGGTGGCGAACAACAACGTATTGTAATCGCTCGCGCCTTGCTCAATAACCCAGATATCATCCTTGCCGATGAGCCAACAGGTAATCTCGATCCAGAAGTAAGCGACGAAATCATGAAGCTTCTAATTGAAATCAGCCAAGGTGGTACTGCCATTCTCATGGCAACACATGATTACCGCCTAATCAATAAATTTTTCGGAAAGGTATATCGTTGCGATAATCATCGTATCCTTGAAATTCCAATTTAATTTAATTATTTATGAAGATACAATTTTTTGGGGCAGCACAAACAGTTACTGGATCAAAACACCTATTAGCACTCGAAAGTGGCTTCACTGTTATGCTCGATTGCGGCTTGTTTCAAGGCATGGGTGCGGTTGGGCAACAAAGAAATAGGACTTTCGGATTCGATGCATCCAATATCCAAAGTGTTATCTTGTCTCATGCACATATCGATCATTCGGGATTACTCCCAAAACTATATGCTGAAGGTTTTCGAGGTAATATTTATTGCACCCCTGCTACTGCCGATTTATGCGGAATCATGCTTAGGGATAGTGCTTTTATTCAAGAAAGCGATTTGAAGTTTGTAAACAAACGTAGGGCTAAAAGAGGCGATCAGCCGCTCGAACCATTATATACCTTGGAAGATGCCGAAGGTGTATTGGAGCTCATGATTCAGGTGAATTACTTAAATGAATTTGCAATCAACAATGAAATAAGTTTCAACTTTACCGATCAAGGCCACCTCCTGGGAAGTGCTGCTGTGAACATAACCATTACCGAATCGAAGAAGCAATTCAAACTCACCTTCACCGGTGATATTGGTCGCCCGAATGACCAAATATTACGTGGCCCAGAAAAATTCCCTCAGGCCGATTATATCATTTGCGAAAGCACTTATGGCAACCGATTGCATGAAAAACAAGCCGGGGCCGAAGAACGATTACTCGAAATTGTAAAGGATACTTGCGTTCGTAAAAAAGGAAAATTAATTATCCCAGCATTTAGTGTCGATCGAACTCAAGAGTTGGTTTTTGCTCTGGATAAAATGGAGAGCGCAGGTGTCTTGCCCCGTATCAAAGTATTTGTTGATAGCCCCCTAAGTGTGAATGCTACCAATATTATGCGCAAGCATCGCGAATGTTATAACGATCATATTTTAAATTATTTGAAAACGGATGAAGATCCATTCGGATTCGACAATCTGGAATATATAAGCAATGTTGTTCGAAGCAAAGAACTCAATGATTTGAAGGAACCATGTATCATTATTTCTTCAAGTGGAATGGCCGAAGCGGGAAGAATAAAACACCATATTGCTAATAACATTAAGAATAAAAACAATACGATTTTGATGGTCGGCTACTGCTCGCCAGGAAGTCTTGGAAGCGAATTAAAAGAAGGGAAAGGGGAGGTCAATATATTCGGTGAAATGTATCCGGTTATCGCCAATGTCGAATCCATTGATAGTTATAGCGCCCATGCTGATTATCTGGAAATGATTGATTATTTGGAATGTCAAAACTCAAAATCAGTTAAAAAAGTATTTTTAGTTCATGGTGAAATAGAAACTCAAACAGTATTCAAAAAACATCTTGAAGACGCAGGATTTCATAATATTGAAATTCCGGCATACATGCAATCTATTGAAATATAATAGGAATGAAAATGCTACTGTTTGTAAAAATAAATAAGTTGTTTGCGTGCAGTTTAATTGCAATCATCTTCACCATCAATGCAGCCAAAGCGCAACCATTGTATCCATATTGGGATCAATACAATATGCATTTCAATGTTTTTGATAATGGTCAAATTCGCAATATTGAAATTCAAAAGCCACAAAGTTTCAAAGCTGGAGCTAGTGTATGTGCCTACGTATCCAATGTAAACGATTTTAAAATTTACTTTAATGGCAAATCCACCATCGTTTCTCGTTTCGTGCCTAAAAGTTACGACTGCAGTAACTCAATGGTATCGTGGAATACAGGTGTGAGTTCTTTTGTGTTCTTTAATGGAAATGTTAAAAAATTATGCGATGGATGTTCGGGAATTACAATGAATGATAGTATGGTTCAATTCAATGACCGTTACGGATTTTTCAGTGTATTCTATAACAACCGAATCAGGAGCTTGGAAATTTCTCCAGAAACAGGATTTACTTTAGGGCGTAACTTAATTGCATTCGTGGATCGTAATAACTACCTAAAAGTATGGTACCACGATACAACTGTAATTCTTGAAAATTCACATGCTAATCTTAAATATTCTTGCGGATTAAACACTGTGGGATTCATCGATGTAACCAACCGACTCAGGGTTTTTTATAAGAATAAAATTTTTACTTTAGATAAACTGCCACCCAAAAATTTTGTGGTTGGCGATGATATGGTGGCCTGGGTTGATCAGAATAATAATCTACGGATATTTCACAAAGGGAATGTTTTTTTACTTGAAAATTATGACCCAGGAAACTTTAATATTATTGAAGGAGTGATGTTTTATAAAAGCAATATCAATGAATTGAAAGTCTTTGAAAACGGCAAAGGCAGGGCCATCGAGTCCTATTTCCCCACAAGCTTTTCTGCTAAAAACAGCCTGCTTGTATACTCCGATTTTAGAAACCGATTAAAGGCGTACGTTGAAGGTGAGGTTTATAATGTAAGTGAAGATATTGTAACTTCATATGCGGTTTACCCAGGACTAGTGGCTTTCTATAGCAATGCTAAGAGTCTCACCTTTTGGACTAAGGAGGATCATATTGAAGTGCAAATTAATTAGCATTTCAACTCTCTAAATGCTAGAGAGGCTTAATATCTAGAAAGTAAAACTTTTCTTTGAGTTCTAATAATTTGCTTTCTTTCGAACGAGAAATTAAAAAGGCAATTTGTAATTCGGAAGTGTAATTTGTGCCTTGAATTTTCGCATCAAGTAGTTTTAAAAATCGATGTGCGTCTCCCTCTTTTGAAAATTCACATCTTAATTGATATTGATCTTCTATCTGTAACTCAATCACCAGAGCCAATTTTAAAGCCTCTGCAGCCGATTGGTTGTATGCAGTAATTAAACCAGGTACTCCCAACATAGTGCCTCCAAAATACCGAACAATAACGACACCTATATTGGTTAAATCGGCCGATAGTATCGCTCTTAAAATAGGCTTCCCTGCTGTGTTTGAGGGTTCTCCATCATCACTGCTCTTTTGAAAACTTTTATCTGGATTTAACACCAATGCATAACAATGATGCGTGGCATCAGGGTAACGTGCCTTTAATAAAATTAGCTGTTTCTTAAAATCATCTTCCTGATTTATATGAAATGCAAATGCGAAAAACTTGCTTCCTTTCTCTTTAAACAGGAATTCAGTTGCATCTTGAATCGTTTTATAGCTTGTACTAAAAAGCATAATTCTGAAATGCTAGAACGATAATGCTCAATATAGAAATTATTACTCCAATATAATTAACTGTACGAAGGCGCTCTTTAAAGAGCGCCATAGCCATAAAAGTAGATAGTAAAAGCACACCTACATTAATCAAAGGAAATACAAAGGTACTTGGTAAGGAAGGAGTATGCAATGCATCAACTACAAAGATGAACGAGAAGTAATTTAATACCCCTAAAATTATACCGGCAATTATACTGCGCCCATGCACTTCAGGACTTTTTTTATAACTCGTAAAAAGAAAATATATCATGCCAAACACCCCTGCACTTGCATAACACACCATCATTACATATTGCGGTGGAACAATATTATAAAAGTTAATTTCAATATACTTAAATGAAGTGTCAACCATCCCACTGCCAACAAATACAACTGCGATAAGCGCAATGGCAGCAAAGGAATTATTGCCTTTTTCTTCCGTTTTTGGTCTCATCACGGTAAGCACAACTCCAATCATAGCCATAATTATTGCTGCTAATTTTAGCACTGTCATTTCTTCTCCAAGAAATAGCACTGCGTAAGTGAGTGGAATAACCAACGACATTTTAGAAGAAATTGCGCTCGTAATTACTGATATTGATTGTGCCACTTTGCTTGTGGCCATGAATACCACAATGAAAAGCAACCCTAAACAAAATGCGAATAAAAACCAAGGTGCATGTAAATCAATTTTTATATTCCTATCGGATAGCAGATAACTTGTAAGTGAAGCAATAACATAATTCACTAGAATTGCATGAAAAGTATTTACTTTAAGTGGAATAAAATACTTGAAGCAAACAACCAATAAGGTAGAAAATAAAATTGCTGCAAAAATCAATAACATGTAGATTGGTTGTTTTTGTAATAATGTAAAATATCGGTATGAATTTTTTCGGTTTTAATCAATTCGCTAGTATTCAATAGGGTAGGTGCTTTGATGCCATCAGTCCATTCAAATGCCGCTGTGTAAATTCTGGCCTCATCCCATAAACCCTTATCAATAAAAGATTGTAGTGTTTTTGCTCCTCCTTCTACCAAAACACTTTGAATGTTTCTTTGAAGTAATTCTTGAAGCAAAAATGGCAAAAGGGTTATTTCCTGTTCTGAATAATTGATGAATTCAACGTTCTCAATTCTAGGTGTTTTATTTGCTTTTGAGAATATTATGGTATGTTGTTTTGAGTTGAAAATATGGTGCGTCAGAGGTATTTTCAAATCATTATCAATGACGATTCTTATGGGTGGTTTTCCTGCATAATAGCGAGCATCTAGGTGAGGGTTATCAAGAAGGGATGTTCGGGCACCAACTAAGATTGATGATTCTTCTGTTCTCCAACGATGGGTTAATCGTTGAGAATATTCATTACTTATTAAACGTGATTCGTTCGTTGAATTCTCCGTTCTGCCAATGAATCCATTGCTGGTTTGAGCATATTTTAGGATTATAAATGGACGCTTTTTTATGACATTTGTAAAGAAACGTTTGTTTAAATTATTGCATTGTTCAACACAATGATTAAATGAAGTTTCAATTCCTGCATTTTGCAATTTCCTAATGCCATTGCCTGAAACTTTTTCAAATGGGTCGAGAGTTCCAATTACCACCCGTTTAATTCCTTTTGAAATTATTAAGTCGGCACAAGGAGGCGTTTTGCCATGATGAGAGCAAGGTTCGAGATTTACATATAGTGTGCAATCAGGGAGGATATTATCTGGAACATTCTTCAATGCATTGACCTCTGCATGTGCTTCTCCGTATTGCTTATGATAACCTTCTCCAACAATTTTGTTTTGGTAAACAACAACAGCCCCTACCATTGGGTTAGGAGATACATTGCCTTGGCCAATTTGAGCCAATTGTATGCAGCGTTTCATGTAAATGTCATCGCTATTTGTCATCATTTCATCTTGTCGAATTGTCAGATATTTTGGTTTGCTGATCGAATCGCAATAAACAAAAATTTAGATTTAATACCCATGTTGAATTTGTTTGTTGCAAAGATATTACCTTCGCGAAAGTAAGGAAATGACATTAAAGGAAACCGAAGAATATATACTCAATCGAATATTGTTGAATTACAATTATGATGAAGCAAAGTCAATTGCAAAGTTGCTATTGAAATTTCATTTAAAATTCGATGATATCAGCTATTCGATAAGCTATCAAAAGCAATTGCCAAGCAACATCATGGGAGTCGTTAATGAGTCGATTAATCGACTGCAATGGAGCGAACCCATACAGTATGTTTTAGGGGAGGCTCATTTTATGGGTTACGACTTTATTGTAGCGCCTGAAGTGTTAATTCCAAGAAGAGAAACAGAGGAATTAGTTGATTTAATTGTAAAGCATCATAACACGAATAATCTTATTACGGTATTGGATATTGGAACAGGGAGTGGATGTATTGCAATTTCTATAAATAAGCTCCTAAGAAATTCTAAAGTATATGCAATGGATATCTCTGAAGGTGCTTTGGACATTGCCTTTCGCAATACTATTAAGTTAAAGTCAACGGTTGAATTTCTGCATGCAGATGTATTATCACTTGAGGCAATTGAGATAGATAAATTTGATATTATCGTGAGTAACCCGCCTTATGTTACAATGAATGAAAGCAATCTAATGCATGCCAATGTGGTAAACCATGAACCTCATTTGGCCTTGTTCGTGCCAGATAATGATGCATTAAAATTCTATCGTAAAATAACTTCTCTTGCCTCAAAAAGTTTGAAGATTAATGGGAAATTATACTTTGAAATTAATGAGAATTTTGCAGAGGCAGTAATGAAAGATATGTTGCAAAATAACTTTTCAGAGATTGAAGTTATTAAGGATATGCAAGGGAAAGATAGAATTGTTTACGGTACTTTACAATCGTAATAAGGACTATTCTTCTCTAATATTTTGTATTTTAATTGCAGTTCGTGATGGATAAATGGATGCAATAAATCCAATAAATAACGCTACGAAAAGCGTTAAAACGATATCAAAAACCTGCAATGCAACAGGGTACGAATCAACTACAAATGTAGCTCCATTGCCTCCTAGTTTTATGAATCCATATTCTTTTTGAAACCAGCAGGCACTTATTCCAAATCCAATTCCAATAAGGCTTCCAAGGCATGCAATAAGAAGTCCTTCTCCAATTATAATATTTCTAATTTTCGATAATGGCATTCCTAAAGCATGCAAGATGCTAAAATCTTTTTTCTTCTCAATAACGATCATGAGTAATGAGCCTATTAGGTTAAATGAAACGATTAAGAGCACAAAAGCTAAAATTAAAAAAGCTACCCATTTCTCTATATTCATCAATTTGTAAAGCGAAGCATGTTGTGCTGCTCTGCTCTCCACCTTATACTGACTGTTTTGTAATTTATTGATTTTTGAAATCAATTCTTCAGCATTCACGCCTTTATCAGTAATTATTTCAATAGCGCTTACCTCGTCGGTATAATCGAGTAATTCACGTGCAAATTGTAATGGCACCAGTACATACTTTTCATCGATCTCTTGTTGAATTCCAAAAACTCCAGTTGGGTAAATTAGTTTATCACTAAAGCTATTTTCTGGATTCAACGGGTCAAATTGCTCTCGTTTAGGTACATAAATTTGCACTGCCGAAAGTTCATCATTAATGTTTAGGTTGAGCTTTGATGCCAGGCCTGTTCCCATGCTGCAAAAGGCCGAGGTGTCATTCAAAATCATGACCCCATCCCGAAGTAAGGTGTCTAAATGTGTAGCCTCAATATAACCGTCACTTACTGCTTTTATGGTTGCAATGGTTTGCTTATCTTGATATTTCAATAACACATTCTCTTCCAGTACTTCATTATAAAAAGCTATACCATCTAGCTTTTTTATTGAAGCAAAAACACTGTCAGTACTATGAATTATTTTGCCTTGTAGAGGCGTTATTTTTATATCGGCATCAAAGGTGCCATACAATGCAATCACCAAGCCTACAAAGCCATTAAGGGCAGAAAGTATAATAATCATTGCTGCTGTGCATACAGCAAAACCCGCAGATGTAATTAATGTAATAATATTAATTGCATTCCGAGATTTCTTGGAAAACAGGTATCGCTTAGAAAACAGAAATGAATTCATGAACTGCAAAGTAATTACTTAATTCTGATTATCCTCTAAATTCATTAATGGGCTTTTTTCTCTTTTGCGAGTTCTCTTCAAGAAGCTACACCACTCACAATTGTCTTCATTACAGCCGATCTCAAATTCATGTTTATGGATTTTTTCCCAAGATGTTTTTATCTGATTTTTTACGATTTCTTGGTCTTCATTTGTTACAAATATTTTTTCTCGAATGTTCTCTTTTGTTTTTTTGTCGTGCTCAATAAATACAAATTCCGCCGATTGAAATCTCATTTTTTCGAGTTTGTAATTGTCAATAAGCAATGAGTAAAATACCCCTTGACGCCAGTAATCTCCACCATTTTTTGATTCATAAGTTTCCTTTCCTGAATCCTTTTCATGAGGCCGCGCAAACTTCTCTTTATGATAGGCACCTGTTTTGTAATCTACAATATTAACATCGGTATCATAGTATTCTATTTTGTCGAGATTGCCATTTAATGGAATGCCTTCAACAGGTATATTGGTAAATCTTTTTTCTAATTTTACATTTTTGTAACTCTGCTCAATATAGTTGGGATAGATATTGTTTAATAAAACTTTTCCGAATTCACTTCTCCTCTTGAATTGCTCATCAGTAAAGCTTTCTCGATGCCGTATTAAGTAATTATCAAGTTGTATATATGCGTTTTCTAATGTCAATATTTCGCCAGGATTGCTTAACGATGGGAAATAAATTCTTTGTAACACATCATGCATTGCCGACCCAAATTCCATGCTTTCATTTTTAGCCATTGGAACATGTAAAATATTATTGAAATAAAATTTTACTGGGCATTTTAAGTAATTATTTAGATGGGTTACACTCATCTGGTACCCCTGTAATAAATAGTCAATATAGGAGTGGTCGAACAAAGTAATTTGTGGCACTTCTTCATCAGCCAATATAACAGATTGGAAATGGATTACATCTTCTTCTGATACTTTTTCTTTAATTGCTTGCAATCCAGTTGATGCTTCTATTTCAGCAATGAAAATACTTTTCTCCTGATCTTTTCCATCCATGCCATTCGAAACATAACTTATGTTTAAATTAGTTTTCGCCCTTGTCATTGCTACATAGAACAATCTTCTCTCATCGTTTATTGGATCGAATTCTTCAACATCACTAAACAAATTTTGAGGAATGGCAAACCCGCTTTTTCTTGATGCTTTGCCCCATATTTTTTGATTAGCATTGATAATAAAAACATATTTAAATTCTTCTCCTTTGCTTCCGTGTGCAGTTGTAAGATTTACGCCATTTGAATGATTTGTAATTCTATTTAGTGGTAAGCTAACTTCTACTTCATCCATTAATTCTAATCTTGCTATGAACTCATGAACATTCAAACTTGTAGTTTTTTCACATTCATCTTTTAAAAATTGAAAGAATGAATTTAGCATTTCCATATACCAATGTTTCTCCTGTTGAAGCATGATATAGCTCAATATCCCACTTCTAATGATGATTTTCTCAACAAGCTGTTGTAGGGTTAAATTGAACACGTTAGTAATCCAAAATTCTATATCTTGGCTTAAGGTATGAATTGCTTTTTTCGAGATACTATCAGTACTTATTTTACTAATAATTTCTCTCCAAAATATATTCTTTTCTGTTCTTTTCTGTTCTCTAATTTCAATTGAAATTCGAGCGATATCGAGTGAATTAATTTCGAAGAAATCATAATGCATAATTTCGAATAATAAATGCTCAGCACTATGAGGTCGTTTCGATTCTAAACTTATGTACTTAAGAATGGTTATAATTTTTTTGATAAAAACATCTTGAAGAATATTAAAATTACGCTTCACATTGTATGGGATATTCTCTGCATCAAAATACCTTATTATGCTTTCAGCTTCTTTGTGACCTCTGTATATAATTGCAATATCACTTAGGTTTATTTTATTTTCTTGCAATGCCTTTATTTGTTTTGCAATTGCAATTGTTTGTTGCGATTCGTTTATATATTCAGTTACCTGAAAAACTGTTTCTTGATTACTTTCTGCTCTCGCGATAAGGTGTTTGTTTAAGTTCTTGATATAGTTACTTAACCTATCGTTATTATGGTCAATCAGCATTCTTGAAACATCCAGAATGGGTTGTGTACTCCGGTAATTTTCGGTTAGTACAACTTGATTTAAAAATTTGGAGAATCGTTTTTGAAACTCCAACATTGTTTTACTGCTTGCCCCTTGAAAACGAAAAATGGCTTGATCATCATCACCTACAACAAAAATATTTGGATTGTCGTCTTCGCCTGCAAGCAGCCATAACAAATCGTTTTGAGCCCCATTGGTATCTTGATATTCATCAACTAAAATGTACTGATAAAGCTCTTGATAATTGGCCAATAAATCGGAATTCTCCTTAAACTCTTTTAGCACCCATAAGATCATATCGTTATAAGTATAACGATTTTCTTCTTCTAATATCTTGCGATAGTTGTCATATTCTTTCGCTGCAGGAATTGTTTTTTCTAGTTTTTCAATATCTTCTTCAACACTTTTTTTCAACCCTTTGGCACCTCTTTTTGAATAATTTTTTTCATCGGCTTTTATAATTTCAATTTCTTTTGCAATACCAAGTTCAATATCCTCATGGGTCCAGTTTTCTTTCTCCATGGTTTCAAATAAATTCTGCAAATTCTTGACCTCATAGTACACTTCTCCGCGATATCTTTTCAATGGATGGTTCAGCGGAAATTTATCGATAAGCTTACGCATTAAAATTACTTTTTCAAGATCGCTTATCGATTGCAGATTTGAATTTCCAAATAAACTTTGATTGCCTTGAATAACGCTATTGCAAAATGAATGGAAGGTGCTAATTGTAATTCGATAAGCTTCTGGGCCAATCATTTTTACCAAGCGTTGACGCATATTTACAGCGCCATTATCGGTATAGGTTAAACATAAAATATTATCAGCGTTGGCTTGAGCGTCTTCCGAGCGAAGAATATTTCCGATACGTGATGCAAGGATTTGAGTTTTGCCAGTACCTGGTCCGGCAATTACCATCACAGGCCCATAAATAGCGTCAACTGCTTTTTTTTGCAGATTATTTAAACGAGCATATTCGTTTTCAAATTGTTCATGGTAATTTATCATGCAACAAATTAAGCGAAAAAGCAGTGAATCTGCCTTGTTACTTTTGAGTTAAAAAAATGTGTTGATTTATTTTTGTGAAGCTTTGTATTTTCGCCAGAAGGCAAATGAAACAGCTCCTACCGAAAGCACTGGCACTGCAAGAAGATAAAGAATACCAATATTTAAACCGGCACCAATACTACTTCCGTTTTTTGCTCCAGTTTCAACAACAGTTTTACACATAGCACATTGTGCTTCTGCATCCAATATTATTATTGAAAGTAATAGGGTAATAAAAATACGTAATAGGAAAGTATATTTCATTTGCTGCGAAATTAAGCTTTTTATTATTGCGACAAAAAAATCTTGGTCATTTTTTAGTATAGTTCATCAAGGGCATTTTGCAGTTCGTTGCGTGTATGCTGATCCTTTTGACTTGCAGCGAGTTCAATTCCTAGGCTATAAATTCTGATAGCGTCTTCATTATTAGGTTTTCTTTCTAGGAGCTTTCCTAATTGGTAATACATGGGCAAGTAATCAGCATGATTGGCCAATATCCATTGAAAGTACTGTTCAGCTTGAGAATCATCTCCCGAACTTACATATTCCAGGGCGGCACCATAGCGTAAAAATGGGTCATTAGGCATTTGTTCAAGCATGGCAAGTATCTTGGTCAATCGTTCGGTGCTCATAGGATGGTTGATAAGTATATTAATTCTGTTATTCGAAGGAGTTTCAAGGCAATATAATTTTGTTATTTTTGCGCCGTTTTGAAAAACACAAAAGAAAGTTAAAACTTCTTTTAAAATTATTGCAAATATGAAGATTTTAGTTTGTTTAAGCGTAGTACCTGATACTACCACCAAAATTGCTTTCACTGAAAACGATACCAAATTTAATTCAACGGGAGTTACATGGATTATGAATCCGTATGATGAGATGGCTTTAACCAGAGCACTCGAACTTACCGAACAAGATGCCGGAACTGTTACAACGGTAACTGTTGGATTGGCCGATACCGATGCTGTGATACGCAAAGCGTTGGCTGTTGGAGCGAATGATGCAGTGCGTATTAACGCAGCACCGATGGATGCAATGCAAGTAGCTAAAGAAATTGCCAACTATGCGGCAAGCGAAGCATATGATTTAATTTTCACTGGACGTGAGAGTATTGATTACAATGGTGGTTTGGTTGCTGGTTTACTTGGAGAGTTAATGCAATTGCCAAGTATTAATGTTGTAACAAAAATTGAATTGGATGGTAATAATGCAAAACTTGAAAGAGATATTGATGGTGGAAGAGAAGTAGTTAATTGTACAACACCACTCGTTTTAAGCGCTCAAAAAGAATTCGCCGAACCACGTATTCCAAATATGCGCGGCATTATGGCAGCACGTACCAAACCACTTAAAGTAGTGGAAGGGAGCGCACAAGGCAATACAAGCTTCACAAAATTCGAATTGCCTAAACCTAAACAAGGTGTAAAAATGATTACAGCAGAAGAAGCTGGAACATTAATAGATTTATTGCATAACGAAGCAAAAGTTATTTAATGAATTTTTTTCTAATATAATTTTCAATAGTTAAAAGAAGAGGTAAAAATGAATTTAGTTTATATCGAAATAGCAGATAGCAACATTAAAAAATCAGGGATGGAAGCCTTGAATTTTGCTACAAAATTAGGCGGTGATGTTATTGCAATTAGTATTGGGGAAGTATCATCTACAATATTGGAAGAAGCAGGCAAATATGGCGCTAAGAGTGTGATTCATGTCGCACAAGTCGAATTTGAAAACAATACTTACGCATCAATTATTGCTGCCGCTGCCATTGAACTCAACGCAAATAATATCATTATTAGCAATAGCTATACAGGCAAGTCAATTGCACCTCGTGTTGCCATAAAATTAAATGCTTCTATTGTTAGTGGTGTTACCGATCTTCCAGTAAATAATGAATTTAAAAAAGGAGTATTCTCTGGTAAAGCATTTGCATTTGTAAATGCAAGTGCAGAGAAGAGAGTGATTACTTTAACTCCCAACTCATTCACCATAGAAGTACTTGGAAGCAATGTAAGTGTTGTTTCAAATACTTATAAAATTTCAACTTGTGTAACTCAAACAAAATCGGTTGAGAAAATTAAAGCAGGGGGGAAGATCCCTTTAACGGAAGCAGAATTAGTAGTAAGTGCTGGTCGAGGAATGAAAGGCCCAGAACATTGGGGTATGATTGAAGAACTAGCCGATTTATTGGGTGCAGCAACGGCTTGCTCAAAGCCAGTAAGCGATATGCACTGGCGACCACATACAGAACATGTGGGGCAAACAGGTATAACAATCAAACCGAATTTATATATTGCGGTTGGAATAAGTGGCGCTATTCAGCATTTAGCAGGAGTTAGTAGCAGCAAAGTTATTGTAGCAATTAACAAAGATCCAGAAGCGCCATTTTTCAAAATTGCCGATTATGGAATTGTAGGTGATGCATTTGAGATTTTACCTCGAATTATTGAATCGGCAAAATCCTTGAAGAAAGGGTAGTACCTATGAGCAAAAAAGTACAATTAAAGTTTTTCACTTTAATGGCTGGTCATACACACGGGTCATACAATCTTGTATTGCAAGAAATTGGAGGTTTGCGTAAGATTCCTATTATCGTAGGCACATTTGAAGCTCAATCAATTGCAACCGAAATCGAAGGTATAATACCGCAACGCCCCCTAACACACGATTTATTAGTCGCAATTCTCCATGGGTTAGATGTGGAGCTTAAAGAGGTTCTAATTTATGATTTGCAAAATGGGGTGTTTTTCTCACGACTCGTGCTTTCTAAGGCCGGACTAACCTACGAGATTGATGCGCGTACCTCCGACGCTATTGCCATTGCCCTGAGAACCAAATCGCCTATTTTTATTGAGTCTCACCTAATGATTGAAATTGGCATTGAAGAAAAAGAGTTTGAATCGGTAGAGAAAAGTGAAGCCCCATCCCGTCCCGCTAGCGGAAGTGATTATTCTCAATATTCAAAAGATCAACTCACGGCCATGCTTGAGGAGGCCGTTGAAGCTGAAGACTATATCAAAGCGGCACTTATTCGCGATGAATTGAACAAGGAAAAGTAAAATTCACCTGATTTTCCTAATCGTGCCAAATCCCTACGTTTTGTTGAAAAGTGCATAACTACTGAAAAATCCCCGTCCGTATATTTTTCCAAAACGGATTGCAATCATTTGTTTTTAGCTAAAATTGAAATAAATCACCTTTTTTTGATATTTTTTTTATTAAAAATCAGGTGTATTTTATTTAGACACCCTTAGAATAATTAATTAATTTACAACAAAATAATATTGGTAGTTATTCACAATGGCTATTCAATTGTACAGATTATTGAATTTTTTTTTGCGTGAATATTCGTTTTTTTTTATCAATTCGAACGTGTGTGTGTCTGAAACTATTACTATCATTGAATAGTTTGAATTTGTGGGTGTTTTTAACAATATTATTTAAACTATGAAATTATCTGTGATTTGAAAGGGTAAAAAGTGATATAAATCATGTGATTATTAGATAATGCCAATATATCAACAAGCCAAAAAATATTTTGTTATTACGATTAAATCTTTATTTTTGCCACAACAAATAATGCAGGAACTAAATCTCTCCTGTTTATTTGATTTTAATTTAAGAGTTAAAAATAATTTTTTTTAGTATGATCAGATATTTATCTTTCAATCGAAATCTTTTTTACGCGTTCCTCTTTAGTTTAACCATGCTTTTCGCAGGGTTGGATAGTGCGAATGCGCAATGTCCTGCCGCTACTTACACTGGTTCTGGCGGGCCTTACTGTGTTTCTGGATCTCCGGGCTTTACCCTGCAATCCAATGCATCTAACCCTAATATCCAGAAATGGCAATACACCATTGACTTTGGATCTAGCTGGGTGGATATTCCAAGCTCGAACACGTCAACCTACACGCCGAGTGCTTTTCCTGGAGGATCTTATCAGATCATTTACTATCAAGCAATTATTGTTAACTGTTTAGGTTTTGGAGCGACTCCTCACCCAAGCAGTAGCCCTGCTGGTCCGATTACAGTTGTTCCCTTGCCAGTGGCGGGGTCTTTCTCGTTTACATCAGGTACCAATGCAACCTCAACTACAATTTGTAATGGTGGTACTGCTACATATGGTTTAACAGGTTCAAATAACTTATTAGATATTGCTGCAGGTGATATAGTAACTACCTCTTATTCAATTGCTAATTCAAATCCTAGTGTTGGTGGTACTTCAACTTTTACCCGTACATCAATCTCAACAGGTAATTTAGTAATTAACCCTACCAACGTAACATCCAGTATACAAACAACAACTTATACGGTAACAGCTACAAACGGTACTTGTACCCCAGTAGATATCGGTTCAGTAACTGTTTGTGTTTACCCATCTATCTCAGGTGGTGTTATTGGAGTAACCTCTGCAACAGTTTGTACAGGAACAAGTACTACTTTAAGTTTTACAACTTTACCTACTAATATAGTAGCTACTGCTGGATGTACTGGAACTACTTATGCGGTGACTTCCAATGCAGGTTCATTATCTGGATCTTGCGGAACAGTAACTGCAGGCATCGGTGGTACTTTTACTACTGGTAATGCTCCTGGTACAGTTACATTAACTCCTACCAATACTACAAATGCTGTAAAAACAATACAATACACAGTAACTGCTACCAACGGTCCTTGTGCAAACGCTACCTATACTATTAATGTAGATGTTGTTCCTAATATTGTAAATACAGGTATTTCAGTTGCAACTCCTACACCTACTATATGTAGTGGTCAAACTGCTACTGTGAATATCACCGGTTTAGCTTGTGCTACTGGTTATATTAATGGTTTAACTACTATTGTTGTTTCGGCTCCTACTTTTGGTGGTGCTGGTTCGGCTAATATGTCAGGTGGTGTAGCATCATCAATTACTTATGCTGCTAACTCTGCTTCATTCACTGTTTCTCCTGCCATTTCACAATGTCAATCAGGAACAGCTCAATATTCTATTACTGCTCAAAACAGTCCTTGTTCTGCTCCAGTAACAATTGGTTCGGTAACAGTAACTGTTATGCCAGCAATTATTGCAGGTGCTACCGTTACAGGAACTAGCACAATTTGTACAGGTGCTTCTGTTAGTGCTACTACAACAGGTACTTGTGCTAATGGATACGGTGCTTTAACTTCTTATACACTAAGTGTTGCTTCTTCAGGAGCTAATATCACTACACAAGGTTTACCAGGAACATTAACAAATGCTACTGGTAGTTTCACGGTTAATCCTACCAATCTAACTTGTAATAATTCAGGTAACACGATTACCTATAATATTAATGCAATCAATAATGCAACTTGTTCTTCAGTATTAGCTGGATCTTTTACAGTTACAGTAACTCCTAATCCAGTAGTTAACGGACAAGTATTTTCAATTACTGCTCCAGTAACTATCGTTTGTAACGGTGCATCAACTACAATTACACCGAACAACGTTTGTGCTGGTGCAACATATAATTGGGAACGTCAAGTTAATGGAGGTGGTTATGCATTCTTCGGCAGTTTTGCAGGTCCTCTTTCAACTGCAGCAATGACTACAGCAGGATGCGCAATCAGCACATACGATTTCAGATTGACTATCAATATTGGAACTTGTACTGCTGTTGCCAACTTGCCAACAATTACAGTATATCCTACAATCACTGCTTCAATATCTGCTGCAACAGCATCAATATGTTCAGGTGGTGTTCCTAACTTCTCTTCATCTACAATTTCTTGTGATCAAGCGGGAGCTACTTATGAACTATTAGAAAACGGTACGCCAGTAGTTACGAATACTACTAGCAAAGCTTCTTTCTTGACTGCAATTGGAACGTATGCTTCCCCAGTTAATTATACCTGCGGTAACGTAGTTTATAACTACTCAATCAGAGTTACTAATAATGCAGCAGCTGCTGGTTGTTCAGTTACTTCATCAACAACTGGAGTAACAGTTAGACCTGCTCCATCTAGCGGATCAGCTCTTGCAATATCATTTACTTCTACACTTTCAGTTTGTACTGGTACCCCTGCAACTATCACAACCAATCGTTGTGCTGGAGCTACTGCTACCTGGGAAGTATCGGTTAGTGGTGGTGGTTTCCAAACTATCGCTTCTGCAGGTATCACCATGACTGATAATGGAGATGCTACCTATACAACCAATGGATTACCAACATCGGCTTGTTTAACTACAACTTATGTATTTAGAGGTACATTCACATTGGGTACTTGTACTGCTATTGCTTCTACTTCAAATACTGTTTCAGTATTCCCTGCACCTACTTCTACTACTTTAACTATCACTAGTACTTCAGGTACACTTTCTTCATCTACCAATGCAGATATTTGTACCGCTACTAATAGCACAGTGTTAACTTCAACTGTTCCTGCTTGCGGAAGCATCGTTCGTTGGGATTATTCATTAAACGGTGGAACTAGCTGGTCAGCTGTACCTTCTTCAGCTGCGAATTCTATCACAGTTACTAACGTTCCTCAAAACACAATCTATCGTGCAGTTATTTCTAATGGTGCACTTTGCGCAACTACTTTCTCTACTAATACTGTAAGTATTACTGTGAATGTGGTAGCCGGTGGAACACCTACTACTTCTACTCCAGCAATTTGTAACGGATCTTCTGCTACAATTACTTTAGGAGGTTATTTAGGAAATATCATCGATTGGCAATCAGCTCCAACTTCAGCTTTTGGTACAATTACATCTTTAGGCTCAACTGCTAATCCATTAACAGTTTCTCCTACTGCATCTATCTGGTATAGAGCTCAAATTGGTTCAGGAGTTTGTACAACGTTCTCAGCTGCAATTCAAATCAATGTTTATAATACTCCAACAAATACATTGGCTGCAGTTACATCTCCAGTATGTAGTTCATCTGCTTCAGTATTAACATTAAGCAATACCAATTCAGTTGCAGGAGTTACTAACTACTCAATTGTATCTAATTATCCTTCTACAGGTTCTTCAGTTTACAATTCAACTACTGCACCTACGAGTCCTTATACAGTGCCTACAGCCTATGTTAACCCTAATGGAGTTACCAATTACACTTATACTGTAACTACTTCTCCTTGTGCAAGTTCATCGGCTTCAGCATCAATCACTGTAAATCCAGTTCCAACCGTTACTTTAACTTCTGCTGCAGCTTCAATCTGTAATGGTGGTTCAACAAGTATCACTGGAACTTCTACACCAGTTGTTGCGGGTACTACTACTTATACAATCACAGCTGCTCCAGGCGGAACATTATATGCAAGTTCAACAACTGCTCCAACGTTCCCTTTCGCAGTGACTCCATCAGCTACTACTACATATACATATAGTGTAACAAATGGTGCTTGTGCTCCAGTAACAGCAACTTCTACTGTAACAGTTATTCCAGTTCCAACTGCAACGGTTACAGCATCATCTCCAATTTGTGCAAGCGCTAGTACAATTTTAACATTGTCTACTGGTAGCACCACAGCTGGAGTAACAACTTACAAAATCACTTCTGATTATCCTTCAGCTAACTCTGATGTATATTCAACAAGTACTACGGCTCCAACAAGTCCTTTTACAGTACCTTCTACTTATGTAAATCCTAACGGAGTTACGAATTATACATTTACTGTAATCTCGGCCCCTTGTACAACGGTTACTTCTTCAGTAGCAGTTACAGTGAATCCAGTACCTACAGTAACACTTGCTGCTGCAGCTTCTTCAATATGTAATGGTGGAACTACAACAATTACTGGTACATCTACCCCAGTTGTTGCCGGTACTACTACTTACACAATTACAGCTGCTCCAGGTGGAACATTGTATGCAAGTTCAACAACCGCACCTACTTTCCCTTTCACTGTTACTCCATCAGCTACTACTACATATACTTATAGTGTAACAAATGGTGCTTGTGCTCCAGTAAGCGCAACAACAACAGTAACAGTAATTGCGGTTCCAACTGCTACAGTTACTTCAACTACACCTATATGTGCTACCACAAGTACAGTATTAACCTTGTCAACTACTAATACTACTGCAGGGTTAACTACATACAAAATCACTTCTGATTATCCTTCAGCTAACTCTGATGTATATTCAACAAGTACAACAGCACCTACAAGCCCTTTCACTGTGCCAGCTGCTTATGTTAATCCTAACGGAGTAACTAACTATACTTACACAGTAATATCTGCACCTTGTGGATCTGCAACTTCTACTTTTGCTGTTACAGTTCAACCAGCATCGGTTGGTGGTACAGTAAGTGCAAGTGCAACACAATGCTCTCCTGCTTCAGGTTCACTTACTTTATCAGGCAATACTGGTTCAGTAGTTAGTTGGGAATTCTCAACAAACGGTGGAACAAGCTGGACTACCATTGCAAACACTACTACTACAAATGCTTATGTAGCAATTACTGCTACTACAATGTACAGAGCGGTTGTTCAAAATGGTGTTTGTGCTACAGCAAATTCATCAGCAGTTACAATTACAGTAATTCCAGTTCCTACAGCTACAATTTCAACCACTGCTACTATTTGTGCTTCTACTAGCACCGTATTAACATTGGGTAGCACCAATGGAACTAGCGGATTAACTACTTATAAAGTAACATCTGACTATCCAGCTGCTGGATCAGAAGTATATGCTACTAATACAGTGGCTCCTTCTAGTCCATTAACAGTTGACGCTACTAATGTTAACCCGAACGGTGTTACAACGTATACTTACACAGTTACTTCAGCACCTTGTGGCGCTGTAACAGCAACTACTACTCAAACTGTGAATCCAATTCCAGTAGTAACGCTAACTAATTCAAATGCAACAATTTGTAACGGTTCAAGTACTACGATCTCAGGAACTGCATCTCCAGTAGTAGCAGGAACAACTACCTATACTGTTACTGCCGCTCCAGGGGGTACAATATATGCTAGTTCAACTACTGCTCCTAGCTTCCCATTAACAGTTTCTCCTGCAGCAACTACCATTTACACTTATACAGTAACTACTGGACCTTGTTCAGCTGTTTCTGCTACAACAACTGTAACTGTAGTTCCTGTACCTACTGCTTCTATTTCTTCACCTACTCCAATCTGCGCTACTTCTAGCACAGTTCTAACTTTAGGTTCAACAAATACAACTTCAGGTGTAACTACTTACCAAATCACTTCTGATTATCCTTCTGCTGGATCTGTAGTTTATGCTACTAACACATCAGCACCTAACACACCGTATACTGTATCGTCTACTTATGTTAATCCAAATGGAGTAACTAATTATACCTACACAGTAACTTCTGCTCCTTGTGGCGCTGTAACTGCAACAACTGCTGTAACAGTTCACCCAGTGCCTACAGTTACTTTAACTGGTGCTAATGCTTCAATCTGCGTTGGTTCATCTACAACGATAAGCGGAACTGCTACTCCTGTAGTTGCTGGAACTACTACTTATAAGATCGGAACAACTTCAGGTGGTTCAAATATTTATGCTTCTTCTACTACAGCACCTACTTTCCCTCTTACTGTAACTCCTGCAACAACCACTACATACTTCTATTCAGTATCTAATGGAGCATGTAGCCCAGTAATTGCAAGTGTAACTGTTGTTGTTATTCCTCAGCCTACTGCTACAATTTCTTCTCCTACTCCAATTTGTGCTACTTCAAGTACCGTATTGACATTATCGAGTGGAAGTACAGTAAGTGGATTAACTACTTATACTATTACTTCTAGTTATCCAACTGCTGGATCGGTAGTTTATGCAACAAATACTGCTGCTCCAAACTCACCTTTCACAGTTAATGGAACTTATATCAATCCAAATGGAGTTACAACTTATACATATACTGTAACTTCTAGCCCTTGTGCTTCAACTACTGCTTCTACTTCTGTAACAGTTCACCCTGTTCCAACAGTAACTTTAGGAGCTGCTGCTAGCACAATCTGTAATGGATCATCTACAACAATCACTGGTACAGCTACTCCAGTAGTTGCAGGTGTAACAACATATCAAATCACGGCCTCTATTGGAGGAACATTGTATGCAGCTTCAACTACTGCTCCTACGTTCCCTTTCACTGTAACCCCTAGTGCAACTACTACTTATACATACACCATTACTAATGGTTCATGTTCTCCAGTAACTGCAACTACAACTGTTACGGTGATTCCAGTACCTACTGCTAGTGTTACTTCGCCTTCACCAATTTGTGCTTCTTCTAGTACAATCTTAACTTTGGCTTCTACAAACACTACATCAGGAGTTACTACTTACAAAATCACTTCTGATTATCCTTCAGCAGGATCAGTAGTTTATGCTACCAACACAACAGCACCTAACAGTCCGTTTACAGTTACTTCTACATTTGTTAATCCAAATGGAGTTACTAACTATACTTATACTGTTACTTCAGCACCTTGCGGAAGCGTAACTTCTACAGTTGCAGTTACTGTTTACCCAGTGCCTTCAGCAAGTATCACTTTATCGCCTTCACCAATCTGTTTAGGAAGCACAACTACATTATCAATTAATATTGGTAACGCAGTAGGAAGTGTAACTTCATACAGAATTGGAACTTCAGCAGGTGGTACTGATATCGTAGGTGCAACTACCATCGGAACAAGTGGAACATTTACAACTACAGTAACTGTAACTCCTCCAGTAGGCGTAACAACTTACTTCTTAACAGTAACTACTTCACCTTGTAGCTCAGTATCTTCAAATACTTCTGTTACTGTGAATCCTACTACAGTAGGTGGAAGTCTTTCAGCTGGTGCAATTGTTTGCCCTGGATCTAGTAACACCACTACATTTACATTATCTGGTCAAACAGGTTCTGTAGTTAAATGGCAACAATCTACCAATGATGGAGCAAGCTGGACTGATATCACAAACACGCTAACTACTTATACTGCTACCAATGTTAGTGTTTCAACACTATACAGAGCAGTAGTACAAAGTGGTGTATGTCCTCCACAAAACTCTGCTACTACTGGTGTATTTGTTAATACTAATCCAGTTGCTAACTTTAGCAACACAACAGTATGTTTCAATACGCCTCCAACAGTATTCACTAACTCAACAAGTGCAGGAACAACACTTAGTGTTTCTCAACAAGCACTTTACAATATTGTAGGTACAGTAACTACAACTACTACTTATTCATGGAACTTCGGTGATCCAACTAGTGGTTCAAATACTTCTACCTTAACTAACCCTACACATGCTTATACTACAGATGGTACATTCAATGCTACCTTAGTTGCTACTACCAATACATTGGTTGGAGCTACAACAGTTTCATCATGCTCTAACACTATCACTAAGCAAGTAACAGTTAATCCAGTAACAACTGCTGATTACACTACCTCACCAGTTTGTTTAGGTGGAGCTAGCCCAGTTAATATTTCAAACTTTAACTCAGCTAACACTTATTCAATCGTTTGGGGTGATGCAACTGCTGCTCAAGCGACAACTACCTCTACTACTACTCGTACTTATTCAAACCCTGGACAATATTCAGTTCGCTTAAAAGTGACTAATATCTACGGATGTAGCGATAGTATTACTAAGAACGTAACAGCTTGGGCTTTACCAACTACAACAGGTGTTAATATTTCAAATACGGCTCCTTGTGTAGGTTCAACTGTTAACTTCACTCCGGTAGGTGACGCTGGTGGAACAACCTTCGTAATTAATCCATTAACAGGTGTTGCTACTGCAACTGTTGCTAATGCTGCTAGCATTACTAACTACCTTTGGGATTTTGGAGATGGTAACACTGCTACAACTAGAGTTGCTTCAAATACATATGCTACTGCAGGAACGTATACAATCAAGTTAACGATCACTAATAGCAACGGATGTTCTCAAACATTTACATTCACTGCTACTCCAGTGGTTGTTCAACCTACTCCAGTTGCAAGCTTTAGCAATACAACTGAATGTTATGGTGTAGCTACTGCCTTTAACAGTAATGGTTCATCTGTTGCTTCAGGCACTATCACTGGATGGTCTTGGAACTTCGGTGATCCATCATCAGCTGGAAATAACACTTCTACAACTGCTAATCCTACTCACTTGTTTACTGCTCCTGGAACATACACTGTTTCATTAACAGTTACAACTGCTGCAGGTTGTACAAACACTACTACCAAACAAGTAACGGTTAATCCTTTACCATTGGTTGGATTCAATCCTAGTGCAACTGTAGCGTGTGCTGGAAGTACAATTACTTTTGTAAGTACTTCAACAATTACTTCAGGTTCATTCACTTATGGATGGAGAGTATCTGATAATGCAGGTAACTTCAGCTTTGCTAGCTCAATGATCTCAGCAAATGCGTCACTGGTTCAAACATTTGCAACTTCAGGTACTTATAATGTAAGATTATATGCTACTTCAACTAGTGGATGTATCGATTCAGCTACGAAGACTATCACAATCAATGCTAACCCTACCGCTGCTATTGTAGTTAACCCTGGAACAAACCAAATCTGTATCTACGAAACATTTACTTTCACAAGTACTGGTTCGGTTGCAGGTTCAGGAACAATCAGCAGTTATGCTTGGACATTTGGAGATGGAAGTACCAGCACTGCTGCGAACCCAGCTGCTAAATCATATGCTACTCCAGGTAACTACACAGTAACCTTGACGATCACTAACAGTAATGGTTGTACCAATACTACTTCTAAAGTAGTAACAGTAAATCCTAAACCAGTTGTTAACTTTAACGCTACAACAGTATGTTTCGGATATACCATGAACTTCACTGATGCTTCAACAACTTCTGCAAGTAGTACTTACTTATGGAACTTCGGTGATGTAGCTTCGGGTGCTTCAAATACAGCTATTACTCAAAACGCTACTCATAACTATACTACTGCTGGTACATTCAGCGTAAAATTAGTAGTGACTAATGCTACAGGATGTAAAGATTCATTAACCAAATTGGTTACTGTTTGGCCTCGTCCAGTTGCCGACTTCAAAGCAGATACAGTTTGCGAAGGAAGAGCAACTACCTTTACTAACTTGTCTACAATTGCAAGTGGTTCTATGAGTTATGTATGGTATTTCGGTGATGCTGCTAATAGCACTTCAACTACAATCAACCCTACATTCTTATATACTCCAGGTGTATACTCAGTTAAATTAGTGGTAACTTCAGGATTTGGTTGTATCGATTCAGTTCGTAAATCAATCTTAGTTAAACCTAATCCAAAACCAACATTCATTGTTGCTAATGCTTGTTTACGTGATGCTATCACTTTAGATACTACAGGTTCTAATGGTTCAGCTTCAGTAATCATCTCAATCAATTACGGTGATGGATCGGCTTCTACTCCTTCATTAACGCATACTTATGCAATGAGTGGAATTTATACTGTGACTCTTACGATGACTGATAATGGTTGTACTTCAACCATCTCTAAAGTGGTTACAATCTATGATCTTCCATTACCAAGCTTTAGCGTATCTGCTTACACAATTTGTGTAAATGCAGTTGATACCTTCAGCAATACTTCATCAATTGCAAGTGGAACTATCGTATCTAACAAGTGGGAAGTAATCAATGCATCTAACACCGTTGTTGCATCTACTACTTATACTTCTAACCAAGAGTTTATCTATGCCTTCAATACTGCAGGTATATATCGTGTGAAATTAACTGCTACTAGCAATAAAGGTTGTGTTGATACCACTAGCAAAACTGTAACTGTTAATGCATTACCTACTGTTGCAATCAACTCAATCAACTTCAAAACTCAAGCGTTCCATGCATGTCTAGGAACTCCACATGAGTTTACAAGTACTGGTTCAACTGCAGGAAGCGGATCAATTGCTTCATACTTCTGGGATTTCGGTGATGGTTCATCATCAACTAGCCAAAACCCAGTTTATACTTACAAAGCTGTTGGTTCATTCGATGTAACATTAACAATCACCAATAGCAATGGTTGTTCATTCTCTAAAACTCAATCAGTAGTTGTTGACCCTATTCCTGATGCTACTATCAGACCATTCAACTTCCCAGTTCAAACATGTAATGGAACTCCATTCACATTCACTGGACCGAACGGAACTGGATATAGCTATGTATGGACAAGAAGCGGTGCTGTAATCGGTACTTCACAATCAGTAACGGTTAATCCTCCTTCATCTGGATGGTATTACTTAGCGGTTACTTCAAGCTTCGGTTGTACTAAGGTTGATTCAATCTACTTAACTGTTAATCCACTTCCAGTGATTACATTAAGTGAAAAGAATGTAACAATCAGTAAAGGATGGAACAAACAAGTAACTGCAGTAGTTACTGGACCAAATCCAACTTTCACTTACCTATGGACTGCAAAAGATACTAGCTCAAGAGCTACTATCAGCAACAACACCATACCTAACCCGATCTTAACTCCACCGAACAATGTATTAAGCTACTACTTCGTAGTGACAGTTACTGATCAAAAAGGTTGTGTACAACGTGATACTGTATTCTTCACAATGCTTGAAGATTACAACTTGAAACCTACGAACTTGATTACACCTAACGGTGACAATATGAACGATTACTTCTTCATTGAAAACATCGAAACATATGACGACGTTGAGGTAACAATCTTTAATCGTTGGGGTAACGTAGTATACCAAACTAAAAATTATGCTGCTGCTCCTTGGAATGGTACCTATCAAAATACTGGTGGAGATTTGCCAGACGGTACTTACTACTACATCATACGGACTAGCCATAACATGGCAGATGGTAAAGAGTTAATCTACAAAGGAAACGTAACCATCTTAAGAGGAAGATAATAACAAACCCCTAAAAGCTCCGGTGCAAATTGTACCGGAGCCCAAAGGGAAAACATAAAAATCAACATATCAATCAAGTTCGTAAAAAAGTCATAAAAATGAAAAAGTTAATATTTACACTTGCTGCATTACTAAGTTTAATGAGTGAGGGCTATTCGCAACAAATTCAATTGTCGAGTACCTACAACTACAACAAGTTTATAATCAACCCTGCATTGACAGGTATTTATAAACGTCCGCAGCTATTTTTGGTTCATAGAAACCAATGGACAGCAATGCCGGGAAATCCGGTTACTAATGCCCTTACAATTGAATCAGCTTTAAAACGCGACAAAATTGGATTGGGTGCAATGCTTTATAGCGATGCCTTAGGTATAACAAATACTATCGGTGCTAAATTTGCATATTCTTATAAACTTAAGCTAAATACAGAATCTTTCTTAAGCTTTGGCTTGGGAATGGGTGTTAATCGCCTAGGTATTAATTTCAATGATGTTGTAGTAAAAGACCCAATGGATCTTTCTATATATAATTTCAATGCAATTAACAAAGTAACTTTTGATGCGGTTGGAGGTGCTAACTTCTCATGGCGTAAGCTAAATGTAGGATTTGCTATTCCTAATCTAATCAATACCAAAGCGAAATTCCACAAGAATGACTCTTTAATCTCTTCTAGTTCTTATTATTCTTATGCTCGTAACTTGGCAGCTAATTTAAGCTACGAATTTGCGCTAACTAAAGATGGTAAAAACTCTTTATCTCCGTCATTATTATTCAAACGCGATTTATTAGGTGGAAAACGACCAATGCAATTTGATGTAAACGTAATGTACGATTACATGAAGAAATATTGGATTGGTGCTGCTTACCGTACTGATTATGGTGTTATTGCTCAAGCAGGTTTGAAATTGTTCGATCAATTCACAGCTGGTTATGCATATGACTTCCATACCAACAGCGCTTGGAATGGATCTAGTTTGGTTGGTCAAACTCACGAAATCATCTTAGGATACGAATTCGGAAAAGACAAAGCCTTAATGGAAAAGAAAATTGCGAAATTGGATACTGCAGTTCAAGAAAATGCTAAGAAAACCGAAGAGTTGGATAGTACTGTGAAAGATACCAAGAAGAAGATGGAGAAAATGAACAACGAATTACGTAAGCGTGATGATGAGAATTTCCAAAACTTGAAGAAAGATTTGGATAAAACTAACGCTGATGTTGAAGAGTTGAAAAAGAAAATGGGAAGTACATTCACATTAACTCAAATCTACTTCAAAACAGACAGAAGTGAGTTACTCCCAGGATCTATTGCAGAACTTGATGAATTGGTTGAAGTAATGAATAAATACCCTAACATGAACATTAAGATCATGGGACATACTGATAGCCGCAACTCAGAGACTTACAACCAAAAATTATCTGAAAAACGTGCTAAAGCTGTTTACGATTACTTAATCAGCAAAGGTATTAGCAAAGATCGTTTGGAGTATGAAGGATATGGTGTAAAATACCCTATTGCTGACAACGGTACTGAGACAGGAATGCAACTTAACCGTCGTGTTCAATTTAAAATTACCAAGTTTTAAGTTTTAATAAATATAATTTTAAAAGGCCGTTCCCATTTTGGGAGCGGCCTTTTTTATTTAACTTCGCAACATGGATCGCAAACTAATTATTTCTGATTTGAAAAATAACCTTCAAAAGGTTAGCCAAGTAATTGCATTAATTGAAAATTACGACAATTCAAATACTTCAGTTGAATTGGATTTAATGCAAAAAAACATTACTATCCTGTTTGAGAATTATGTGAAACTGAAGATAAGTTATGAGCAGAATGCTGCAATGACAGCTCCTGTTGTTATTCAGGAAACTCTAGCGGCTATTTCTAAACAAGTAGAAGAACCTGCACCAACACCTCCAGTGATTAAATCAGCACCAGTTGTTGAGCCTAAAACTGAACCGATAGAAGAAGCGCCCAAAACTGGATTCGGATTTAGCTTTAATTTGGGTGATGATGAAGGGAAAATCAATAGAAGTATTGAAAGCAAACCTGAAGAAAAGGCTAATCCACAAAGTGAGTTTAATCTTGAAAAAGCAATAAATGAAGCATTAAATATAGCTCTTAATCAACGGCCAGTGGCTCCTGCTGAAAAACCTGAAACGAATAATGAGAATATTGACATGTCGAATAATTCAGCTGATAAGGATTTAACACTGAATGAACGCTTTTCTACCCTTAAAAAGGATGTGAATTTGGCTGACCTTCATTTGAATAATCCGATTACGGATTTGTCAAAAGAAATTTCGTTGAACAAGAAGTTTGCTTTTGTAAATGAATTGTTTGAAGGGAATATGGATCATTACAATGCGGCAATTCAACAACTAAATAATATTGGAAGTTTGGAATACGCTAAGAAATATATTAATGAGTTAAAGGCAACTCGCCGATGGGATCGTGAAAGCGCTACTGTAATTAACTTTATTGAATTAGTTGAGCGTCGTTGGGAACGATAAATTATGAAATTAGATATACTTGCTTTTGCGGCACATCCTGATGATGTAGAACTCTCTTGTAGTGGTACCATTATGCAACATATCCGTATGGGGTATAAAGTTGGAATTATTGATCTTACTTCCGGTGAATTAGGAACTCGTGGCTCCGCCGAATTAAGAGATATTGAGAGCAAAAATGCCTCAGCGGTGATGGGGATTCATGCTAGAGAAAACCTTAGAATGAAAGATGGCTTCTTCAGAAATGATGAAGAACACCAACGAGAACTCATTAGAGTAATCAGAAAATACCAGCCTGATATTGTTTTATGCAATGCGATATCCGATCGCCATATAGATCATGGCCGTGCAGCGCAATTAGAAGCCGACTCCTGCTTCTTGTCGGGATTGGTTAAGATTGAGACCTTAGGCGAGGATGGCGCGCTTCAAGCCGCCTGGAGGCCGAAATCGATTTACCACTATATTCAGGATCATTTTATTATTCCTGATATCGCAATTGATATTACAGATGTATGGGAGCAAAAAATAAAAGCGATTGAATGTTTCAGAAGCCAATTTTACGACCCCAATTCTAATGCCCCAGTAACACCCATAGCAACTAAGGAGTTTTGGGAGTTTTTGCCAGGTAGAGCAATGGATATGGGTAGAATTATTGGAGCCAAATATGCCGAAGGTTTTACCGTGAAGCGAGCACCTGGAGTGAAGGACTTGAAATCTTTAATCTAAAATCATTTCAATTATTTCCGACTATTCTCATGAATTTCCAGCCGAAGAATCCTAATTATATTAAAGCCATTGAAGGTGTTTTAGAAAAACAAAACTTCATGCAACATATTGGATTCAATCTCACCAAAATAACTCCTGGTTATATGGAAGGCGAAATACAATTCAAAGATTTTCTGAAACAACAAAGTGGATTTCTACATGGAGGTGTTATCGCTACGCTGGCTGATTTAGTTTCTGGATTTGCTGCTTATTCATTGGTTGCGGAGAATGAATATGTAGTAACGAGTGACCTTAAAATATCGTACCTTAATCCGGGGGTATGCGAAAAGGTACTTGCAAAAGGCTGGGTAATAAAAGCAGGTAGCCGCATGCATTTTTGTGAATCGGAAGTGCTGGATGCTGATTCTGGATTAATGATTGCCAAAGCCAGTGCAACCATGGTTATTGTGCCCAAAGTTACGCTATGAAACCAACTGTAAAATTTGAAGATATTGGATTGATTGATTACCATGAAGCATGGGATTATCAAGAAAAATTAATGAAGCAAAACACAGATATCAAGCTTCATAATAGAGAACAAAACAACAAAAAAACTACACAAAATCATTTACTCTTTTGCGAACATCCACACGTTTATACCATTGGGAAAAGTGGTGACGAAAACAATTTATTATTAGATGATGCTGGATTAGAAAATGCGAATGCCATATTTGTTAGAAATAATAGGGGAGGCGATATTACCTATCATGGACCGGGGCAAATAGTAGGTTACCCAATTTTCGATTTAGAGTACTTCTATACCGACCTCCACCTTTACTTGCGATCGTTAGAAGAGTCGATTATTAATACCCTAAAGCATTATGAAATTGCAGCTGGTCGAATAGATGGATTAACTGGTGTATGGTTAGATTCAGGAGTAAAAGGCAAGGAGCGCAAAATATGTGCAATCGGAGTACGTTGTAGCAGATGGATAACAATGCATGGTTTTGCATTTAATGTAAATACCGACCTGTCCTATTTTAAAAATATTGTGCCTTGTGGTATCGATGATAAGGCTGTTACCAGTTTAGCTCAAGAATTGAATTATAATCCAGACATTAACGAAGTAAAGACAATCTTAAAACAGGAAATGGCCAATCAATTTGGTTATGAATACATAAATTTAGAGCAAGTTGAAACCCTCCTTTAGTCATAATTCTTTGCTCTTGCCATTCTTTGCAATAGCTACGTTTATTGCACTCTATATCCTAGCCGCTTATTATTACCCTGGTGGAAACGATGCCAATAAAGCTCAAGTTGGTTTCGATATACTTCAAAATTACTGGTGTGATTTATTAGGCGGGCAAGCAAAAAATGGAGCACCCAATCCTTCTCGACCAATCGCTATTGTTGCAATGATAATCTTGTTTTCGGGATTGGCAGTTTTTTGGTATCACGTTCCTAATTTGTTCAACGAAAACAAAACTTCAAATCGAATTATTCGTTGGTGTGGTGTTATTTCAATGCTAACTGCTACTTTATTATTTACGCCCTACCACGACCCCGTTATAAATATTGCAGGGTTATTTGGTATTATTTCTTTTGTTGCGACTTTTATTGCCTTGTATAAATTTCGATATCGTGGATTACTTGCACTAGGCATCTTTGCACTGTTAATGTGTTTTATTAATTATATAATCTATTTCTCTGGCAATTTTATCTCATTGTTACCTGTTTTTCAAAAGGTCGCTTTCATAATTTGTCTCACTTGGATATCTATTTTTAATTATAAACTCTATTCTTTGCCAAACAAGCAAACACAGTATAATTAGGTGTTTTGGCAAGGTGAATTGTTAAATAGTAAAATAAATTTGGAGGATCATTTAATATTATGCGACCTTTGTACCTTTAAAATCACTTAAACAAATGTAAAATTCATCCCCTCAGGCGTTCTGCCAACTTATTGAAAAAACTCATTTTTAATTTAACTTTTAATATTTTATTTAAATCATTATGGACTTATTATCTGTAGTTTCTGATTACTGGATTGTATTGTGCGTGGTACTTTGTATTGTATTTTACAAATTCGTATTGCGTGTGTTTTTTGGTATGGTCATCGTACCTGAAGATAGAATTGGATTGGTGACTAAAAAGTTTGTATTGTTTGGAGCCAATCGAAGTTTGCCTGACGGGAAAATTTTGGCAACCAAGGGAGAAGCGGGATTTCAAGCACGTACCCTTGCACCGGGTTTATATTGGTTTATGTGGCCATGGCAATTTGGAGTTCAAATGGTTCCGTTTACAATTATTCCAGAAGGTAAAATTGGGTTGGTATTATCCAAGGATGGCGCAGAAATTCCTACAGGAAGAATACTAGCAAGAAAAGTTGAAAGTGACAATTTTCAGGATGCAATAAAATTCTTGGAAAATGGAGGCCAAAGAGGACGACAAACAGCCTATATCACGGCAGGATCATATCGTTTAAATTCTTTTTTATATGACATCACAATTACCGACCAATCGATCATTCATGAAAACATGTTAGGCATCGTTACTACTATGGATGGTGAACCCATTCCATCGGGAAGAATTGCAGGTAAAGAAATTGAAGGACATAATAATTTTCAGGATATTGATGCCTTTTTAATGCAAGGTGGATGCCGTGGTTTGCAGCCTCAAATGGTTTTAGCAGGAAGTTATTATATCAATCCATGGGCAGTGCAACTCGAAGAAACTCCAATGACCGATGTGCCAATTGGGTATGTGGGAGTTGTTATTAGCTATATCGGTGATGACGGAAAGGATATGACAGGTGATTCATTTAAACATGGCAATATTGTGAGTAAAGGATTTCGTGGGGTATGGATGGAGCCTTTAGGCCCGGGTAAATATCCATTGAATAAATACACTATGAAACTTGAATTAGTGCCTACTACTAACTTAGTATTGAACTGGGCGAACGCACGAAGTGAGAGTCATGCATTGGATAAAAATTTAAGTACAATTACGGTGAGGAGTAAGGATGGATTCCCATTCAATTTGGACGTAGCTCAAATAATTCATATCCCTGCGAATGAAGCACCGAAAGTTATTGCGCGATTTGGCAGCATGAACAATCTCGTCTCGCAAGTATTAGAGCCTACGATTGGAAACTATTTCCGTAACTCTGCTCAAGATAGTGACGTCATTAGTTTCTTAAGCACTCGTAAAGAACGTCAGGAAAGTGCCAAATCGCATATTGGAAAGGTACTTGAAGAGTATAATGTAAATGCTGTTGATACCTTAATTGGTGATATCGTTCCTCCAGAAGCGTTAATGAAAACATTAACTGATAGAAAGATTGCACAAGAAGAAGAGAAGACCTATGAAACTCAACGGATGGCACAAGAGAAACGCCAAGGTATGGAGAAAGAAACTGCGATTGCCGATATGCAAAAAGAAATTGTAAAGGCTCAACAAAGTGTTGAGATAGCTCAAAGAACTGCAGATGCAACAGTGAAAAAAGCGGAAGGAGATGCGACTAGTTTGAAGTTGAATGTGAATGCAGAAAGTGAAGCCATTAAATTAAGAGCTGCTGCCCAGGCCGAATCAACAAAATTGAATGCGATTGCAGAAGCAGAAAGAATTGCAAAAACTGGTAATGCAGAAGCGGAGAAAATTTTATCAATTGGTAAGAGCACAGCCGAAGCCTACGAACTTCAGGTAAGAGCCATGGGAGGTGATAATTTCACACGTTATAAAATCACAGAAGAAATTGGACGTGGTAATATTAAAATTATTCCTGATATCATCATCGGTGGTGGTAATGGAAGTTCTACTGATGGCTCCTTAAGTGGTTTGATGGGATTGAAATTAATGGAGATGCTAAGCGAAAAGAAGGAAGCAGAGAAAAAGCCTGAGGAGAAGAAAAAGTAAGCTGAGTTTAATATTGCATAATAAAAGGGGCTAATAATTTATTAGCCCCTTTTTAGTTTTTTAAATTCACGACCAGAGATAGGAGGGAGCAATTAATATCTGCGCTCTCGATTTAGAAGCAGGGTTGCCAAAAATAAGTTCTTCGTTATGGAATAATACAATTAAAAGGAAGCGCAATTCTTTAAACAGAACTTATAATAAGTCGGTGATTCTGTCTATACCTCCGCAGAATTTTTGAAGTTTTTGAATTCAAGAGAATTGAAACTTGGGGTAAAATTGAAAGTAAAATCTATCGAATCATTTGATCATACGATGGTCGTAAGCTATTCAAAACGAAATGGTGAAACACTTAGCAATAAGGTTTGTGAGCGATTACTAGTTGAGAATTAAAATTCACGATAATTTATAATCGCAGCACAGATTTTAGTAATTTATTTTTTATGCCAATGCCCAACTGTGTCTTTACCGTAAGATGCAGTATCGATATATTGTTCTGCATTTCGAACAAATTTTGATGCTCCTTTTGAAACCTTTTGAGTGGTGCTATCTGCTGATTTGATCGCTTTGGAAACCTTTCCCATATTGTCATTCAGGTGTTGGATTCCACAGCCATTGCAAGCGGAAAAGATAGTGATTAATACAATGAATAAAACCAGTAACAAGTAAATTGGTTTCATAAATGATTGATTTGATTTTAATTCAAATGTAAATTATTTTACATCTCATTAGTTTGAAATTAATTTATCATATCAAATGATTTTAAAATCCAACAATTGAATTTAGTCAAGATTTAATTTTAATTTATGTAATTTCGCCACCCTAAAATGACTTCGTAGCTCAGTTGGTAGAGCAGCTGACTCTTAATCATCGGGTCGTGGGTTCGAATCCCACCGAGGTCACCAATTGATTTTAATCTTTTTAAAAATAAAAAAAGAGGCCTGGGCCTCTTTTTTTATTTTCTTAACGGTCACTTATTATTTTGCTGAGATTGGCGCTTTTTTATAGCGGCCCCAAGCAACAAAAAGTGCAATGCCTGAAATGAGGATTGTAGGCATAATAGCTTTAGATTCGCCAATTGAGATATTTAATGCTGTTGCTATTAACATTACAATTGCTAAGCCTAGGGCCGCAATGGAAGTTAACCAAGGCATGATTCTCAATAACGAAGGGAGGATTAAGCCCAATCCGCCCAAAATCTCAGCTAAGCCTGCAATATAAATAACTGCGTCGGAGGCGTGTTTAGCCCATTCCATGGAGGTTCTTTGAGCCTCTAAGGGAGTAAAGAATTTAGATGCCCCTGCCATTAAAAACATAAAGGCAAGTAAAATTTGTAAAACCCAAAGGCCAATATGTAAAGCTTTAGATGGGGAAGTTGTGTTAGATGACATTTTATGAATATTTTAATTTAATTATTGCGCAAACTTAACGATATTTGCTTACTAAAAGTTAGTAGTTTCCCAAAGGTAACCGATTACCTTTAGGAAAGTTAGTATAATATGGAACATAAATCAAATACTGATTGCTCTGCAGATTTAATTGCGGTGCGCGATACATTAGATGTAATCAATGGGAAATGGAAAATTCAAATCATCATCACCATGTCGAAAGGCAACAAACGTTTTGGTGAAATAGAAAGAAGCATTCCTAAAATTACATCAAAGGTATTATCTAAAGAACTCAAGGATTTAGAAGCACACCAACTTATCAAGCGTACGGTGTACGATTCAGTGCCAGTATCAGTTGAATATACCTTATTGCCTTATTCTATGACCTTAAAGAAAGTAATTGATTCCTTACGTGATTGGGGAATTCAACATCGTAAATTAATCATAGGAGATAAATCGGGAAAATAAATAAACCCTTTCTTTTTATCGTATTAGCTATTTCTCGCCAGCAAGCCATGAGCGTATTGCATTCTTTTATTAGCAAAATGGCATCTCACAATTGCTTGCTGGAAAGATTAACTATATTCAGTAATAGATGTTCGGCAAACTATTTAGTATGGTCATTTTCATTATCGAGATGATAAACGGAATGTAAATCTTTGGTACAGGTAAGATTCACATTTAAATCATCGATAATACCATCTTTAATATCGTAAACCCATCCATGTAAGTGCAAGGGTTGTTCTTTTTTCCAGGCATTTTGCACGATAGAAGTTTTTCCTAAATCGAGCACTTGTTCTATAACGTTTACTTCTACAAAACGACGTTCTCGAGCATCCATATCAACAATGGCATCAAGCTCCTTTGAATGGAATCTATATACATCTTTAATATGTCGCAACCAATTATCGATTAATCCATATTGCTTGTTTCCCATTGCGGCTTTTACTCCACCGCATCCATAATGGCCACATACAATTACATGTTTTACTTTTAGTACTTCTACTGCATACGAAAGAACACTTAGTAAGTTCATATCGCTATGCACAACCATATTAGCAATATTACGATGAACAAACATTTCTCCTGGCTTGGTACCCGTTATTTCGTTGGCAGGAACACGGCTATCTGAACAGCCTATCCATAAGTATTCTGGGCTTTGTCCCTTGGCTAAATCGGAAAAAAAATCAGGATCAATACTGTTTTGTTCAGCTACCCAGGTTTTATTATTTTCCAATAATTTTAAATATGATTTTAACATAATAATTTTGATTAATGAGATGAAGTTAAATTAATTTTATTTTGAATTTTATAATTTTTCTTGAACCCATTCAAGGTGCAAGTTATATTTTTAATTGGTGCTTTTATGTGATGGAATTCATTAATAAGTTCAAGCACATCAAAATCAATATATTTAGTATTTGTGGCGTCGATAGTAATTCTTGAGTTCTCCGGAATTTGATCGAGTGATTCGCGGATACTCGATTTATTTAGGAAAGAGACTTCTTCTGATAATTGAATTCTAATATTATCAGTCACACTAGGCTCATTTGTGTGGAAGTAGAAGGAGTTCTTTAAGTTTCCGTGTAGTACTGCTCCAAAGGCTGCGATAAGACCTGAGATAACGCCTATAAGCAATCCTTCTCCTTTGAATGGCTTGTATAATCCTAATAAATCAATCCCAATGATTACAATAACAGTTACAAAAAATGGAACATATTGATATTTTCCATTTTTAATCATTTGAGCAAAGACGGAGATCTTACAAAGTTTATAACCAGTAATTAATAATATCGCTGCCAATGAAGCCAAAGGAATCATATTCAATAAATGAGGAATACTGATTACACAAAATAAAAGTAGCAAACCGTGAAATACTGTTGATAGGTTTGATTTTGCTCCAGCTTGTAAATTGGCACTACTCCTCACAATAACACTCGTAATTGGAAGTCCTCCAATTAATCCGGAAATCATATTCCCAAAACCTTGTGCAATCAATTCTCTGTTGGTTGGTGTTACATTTCTTTCAGGATCCATATTGTCGATTGCTTCAATACTTAATAGCGTTTCTAAGGATGCAATGATAGCAATCATGAATCCTGTGAATATTACTTTAGCGTTAAGGAAACCGCTAAAATTAGGGAAGGTAAAAAAGCCGAAAAACTCCGAAGGACTTTGAGCTGCTTTGATATTCACCAAATGCTCATTTTCCAGCATCAATGGACTTGCATTTGATTTAAAAATTTCATTCAAAATAATTGAAACAATTACCGCGACCAAAGCACCTGGAATAAACTTTACTCGTTTCTTTATCATTGGTTTTTCCCATAACAACATTATTGCAATTGAAATAACACAGATTAAAAGTACTCCGATATCAATATGTTGCAGGGGCCTAAAAAGTTCTATCCAGTCTTCATCACCAAAAGGAAAAAGCTCTGTGATATTTCCCTTGTCATCCTTGTCATATCCAACGGCATGAGGAATTTGTTTGGCAATGATTAATATTCCGATACTTGTGAGCATTCCTTTAATTACGCTGGATGGAAAATAATTTGCAATACTCCCAAGTCGGGCGAGTCCCATAAATACCTGAATTAATCCTGCAATTAGCACTGCACATAAGAATAAATCAAACTCGCCAATATTGGTTATTGCGGCCAAAACCAGGGCGGCTAATCCTGCTGCCGGGCCACTAACACTAAGTTTGGAACCACTCAAACTACCGATTACAATACCTCCTATTATTCCGGAAATTAATCCGCTAAAGAAAGGAGCGCCCGAAGCTAAGGAGATTCCAAGGCATAAGGGAAGTGCAACTAAAAACACTACGAGACCTGAAGGCAGGTCATTCTTTAAAAATTTAAAGGTGAATCCTTTTGGATTTGTCATAACAAAATTTGAAAATAAATTTGAATAATTACGCAATTGAAATTAGTTCAAATCATGAACTTAAATTACCAGGAGCGAAAAGGAATAATAAAGCAATTGAACTTAGATAGAAAGTTCGGGAGGGGAATAAACTGCTAAGCTGTAATCACAGTTGAGGTAATGGTTGGGGGTGAAAATATTATTGGTGCATCCATTATGTGTAATGAAAGCAATATCTAAAGGGAGTGAAAGATACTCTTTGAAATTTTTCTTCTCGTCAGTTTCTTTCTTTTTGGAGTCTAATTCATTGTCGTCGCATTGAACATCATCCACCCAAACTACCAGATTATTATCGATACTCTTTGCCATATATACTATGGTTTCATAGCTATACGCGAATGAAACCAATAGAATTAAAATATAGGTAATGGTATTTTTCAAGAAATATAATCTTTGATGCAAAAATAAGTTAAAAAGTATAAGTATTTATTGGTCAAATATTAATTTATGTCAACTTATAATAATAAAGCGAGCCCAACACCAATTATAATGGCAACCAATTTAAATCGGCTAAAACTATGGTTCTCACTATTCTCGAAAAGGATGGTGGTTGAGATATGTAGAAAGGTTCCTACCACAATAGCAAGAATGTACTCTAATATTTTCGGGGTGAAGAAAGCAAAGTTAGAAAGTAAATTGCTGCTATAAATTCCAACCAACGACATGCATGAATATAATAAAAGGATTAAGAAAGTTGACAAGTTGCTAGTTCTGTTATGACGGAGCAGGGTAATTAATGTGAAGGCTGCTGGTGCTTCATGCAATGCCACCCCATAAATTAGATTATTGCGCTGTTCTGGTGTTAGAAAGCCAATATTGCTCATGGGCATTCCTTCAATAAAACTATGTAAACACAATCCAATTATAATTGTGAGAGGTATTCGGTTTCGGTTGTGAATATGATGTAAATGCCCGTGTTCAATTCCTTTGGTGAAATATTCAAGAATAATTTGAAAGAAAAAACCTGCTAGTATAAATAAGCCAATTTTGGATGTTAAATTATTTTGATAAAGAGATGGCAGAATGTCGATAACAGTAATAGAAAACAGGAAGGCACCACTAAAAGCTAAAAATAGTTTCAGTACATTTTTGTCGGCAGTTCTGATGCTCAATGCAATAACCCCTCCTATAAAGGGGAGTATAAAAAGCCACAAATAACGAAGATCCATCATTGATTATGAGATTACCTGATAAAGTACTTCGCAAAATAGCGGTTTATTATTGAATGAACCAAGGTGCTTATTGAAATTCCTATACAAGCACCTGCGGCAATATCGAGAGGGTAGTGCACCCCAACATAAACTTGAGCTAATGAAATGCTACCTGCCCATAGGATTCCAATTGCAAAAAACCATTTTTTGTTTCTGAAGAAAAATAAACTCAATGCAATGGCTACAGCAAAATGGTTGGCGGCATGGCTAGAAGTGAAACTAAATCCTTTGTTGGCGCAATCTACTAGCGGAGTAAACTGTGTTGAAATTTCGGGATCGGCACAGGGGCGGAGTCTTTTGAATAGTGGTTTCGCTGTATGAGAACTTAATAACTCACTCAGTCCAAAACAAATGATGGCAACGAGGGTCATCCTAAAACCTGTCCAACGAAACTTATAAATTAAAACAGAAACTATAAATAGGTAAAGCGGATACCAATTGCTTTTTTCTCGAAGCCATGGCATTATTTTATCTAAAAATTGAGAATGGCAATGCGATTGAATCCATAGAAACATCGATTGGTCGAGGTGAATGATATATTCAATCATGAATTAATTTCTTTCTGCAATAATAATAACCCTTTCTGAGTTTGCATGAAATGGTTCCAAATTATAGTTCCCAAATATATGTTTGATACTAAATCCTGCCTGATTAAACATTCGAATGAAATCGGGAAGTTGATATGCGGCAACCTTCTCTTCAAAATGATTAGAAACTTGATTTGCTTCAAAATCTATTGTTTTGATAATATGATTTTCGTGGATTTTCTTTTGAATTTGAAAATCTATTTCTCCTCTTGATTCAATACCTTGATATGGGAGAGATGGTATTATTTTCTCAACATTGAAATAGTCGAGTACCATCAATCCATTCGCTTTTAATTGTGTTTGGCACGCTTGCAGTACTTTCAAATCGTCATCAGTGTTTTCGAAATATCCAAAACTAGTAAAGAGGTTGAAAACAATGTCAAATGTATTAATATGCAATATTTCTCGCATGTCATGTACTTCAAAATGAAGAGTACTGTTCTCTGATTTTTTTGCTTCTATAATTGAATTTTCTGCGAGGTCGACTCCCAATACATTCAAACCAGCTCGATTGAGTGTAATTGAATGTCGTCCAGCACCACAAGCCAAGTCGAGCGCATAACTTCCTGGCAATGGTTTCAGAAAAGTCAAAAGGTTATTTATAAATGATTCTGCTTCAGCATAATTTCGGTTATTATACAAAAGATGATAATATGGGGTATTAAACCAAAGTGAAAACCATTGATTTTGTTCAGGTTTAGGTGGTATTGATGGGTTTTTCTTGTACACGTATCTAGGAAATTGTATCTTCGCAAAGATAAATTAAAATAAAAGAAAGATAATTGAGTTTAATAGTATCTATATCAGGAATCAGAGGAACTATCGGAGGTGAGGTAAGTGCCAATTTAACCCCGTTAGACATCGTAAAATTTTCATCTGCATACGCCACATGGCTTATCAAAAATTCGGAAAGCAAACCGAAAGTAGTGGTAGGACGCGACGCCCGAATTTCAGGCGCCATGGTGAATCAATTGGTTATTGCATCGCTTACCGCAATGGGCATCGATGTGGTCGACCTAGGTTTGTCAACAACCCCTACCGTTGAGTTGGCGGTAACCGATGAGCAGGCTTCAGGAGGAATTATCATTACGGCAAGCCATAATCCAAAGGAATGGAACGCACTAAAATTATTGAATTCTAGTGGCGAGTTTATTTCGGAGAAGGATGGCGAATCTATCAAGAAGATTGCAGAGAAAGGGGTGTTTAATTATGCTACCGTTGATAAATTAGGTACTGTTACCGAAGATCACGATTATATTAAGAAGCATATCGATAAAATTCTTCAGTTGAGTTTGGTTGATGTTGAAGCTATCAAAGCTAAGAATTATAAGATTGTAATTGATTGTGTAAATTCAACTGGAGGGATCGCTTTACCACCATTATTATATGCATTGGGAGTGAAAGAAGTGGTTGAATTGTATTGTACACCCAATGGTCACTTTCCTCATAATCCAGAACCCTTACCACAGAACTTATCTCAGATAGCCTCTGATGTTAAATTCCATAAAGCCCATCTTGGAATCGTTGTCGATCCAGATGTTGACCGCTTATGCTTCATTAATGACGATGGTGATTTCTTTGGTGAAGAATATACCCTTGTGGCAATTGCCGATTATGTATTAAAGCATAAAAAAGGAAGTACCGTTTCCAATTTATCAAGTACCTGGGCACTTAGAGATGTGACATTGAAAAATGGTTGCAAATATTTCACTAGTGCAGTAGGAGAAGTAAATGTGGTAAAGGAAATGAAAAAGCAGAAGGCGGTGATTGGAGGTGAAGGCAATGGAGGGATTATTTATCCTGAGCTTCATTATGGAAGAGATGCTATGGTAGGCATTGCATTATTCTTATCTCATTTAGCACAAAGTGGTAAAAACTCTTCAATTCTGCGTTCATCTTACTCTAATTATTATATGTCGAAATCGAAGATTGAATTAACCAATGACATCGATCTAGACAAAATTATTGAAGGGATAAAGGAGAAATACAAAAAGCAAAATCTGATAACCATTGATGGATTGAAAATTGAATTTGAGAATGAATGGGTCCACCTGCGCAGATCAAATACAGAACCGATTATCAGAATATATACAGAAAGTCAATCACAATCTACTTCTGATTTTCTTGCTAAGAAAATCATGGAAGATATCAAAGCATTGATGTAAGAATTGGTTCAACTAATCATTTTAATTCAAGATTAAATTATGGCCTTACAATGTGGCATCGTTGGACTCCCTAATGTTGGGAAGTCAACACTTTTCAACTGTTTAAGCAACGCAAAAGCACAAGCTGCGAATTTTCCGTTTTGTACAATTGAACCTAATATTGGAGTAATCACTGTACCCGATGAGCGCATGACCAAGCTTGCCGAGTTTGTATTGCCACAAAGAATTGTGCCAACAACAATAGAGATTGTTGATATTGCTGGATTGGTAAAGGGCGCCAGTAAGGGAGAAGGGTTAGGGAATCAGTTTCTTGGAAATATCCGTGCTACGGATGCTATTATCCATGTAATTCGTTGTTTTGATAACGATAATGTAATTCATGTAGATGGAAATGTTAACCCTTTAAGAGATAAAGAAATCATCGATACCGAACTTCAATTGAAGGATTTGGATACTGTTGAGAAACGATTGGTAAAGGTTTCTAAGCAAGCTAAGGTGGGCAACGACCCATTAGCAAAGAAAGAGGCCGATTTATTACAACGATTGAAAGAGACACTTGAATCGGGCAAATCGGCTCGCGTGGTTGTTCCTCAAAATGAAGATGAAAAAAAGCTTTTTGCCGATTTTCAATTACTTACAACCAAACCAGTATTATACTTATGTAACGTTGATGAGCAATCGGTTGTAACAGGCAATGCCTATGTAGATATTATTAAGGAGGCCGTTAAGAATGAAAATGCAGAAGTATTAATTATCTCGGCAGCTATCGAATCGGATATCGCTGAGTTGGAATCTTATGAAGACAAGCAAGCTTTCCTAATGGATCTAGGCTTATCAGAACCAGGGGTAAATAAACTTATCAAATCGGCGTATAAATTATTGAATCTAATTACGTATTTCACAGCAGGTGTATTAGAAGTAAGAGCCTGGACAATTACCAATGGATGGAAAGCACCTCAAGCAGCAAGTGTGATACATACCGACTTCGAAAAAGGGTTTATTAGAGCCGAAGTGATTAAATATCAGGATTTTATTCAGTATAAAAGTGAAAACGCGGTAAAGGAAGCAGGAAAGATGGGAATTGAAGGCAAGGAATACTTAGTACAAGATGGAGATATCATGCACTTTAGGTTTAATGTGTAGTTTTTAGCCAGTTTATTCTGCTATTGAGTACACAATTACTTTGAGAAATAACTCATTATTTCATCAAAATAAAAGGCGCCGGCAACGATAATGCCAACCACAACGATAAACATAGCTTCAAAAATAAACAATTTAGCTTTTTCTTCTTTCTCCGGTACGTTTTCCATATTGTAGACAATTTAATACGAATTTATTTTTTCTGTCACAAAAATTGTTCCAAATAAATTTCTTTTTTTCAAAATTTATTACTAATGCTTTTTCGTGACTTAACGAAGAATTAGCTTTTGGCGAATTGTTTCGTGGCTAAAGTCCTCTAATTCAATGATATACATTCCTTTTGCCAAGGTGCTAAGATCCAATTCGAAATAAGGTGTTTGTGGTAATTGAGGTTCAGCTACTTTTTTCCCGTCTATTGTGCTGATAGTCATTCGATTAAAGTTTGAATTGGTGTAAAATGTCACCAAACCAGTGGAAGGATTAGGATATATCCCTATTTCATTCGATTGACTACTTTGATTTATCCCCGCATTCCAAGTGCTGAATCGAATATTATCAAAAGTATAACCAGTGTATTGCTGTGTATTGATGGTGCTATTCTGGTCTTGTTGGCCAATGCGAATTTGAAAACTTGATGTAAGTGATTGCTTAGCGGAGTCGAGGTAGTAATTCAAATTGTATAAAGGAATAGTTTTATTAATTCCAACTGCTGCTTTATTTGCAAAGAGATCGAAAAATTTAATCCAGGCACAAGTATCACAACCCCTTACCCATACTGCATCATTTGGATATTGCTTATCGCCATGCTGCATATAAACAAAACGAAACAACAATGGAGTATAAAGCTTTGGAATATTACTCATATTATAATTTAAAATAAGGTAATTGGTTTGTGGCATGGTATCGAACAACCAGTTCCGATCACTTTTATCAAACGTAATGGAACGCACCCCGGTAACTACTTCAGAGAATGCATAAGTTCTCAAACGACATTGAGGAGAAGTGTTATCATAATCAACGCGAGAATTCCCTCCAACAGTATTGGTTTTTGAGTAGAGCCACACATCAGTCATTGCATCAAAATTTTCCAATAATGGAAGTGTTATAGGGGCATTATCTACTTGCTGATATTCGATTTTTACGGAATCGTTTTCTTTTACTCCGTCCAATGCATCATCAATCCAAACCTGAATTGCACCTGAACCTACAGCACTTAAATCGAATGGCCCCAATACTTCTGTGGCATTTCCTGCACTCAATGAAATTGTTTTTGATTGAATGGTATTGGTGTTTAACTGATATTTTAATAAAGTTGAATTGCCTGTTTGTAAGCCATTGCTTTGCACATTCACATTGAAATATTCGGAAGTTGAAAGAGCACTCGAAGTAAATTTGCGTCCAAATTTTCTAGTACTTGATGTGCTTAGTTTATAATCAATATTGCTTTTAGGAATACATTGCCAATTGAGCTCAAACCCTTTGCCAGTAGTTAAATAATCGCTTGTTTGACGAATTGTTGCCGCACCCGAATTGCAAATGATCTTCCCATTCAATGGCAAACTATTACCTGTGAATTTTCCAATTAGCTTTGATAATGTATCGGGTCCATCATAAATGTATAAGAAGTCGAATTGATTTTCGTAGTCGAACATGCTAAAGGTAAGCACGAGTGATGATGCACTGCTTGATACAATGCTTCTAATACTGTAAGATAAATTGCTATAAGAACTGGTGTCGCCATCGTCGCGCATGATGCCATTGCAAGTGGTAAGGGTTGCACCAACACCTGAGCTTGGTAAATTTGTTAAAGCACATTCGCCAAGTCCTGGTGCAATTTTGACGCATTGGTTCTGAATTGTTGAATCGATAGAACTACCGTTACAACCTGTTGCAATAAGTTTTACATTGAAGTTCCCTAAAGTATTATAGGTATGCGATGGATTTGATAGTGTCGCTGTTTGCCCATCTCCAAAATCCCAAACATAACTTAACCCATTTAAACTATTATTATAAAACGAAACTGTGAATGGTGTTTTACATGAAGTAGCTTTAGAGGTTTTGAAACTAGCAACTATATTGGTATCTGAATTGCCTACTCCAACGGCATTCCAAGCATTCATTACCTGCTTTACTTCTTTGCTACAATCACCATAAAGTTCTTTCGCAGCGATGATACTATAATAGCGTGCATCGTCATAGTTAGATAATGGCGTAAGCATTGTAGTTAGGTTCTTGTAAGAAATCTGGGCTGCTTTTACAAAGCCAATACTATCAACTTTATATTTTATGCCATTATCATTGGTGCCTGTATCGCCCTTACTGAGCAAATAAAACCATTTGTTTTGAACTCCACTGTTATAGTGCACACCTCCATTATCTGATTTTGAACTCACCCAATATTGTCCTTTATAAGTGCTTGGGTTTTGATATATTTTTGGGTCAGCCATGTCGCGAAGCCCAGCGCCTCCGGGCCCAAACTGCTCTCCAATACGGAAATTTGCGATTGTTGGGCGGGTATAAAAATCTATTGACACCCCAAAAATATCACTAAACGATTCGTTTAAAGCCCCACTCTCATTACTGTAGATTAGTGCAGCAGTTTTTTGAGTTAGCCCATGGGTAATTTCATGTCCGCACACATCCAATGAGGTAAGTGGTAAATAGCCACTGCCTCCGTCACCATAGGTCATAAAATATCCATTCCAAAATGCGTTAACGTAATTGGAGCTATAATGAACAAAGCTTATTAATTTGAATCCATTATTATCGATGCTATTTCTATTAAAAAGTGATTTATAAAAGTCATAGGTCATTTCAGCACCCCAATGCACATCACCAGCTATTTCATCAAAATTGGTATTGTAATTTGTCCAATAATTATCAAGATCTTGAAAGTCGATCGCCGTTGTATAGATTGTGCCTTTTTGCATATTATAAGTTTCAATACCCTTGCCATTGCCTCTGCTAAACTCCCGAAGACGGAAGCTATTCGACTGCACACTATCCGTTACAATATTTTGCACTCCACTGTATTTTGTGTTCGCTTTTCCAGGTACATTAATGGTCTCAATTTTATCTTCTGTATAAAGAAGCTCCAAGGTGGCCGCATCGAAATAATATATTTTTCGAGAGCATGGTTCGAATGAGTAACGGTCTACAGCAAATACCAAACGAGACGAATGAGTCTTTTCGTTAAGTACTGCCGGCAGTACTACCAAATAAGGATTGGGATTGATATTGGTGCTAGGCGTTCCTGTTATTTCCTGTAGCCATGAATTTGTAGTCGATTTAAAAGAAGGGTAATTAATATTTGGAGTGAATAGCAATACTCGATCACTGGCTTCTTGGGGCGAATGCAATACTGCCAAAGATTTTGGAGTATTAAATGTTTCACCATTGGCCGAATAAATATACCCCTCCTTTTCATGTGCGATATACATACTTCCAATTACATCAATCCCATTAACGACTTGAATATATCGATAATGGGTTTGACCATTCGATTCAGGTTCGGAATTCAAAAAACGGAATTCAACTTTCTCCAAGCCGGAAACTCTCTTAAGCACGGAAAGAAAATTGGTTGAATTTACAGTATGATCCTTAAATAAAATATGCTTTGGAAACAATAGGTCATTACTGTACCGTTCGATACTATAAAACGATTTTGTATTGATATCAACCTGACTCTTTAGTGTAATTGTCAGGATCAATAGAAGGAAAATATAACGATACTTCATGGTGTACAATAATAGTATTGCAATTTAATGGTTTTACGGAATCATAAATAAATCTTTTCTTTGCTTCACCATGTCACATGAAATTATTACAAATCCGGATGCTAACAAGGAACAGAAGTATATTACACTGATTCCGCAAGTAGATAGTTTGATTAGTGATGAAACGGATCTGATAGCGAACCTCGCAAATATTAGTGCTGTTTTAAAAGAAACATTTAGTTGGTGGTGGGTAGGGTTTTATATTGTGAGAAACAGGGAATTGGTATTAGGCCCATTTCAAGGTCCTTTGGCATGCACACGAATTGGTTTTGGAAAAGGAGTGTGTGGTACCGCATGGCAACTCAAGCAAACGATGGTGGTAGATGATGTGAATACTTTTGATGGGCATATTGCATGCTCTTCAGCCTCACAATCGGAAATCGTTGTTCCAATTATGAAAAATAATGAGGTAATTGCCATACTTGATATTGATTCGGAACATTTGAATCACTTTGATAAAATTGATCAAGATTATTTAGAAAATTTAGCTCAAATTATTGCCGAACTGTTTTAATTAGAATGAAACAAAGAAATATTATTCTGCTTGTTATCGTAGCATCACTAGGTTACTTCGTTGATATCTATGACCTGATAATTTATAATATCGTAAAGAAGACCAGTCTCGCCGATATTGGAATTACGGGTGACTTGTTCAAACAAAATGAAACCTATCTTTTCAATGTTCAGATGACGGGGATGTTGCTAGGTGGTTTGCTTTGGGGAATATTAGGTGATAAGAAAGGAAGATTGAAAGTGCTTTTTGGTTCGATCCTGATGTACTCTATTGCCAATATCGCCAATGCCTATGTCGTTAATATATCGCAGTATGCAATTTGCAGATTTATTGCAGGTATCGGTTTAGCTGGTGAATTGGGTGCGGGAATTACACTCGTTGTTGAGATCATGGATAAGAAGAACAGAGGTTATGGTACGATGATCATTGTAACCTTTGGCGCTCTTGGTGCCGTTGCAGCCTATATTATTAGTACCATCGCTGGGTGGCAGAGTGCCTATATTACTGGAGGGGTCATGGGACTTTTATTGTTAGCAATGCGAATAGGAATCTCCGAGTCGGGGATGTATAAAGGGCTTGAAGAAAGTGATGTGAAGCGTGGTGATTTTATGATGTTGGTTAATAACCCGAAACGTTTATTTAAATATTTAGCATGTATTTGCATTGGTTTGCCGGTATGGTATGTGGTTGGAATATTAATTAATCTAGGGGAGCATTTTGCAGCCATGAAAGTAATTGATGGAGATGCCATTGTTACTGGTAAATGCGTTTTGTATGCCTACTTAGGTTTATCGGTTGGCGATTTATTAAGTGGCATTTTAAGCCAATTAATGAAGAGTAGAAGAAAAGTAGTAATTATTTATTTGGCTTTTATTTCGGTTACAGTTTTATATTACATTTTCACGCCTCGAATGACTACCACACATTTCTATATGGTATGTTTGTTATTAGGCGCTTCTACGGGATTTTGGGCTTTATTTGTTACAATTGCCTCAGAGCAGTTTGGTACCAATTTGCGTTCTACAGTTACCAATACAGTCCCAAACTTTGTTCGAGGTGCCGTAGTAATAATAACCATCTCCTTTACTTCTCTTAAGGCTTCTATAGGCATAAATCAGGCAGCCTTGGTGGTTGGGGCTGTATGTATAGGGCTTTCACTTATATCTGTTTTATATGTGAAAGAAACCTTTAGCCAAGATTTGAATTATTTCGAAATTGAATAGGGCCTCAATTATTTTTTTAGTTTTAATTTGCAGATATGTTTGAAAATAAGAAAGTAGTGGTGGTGCTCCCCGCGTACAATGCATCAAAAACGTTGAGCATGACGTATAACCAAATTCCATTTGATATCGTAGATGATGTAATTTTAGTTGACGATGCCAGCAAGGATGATACAGTAAGTGTTGGAAAAGCCATTGGCATCAAGCATATCATTCAGCATCAAAAAAACAGAGGTTACGGGGGCAATCAAAAAAGCTGTTATCAAAAGGCATTAGAATTAAATGCAGATATCGTAATTATGCTGCATCCCGATTATCAGTATACCCCACTCTTAATACATTCTATGGTTAGTATTATTGCAAATGGAGTTTACCCTGTTGTATTTGCTAGCAGAATTCTAGGCAAAGGAGCATTAAAGGGAGGGATGCCAATGTATAAATACATTGCCAACCGATTCCTTACCTTGTTCCAAAATATTGTTTTTGGCCAAAAGCTAAGCGAGTACCATACTGGCTATAGAGCATTTAGCAAAGAGGTATTGCAGAGCTTAAAATTAGAGAATAATAGTGATGATTTTATTTTTGATAATGAAATCACCGCGCAAATTTTTTATAAAGGATATGAAATTGCGGAGGTTACTTGTCCTACTAAATATTTCGAAGAGGCTTCGAGCATTAATTTTAGCCGCAGTATGAAATATGGAATTGGTTGTTTGAGAGTATGTCTAGTTTATCGCCTATGTAAATGGGGATTGATGAGAAGCGATTTGTATTAATTCTTATTTGCGCTTAAAAAACACATATCCGTTTTTTCTGTAAATTTCTTCCACAAATGGATTGTATTCATTGCTTATTTCCGAAGCCATGGTTGATTTGCAAACAAAATAAGTAGGCTTGTCAACCGCTTCTCTAAGTAACCATTGATGATAGAGTGCCTCTTTGCGTTCACCTGGTTTTTTTAAAGTATAGAAATAGTTGGCATAACTCTTATACCCAAGTGTTACCACATAACAATCTTTTCCTTGCAAGGATTTGAAGAATTCGATCGCGGCATTTTGTGAGTATAATTCTATACGAGGTATAAATAATTGTAGAATTACTTGAATAAAAACGATGGTGGAAACGAAATATGTAATCAGCGCTTTCTGATATTTTTTTTGTTGCATCCAAGCAAAAGCAATCACAACGATAATTCCGTAAACGATGCCTGGAATAGAAAGTAAATAGTTCCATGAAACCTCCGCTTTGAGGTTATCCAGTGCAAAAGGATCTTTTAGTATTCCATGGAGCCATTCGGGATGCATACCAATAAGTGGCAATCCGGATGCGATGAGAAACCAAACAAGGCCAATAATTAAGAAAGAATATTTTTGCCATGATTTAATTTTGTATGTGCCGGTAATAATTCCTTCGAAGCTATATGCAGCCAAATAACACATGGGCAAATAACAAAACGAGGAGTAATGAATAATCTTAGTTTGCACGAGTGAAAACAAGATGAGCACAACCCAAAAAGATATTAATGCAAAAAGTCGGAAATTAGCTTGCGCGAGCGTTTCTCCAATATTCTTCTTCCAGCGATAGATAAGGATTGATGCAGGGAATACCCCAATAAAGAGTACTACAAAATGATAGCCAGGGAATCCTGCGTGCCCAGCATCATGTGTTTTAAATAATCGGATTTGATAAGTAATGAATTCATTAATGAACCACCATCCATGCTGTTTGATTTCTAAACCAAACCAAATTAATGCAGTGAGTAATACCATCAACGCAAATTGCAAATAGTATTTTATGGGTAGGAGGGCTCTTTTTCTCCTGAAAAGAACATAAATGAAATAGCTAAGTAATGGGATTAATAATCCAACAGGGCCTTTGGTAAGTATTGCTAAACCTGTAAATAGTCCGGCGAACAGAATGTGTTTTCCAGGACTTTGTTTGGCTTCATGAGCTGAAATTCCTAGTACCAATTGATATATACCTAAGAAAATAAATAGGTTAAACCAAGGATCAATAATTCCAGTTTTAAAATAAAAATGTGGGAGAAAACTACCAGCATAAATTAAAGTCATCAGCCAGCCAAATCGCTCGGAATGCAATTTTTTGCCAATATGGAATAGAACGCCCAATAACACGATACCGCAAATGGCATTAGGTAGTCGGGCTGCAAATTCATTTACGCCAAAAATATTCATACTCAGCACCTGCATCCAGAAAAACAAAGGGGGCTTCTCCCAAAAAGGTTGATAGTTAATTTGAACCTGCATGTAGTTGTGAGTTTCCATCATCTCACGTGCACTTTCTGCAAAATTTATTTCATCCCAATCGAATAGATGCACCTGCCCTAGAAAAGGGATAAAGAGCAAACCACCTATAAGGCCAATGATTAGGTATGGGTATTTTACAGAAGGCATGATAGGATTTGAGTTCAAAATTGAGATTGTAAAAATACTAAAATCTGAATCAACCCCATTTTATTGTATTGTACCTTTATGAAATTTAATTACTTTCACCTCTTGTATGAGAGTTCGTTTATTTATTGTTTTTATTATGTTATCTATTGGTGTGTATTCCCAAAATAACTGTACTCAATATGTTCATCCAATGATAGGCACTGGAGGTCATGGGCATACTTTTCCGGGGGCAACCAATCCGTTTGCCATGGTGCAATTAAGTCCCGATTCGCGAATCGACGGCAGTTGGGACGGGTGTAGCGGATACCACTATAGTGACTCTGTAATTTATGGATTTTCGCATACGCACCTGAGTGGAACAGGATGCAGCGATTATGGTGATATTTCATTCATGCCCGTACTGGTGAAAAACGCTAAGACAAGTGTTCAAAATCAGGATACCCTCTCAAGCAAATTTTCACATCAAAATGAGATTTCTGAAGCTGGATATTATGCTGTGAAACTAGATAATGGGGTGAGTGTTGCACTGAGTAGCAGCCCCCGTGTTGGGTTACAGGAGTATACCATATCAGCCGATGGCTACCTTTGGATTACACTCAATTTGAAGCATCGTGATGAGTTGCTGGAAGGCAGAATTTTTACTGTGGACAAGCATTCATTCTGTGGTTTTCGAAGATCAAAAGCATGGGCTCAGGATCAAACGGTGTATTACTATTTTGAGGTAAGCAAAGATGCTGATCAGATTTTAATTAGCAAAAATGAGCATGGTGAAACAAAAATAAATTTAGGGTATGCGGTTCAAAAGGGAGGCACTATTTTGGTGAAAACAGCCTTATCAACAGTGGATGAAGACGGGGCTAGAAGTAATTTGCAGAAAGAGATGCCGGATTGGAATTTTAATAAAGTTCGGCTGGCGGCAAAAAATGCTTGGAACACGGAGCTCAATAGGATTAAGGTGTATGGAGGGACACAGGATGAAAAGGTAAATTTTTATACCGCACTTTATCATTGCATGATTCACCCTAATGTTTTAAATGATTTTGATGGAAGATACCGTGGCCGAGACGGGCAAATACATCGTGCCGATGGGTTTAATTATTATACCGTTTTCTCCTTGTGGGATACTTACAGAGCATTACATCCGCTGTTAAATATTATCGATAAGGATCGTTCCCGTGATTTTGTGATGACTTTCAAAGCCCAGTTTGAACAAAGTGGCAGGTTACCCATGTGGGAACTTTGGGATAATGAAACCAATTGTATGATTGGGTTCCATAGTGTGAGTGTGATATGGGATGCCTTTAATAAGCATGTGATAGGATCAGAAACTTTGAATGCATTATATACTGCAGTAAAGACAGAAGCGATGAGTACTCGTTTTGGATTGAGCAGTTTCAGAAAAAATAATTTTTTGGCTATCGAAGATGAGAGTGAAAGTGTTTCCAAAACGCTTGAATACAGTTATGACATGTATTGTGTTGCGAACATTGCTTATGCCACCCATCATGATGAAGATGCTAGATATTTCTCTAAGTTAGCCAATTCATGGCAAAATGTATATGATACCAAAACGGGTTTTATGCGACCTCGTAAGAATGGTGGATGGCTTAATCCTTTTGATCCGAAGCAGGTGAATAACCACTTTACTGAAGCCAATTCTTGGCAATATTCATTTGCCATACCACAGGCTTACCAGGCGGTATATAATATTAATAAAATTTCAGAGTTGTTTAATGTAGATTCAAAAACAACTGGAAGAGAGCAGTCGGATATTAGTGGATTGATTGGGCAATATGCGCATGGTAATGAACCCAGTCATCATATTCCATACTTATTCAACAATTTAGATTCCACCTCAAAATATGTAAAGCAAATTTGCAATACCTTGTATAAGCCAACACCTGATGGTCTATGCGGCAATGAGGATTGTGGTCAGATGAGTGCATGGTATGTGTTTAGTGCCATGGGTTTTTATCCGGTGAATCCATCGAGTACAGAAATGGTTTTTGGGTATATGCTTTTTGACAGTGTGATTTTTGCCAATGGAGATACATATAGTACCTTGTATAAGAATAGGGCGGAAGCAAAAAATCCGAAGCAAGGTTATGTGAAATCGAATCGCTTTCAATTGCTGGATGGATGGGGCAAATACGATTTTGGATACAGTAGTTCATATACAATCCCTTCAATGCCAGTAACCATGTCGGTTTCGGCGCCAATCATAGAAACTGCCTCAGAAGTTTTTAAAAACAAAATGAGTTTGACGATGTATTCTAACAATTTAAATTTGAGCACTCCAGGTATAAAGAATGGATGGATTTATTATACAATGGATAGCACAAATCCGAATAAGAATTCAAATAAATATATTGAAAATACGCCTATAGAAATTAGTGAGAACACCTTTATGAAAGCTGTTTTCATCAGTGATAGTGGGGCTACTAGTGCTATTACTACGGCACAATTGTATAAGATGCCACACGATTATTCGATAAAAATAAAGAGTGTTTACAATAAACAATACACAGCTGATGGGGATGAAGGACTCATTGATGGATTAATTGGTGCTACTGATTGGCGGAAAGGTCGTTGGCAAGGCTATCAATCGCAGGATTTTGAAGCAGTGATTGATTTGAAACAGCCAACCGAAATTAAAAAAGTGGAAGCCGGGTTTTTACAAGACAGCCGTTCATGGATATTATTTCCAAAGCAAGTGAAATTTTATGGTTCAACTGATGGTATCAATTTCAAATTATTGTATACCATGCAGAATACGGTTACTGCCAGCTATTATAATGTGCTACGCGCCCCATTTGGTTTTTGGAACGGGGAATATGGTACCTATCAATTTATCAAGGTAGTTGCCGAAAATTATGGGGTCTTGCCTTCATGGCATCAAGGCGCTGGAGGTGACGCATTTATATTCATTGATGAGATTCGGATTAATTAGATAAAGAGTTAATTATCAGTTGTTTACGTTCCAATAATAGTCCAAAATCGCTAATCCAGCTCGATTTTGAAGGAAAATCCGATTCTGTTTGGTGATTCTTATCGAATTCATTACCTTCGCAGCCCTAAAAAAATTTTATTTTTAATATATGGAACATCAATACGAATCCGTCGTAGTACTCACACCTGTAATGACGGAGGATCAGGTAAAAGAAACGATCAATAAGTATCGTGCCTTTTTAGAAAAAGGAGGTGCCACAATCGTGCACCAACAAAACTGGGGCTTAACCAAAATGGCGTATCAAATACAAAATAAGGGAACAGCCTATTACACCGTCCTTGAATACAAGGCGCCAACTGATTTAGTATCAAAATTCGAGGTTCAATTGAAACGCGATGAATCGGTACTTCGCTTCTTAAGTATCGTGCTCGACAAGCATGCTGTGAGCTACAACCAACGCCGTCGCAATGGTGAATTAAAATCTCAACAACCTAAAAAAGCAGAAGCATAATTTTTAATTAAATACTAAATATCATGGCAAAACCAAACACCCATAATAATTCAAATTCCATCTATCCATTTTCGCAAACTGATGCGAATGCTGGAAAGAAGAAATATTGCCGATTCAAGAAATCTGGTATTGAATATATCGATTATAAAGATCCGGAGTTTTTAAAGAAATTTTTAAACGAACAAGGTAAAATTCTTCCGCGCCGTATTACTGGTACATCATTGAAATTTCAACGTAAGGTGGCACAAGCTGTAAAGCGTGGCCGTCATATTGGAGTTTTACCGTTTGTAGCCGATAACTTCAAAGGCGACAACTAGTTCTTTATTAATAACATTTTAAAAGTCAAATTATCATGAAAATTATTTTAAAGCAAGACGTAAAAAATCTTGGATATAAAGATGATGTAGTAACCGTAAAGAATGGTTATGGAAACAATTTCTTAATCCCACGCGGATATGGCGCAGTAGCAACTGAAGGCAACTTAAAAATGCTTGCAGAAAACATTAAACAAGCCAGCTACAAACAAGATCGTATTTTAGCTGATGCCACTGCATTGGCTTCGAAAATCGAAGGGAAAACATATACAATTTCTACCAAAGCAGGTAATACAGGCCGTATTTTCGGTGCTGTAACTCCTTTACAATTGGCTCAAGTAATTAAGTCGGTTGAAGGTGCTGATGTAGACAGAAGAAAAATTGTATTCGATAAGGATATCAAAGAATTAGGGACCTTCACTGCTACCTTGAATTTACATAAAACCATTTCGGTTCCAGTAAATATTGAAGTAGTAGCTGAGTAATTTCTAGTTATTTCTCGTAAAAAGAGGCGGTACTTTAGGTATCGCCTCTTTTTTTATGTCTGATTTTGATTTACATCTTCACAAATTTCCCGTGGAATATTTTTCCGTCAGCGGCAGTAATATTAATAAAATACACTCCTTGAGTCAAGCCGGAAATATCAATAGATGATTTGCGTTCCAAAAATTCAGGTTCGAATAAAATCGTCTTACCAGTAGCATCATAAATAAGCAATGAATACATCTCATGATCGAATCCTTCTAATTTTATATTTGTGCTTGCTGGGTTAGGAGTTATATGCACATTATCGTAGGGTCTCATTCTTTGGGTAAGTCCTATCTTACTTTTAAATTCATAGGTTGAGAAAATTGAAACCCCGCCTCCGTTATTTCCAAGCATGATATCGTAAATAGCGTCACTGTCGAGCTGCGCGATGGCAGGGCATACAAAGTTGCCTGTTAGCCTTTGAACGGATAGCTGGGATGCTGCAAATCGACCAATGGTATCGGTGAGCATAAGTGAATCATTGAATTTTCCTTCGATATTCTTATAAATATATAATCCAAGTTTGCCTCCAACCAATAAATCGAGTTTGCCATCTTTATCCAAGTCGGCCACAACAGGCACGCTGGCTCCCTCACCATAGAAGTTACGGTAAACATCCACCTCACGAACACAGATTTTACCTACCGAATCGACTTGTTTGGTAAATGCGGGTGCAGTAGTAGATCCAGTGTTTTGATAGTAAGAAATGAAGCCATCATAATTACCAAGGAACAAATCGAGCTTTCCATCTTTATTATAATCGGCAAAGTAAGGTGCCGTATAATTGCGGGTAGAGAAGTTTGCAAATAGGGTAGTATTCTCTACAAATGAGATATTACCTGCGGTAGTAGTATTAATATAATAACGTAGCCCTCCATTCGATTCTCCAAAAATTAAATCTTTTTTGCCATCACCATTAATATCTCCAAAGCATGGTTTAATTCCACTTAGCGCTTTACTAGCTAAATTCAGAAAATTAGTATCCATTAATTCGAATCTAGGATTGAGAAGTGTGCCAGTATTCTTGTAGTAATAAATTTGATCTCTTGAATTATAGGTTTTGGTGAAGTCGCCACGCGTGGCAACAAATAGGTCCGCGTCACCATCTTCGTCAATATCTGTGAAGGTTGGGGCTGTATTGCCACCCAGATCGATGATACCATCTTGCAGGAAGTCTTTTTGAATGAGATGAAAAATAGGCTTTCGATCGGTGCCTATATTTTTATAGAAATAAATCTGGGCTGCATTTTTACTCGCACCACTTGCATCGTTGGGGGCCATGATGATATCACGTTTTCCATCATTATCTACATCCAGGAAATAGGCTGAAGGGAAATAATTCACTTCCATTCGTTCGGCTACACTTGGGAATAATGAATCCTTGGCAATCATGGTATCTTTAGGATAATTAAAATCCTTTTTGCCATTTTTTAAGAAATAAAGATAGTTGTAGAAGATATCTCCTAAGAAGGCCTCATAATCGCCATCGCTATCAATATCCAAGGTTAGTAAGGTGCTTCCAGAGTGTATTGACCAGCTATTCGGGGCAGGAGGAGGAGTATAGTCATCACCACCAAAAAGGGCAAAGCCCGGACAGTGGTAGCCTAAATTTAACGAATAGGCAAGAAAAAACTTCCCCCAGCATTCATCAACAAGTTTATATTTCCATTGTTCACTTGTAAGCCCTTTTTCAACTCTCCAGTTCTTATAATAGGTAATTGTGAAACCCAGAGGGTCCCAACTTAAGATGTCCATATCACCATCATCATCAATATCATTGAAGGAAGGAATATTCGTGCTTGGGCAATAAACATTGATGCCAGTATAATCAAACAAGGTATCAGGTGCTGCAAAGGAGAGTGATGAAACACTGGTGTTTTTAAATTGCTCCATAAAGCCATTGGCTTCTACAAATAAATCCACCCGGCCATCATTATTATAATCGTAAGATAGACAGAAATTATTGCAGTTGGGGATCTTTACCTCGTACTGTGGTGCATAGGTATAGCTTACTGTATTCGGGATTTTATCGTTAATGAAAGTGTAAAACTTTTTAGTTGCTCGGTCGAAGATAAGTAAGTCTTTGGTACCATCTAAATCAAGATCAATGGCATTAAATTGAGGAAGTTCGAAGCCGCCTTGCATAGGGTTTTTTAATTTACTGAGGGAAGGGCCTTGTTTTACTTCTACGCGACCGTTGTAAATATAGCGCGGAACTTGTGCATACAAATTGGCTGTAAATGCAATTGCAATAAGTAAAATTATCTTTTTCATGTAAAATTTAAGTGGTGATTAATACCATCTTGTAAATTTAAACAAAAAAAAGATAAAAGGTTGCAATGTGAATTGCAATAAAAAGTAAAATTATTTTCAAGGATTAAATTCTTTTAAGCAGGCTAATGGTTTCGCTCGGATTGGCTGAAGCGAAAACAGTATTCCCAGCCACCACAGCATCCACCCCAGCTGCCTTCAATTTAGGAGCATTTTCAAGGGTTACACCACCGTCAACTTCAATAAGGGTATTGGCATTTTTGCTCAAAATAAGTTGCTTTAGCTCAATACATTTTGAATAGGTGTTCTCAATAAATTTCTGACCGCCAAAACCCGGATTCACACTCATAATCAATACTAGATCCAGGTCGTTTATTATTTCCGAAAGCACATTTACAGGAGTATGTGGATTCAATGCCACTCCAGCTTTGGCTCCTGCTGCCTTAATATTTTGTATGGTACGATGTAAGTGAGGGCACGATTCATAATGAACCGTTATTATCGCTGCACCTAATCGGGCGAAATCCTGTATATAATTGTCAGGATTATGAAGCATTAAATGCACATCCAAAGGCTTTTTGCATGCCTTTTGAAGGGCACTCATTACGGGCATTCCAAATGAAATATTGGGTACGAATACCCCATCCATAATATCAATATGAAACCAGTCGGCTTCACTCTTATTAATCATTTCGATATCATTTTCAAGATGCAAGAAATTGGCAGAAAGCGCCGAAGGAGAGATAATCATGTCGCGAAAATACGAATTACTAAAATATAATAATATCGGTTACAAAGTCTTTCCCAATTTCTTTATTGATAATTTCAATAAAAGTTGATTTCGAATAGGTGATTTCCTGTTTAATCACCGGAGTAAGGACCTCTAAATAAAGTTTCTTCTTTTTTACGTAAAGCTTCTTGGTATAGCGTGCAATGGTTTGCCCAGCAATAGTTTCCCATTTCTGACGTAATTCGGTTTCCAATAATTTCTCCTTTAAGCCATGGGCTTCAACAAATGCATTGAGTGCATCTTTGAGAGATGTTTCGTTATAGCGCATGATTTATACTTGAAATGGAACGCAATTTACCAATTGAACGTTACGAAACTCAAGAATGATTAAAAAAATAGGAAAGACTTATACACGGAACATTAAAAACCAGGTAATTAAACCTTTATTTCTTCGCCATTGGCATTCATAAAGTGAAACTCACCATAATGAAAATCCTCATCAGTAATAATTTTCACCCATTGTTTGTATTTGCGCCACCATTCAAATCGGAGTGAGAATAGGCCTTGCTTTATATACGCTGCAATATATGGATGCGTTGAGATGGTGATATCCTTACTATTGTTTTCTTGAATGAGGTACTTCAAGTTGCTTTCAATTTCATCTACGATTACCGAGCTGCTATTTACTTCACCGGTACCTTTGCATTGCGGACAAACTTCTAAGGTATCGATATTCATTTCGGGGCGAACGCGTTGACGTGTTATTTGCAATAAACCGAAAGTACTTAAAGGGAGAATTTTATGTTTGGCTCGATCGCCTTCCATGGCTTCACGCATGGCATCGTAAACCAAACGCTTGTTACTAGCTTTGCGTACATCAATAAAATCCACAATAATCAATCCACCCATATCACGCAAACGTAATTGACGAGCTACTTCACGGGCCGCTTCCTGGTTGATTCTGATGGCAGTTTCTTCCTGATCGGAATCATTATTGAGCTTGCTTCCACTATTGATATCAATAACGTGCATAGCTTCCGTATGTTCAATAACTAGGTAGCAACCACCACTAAAGGTAACAGTTTTTGCAAATGATGTTTTTATCTGACGATCAATTCCAAAGGTTTCGAAAATAGTTTGTTTGCCGCTGAAGAGTTTTACGATTTTTTCCTTTTCAGGAGAAATTCTTGCAACATATGTCTTCAAATCGTTAAACATATTATTGTCGTTTACAACAATATTGCTAAAGTCGTCGCTTAGCATATCACGAAGTAGGGATTGGCTTTTATCCATTTCTCCCAATACTTTTTCGTGAACAATTTCTTTATTCCCGATTTCTTTCAAGCGTTTGAAAATTTGATTCCAACGCTCAATAAGTTCTTTCAAATCATTTTTAATATCCTCATCTTCCTTGCCTTCGGCAACGGTGCGAATGATGACACCAAAATTCTTTGATTTCATGCTTGATACTACCGCCTTCAAGCGTTGACGTTCTGTACTGCTTTTAACTTTCTTGGAAACATTAATAGAATCGGAGAATGGAACAAGCACGAGATATCTACCAGCGAGTGAAATTTCAGAACTGAGTCGGGGGCCTTTAGTACTTATTGGTTCTTTGGTGATTTGAACCAGGACAATGTCGTTTTTTTGATAGAGATCAGCAATCTTGCCACTCTTTTCAATCATCTGTTCGCGTGGAAAATTCGCAAGTTCGGCTTTGAAAATTTTATTTGCTCGACATAATTGAGCAAATTTATTTAAGGAGCGCACTTGAGGCCCAAGATCATGATAATGCAAGAATGCAGGCTTTTCGTGCCCGATATCTACAAAAGCAGAATTGAGGGAAGGGGTAATTTTTTTTACTGTACCAAGATATATATCGCCAACATTAAAATTTTTGTTATGACGTTCCTGATGCAGCTCAATAAGTTTTTTATCTTGCGTTAACGCTATACGCACCCCATTTTCGGAGGCGTCAATAATTAGTTCATTCACTACTATAATTTTTTTAAGTGGTACTACATGCGGTTAAGCTTTTCATGGTGTTGAGGCTGAGATAACAGAATTGGATTACAGGATCTCAATAACCAGCAGGTAGGTTTAACATTTGCAAAGAAAACAAAGGCAGTAAAAATATACTGCCTTTGTTAAGTCGTTACAAAATCAACCAGCACAAAAAAAACTAGCGTTTTTTGTGACGATTACGGCGCATGCGTTTTTTGCGCTTATGGGTTGCTATTTTATGGCGTTTTCTTTTCTTTCCGCTTGGCATATGATGGTTATTTTAAATGATTAATACTACTATTTATACTGTCGTTTGCCGACTTTCGTACGGCATATTTCTTCGCTCTGGTAAGGGTTTCAAGGGCCTCTTTACGCGCTCCCCGGTTTGAAAAAAGTTGCGCAAGATACAAAGAATATTTTATATTGAAAGGATAAAGACGCACTAGGCTCTCAAAACGTACTTCTGCCTTATCAAATTGGCCCGATTTTATTGCAAATTCCCCTAATAAAAACAATGCACTTTCATTGACACTATCTGCTGCAATTACTTCTCGAAGCAAGGTAATTCCGGTCATTGGATTATCAGAGGTATTTACATTGATATCCGCAATGGCGCATTTGATCTCATTATCAGGGCTTTTCTCTAGTAATGGTTTGAGGTATGTGGTTACTTTATTGGCGATAGCCAATTTATTTTCGGTTATTAAACTTTGTTTGAAAGCTTCATAGTAGGCCAAGCCCAATTGTTTTTCGGTCAAGCCATCCTTAATTTTCTCAAGACAAAAAGCAACTCCAAGCTGGTTATTAAGTTTTGCGTAGGAGTCCATTACTTTTTTCAAGATTTCAGGGCTTGCATTTTCAGGCAATTCCACACTTTTTTTCTCTGCTTCTGTTAGTTCCGATATTGATTCCTTTAATATAAGGTCAATGGCTTTGAAATTAGCAGCATTTGTATTTGTAGTCTCAGTTTGAGCCTTGTCGCGATTGGCTCCTTCTTTTTTATTGGTTAGTACCTTTTTAGGCAAAACATATAACACGGCAGTTACTGTTGCTAAAACGAGTACTAATATTATTTGGGTTTTATTGACTTTCATAATGGATTGCGAAAATACGGAATTCCTCGCGAGAGCGAGCGATATGTATAAAGTAAACTAGGAATAAGGGTTAAGCTTTCATGTTATCGTATTGAAGCGGAAGGTCGAAGTCGGAGGTGCGGCATAAGGCGATTACTTTTTGAAGATCATCGATTTGCTTTGCAGTAACTCTAATTTTATCGTCCATGATAGCAGCCTGAACTTTAAGTTTGCTTTCTTTGATTTTTGCGATTATTTTTTTTGCTGCTTCCTTTTCAATTCCTGATCGAAGTGGCAATACTTTTCTAACGGTTTTACCGCTGGGTAAAATATCCTTCGATAAATCTAAAGTTTTTGCTTCTACATGTTGCTTTATCATTCGAGCCAAAAGAATATCCTCTATGGTATTGACATGCATCTCATTATCAGTAATAATAGTTATGGTATTTGCTTTTCGGTCCCATTCAATTTCACTATCGGTCCCATTGAGGTCATAGCGATTTAATAGTTCACGCTTTGCAGTATTAACTGCATTGTCGATATTTTGTTCTTCTATCTTATTTACGATGTCGAAAGATGCCATAATTTGAAAGTTTTTTGCAACCTTTTGTCGGATTTAACGTATATTGCGTAGTTGCTAATTGAGTGCAAAAGTAAATTTATTTCAAATATGAACCCTTTAAAAATATTCGGATTTATTATTCTCTTTTCGGTGGTGCTTTCATGCAATACCGATAAGCCTGTAATGCCGAATCCAGATGCCCAAATACTTTTTAGTTTTTCTAATAGGGTAAAGGGTGATCAAATCAATAAATCGACTTCAATACATACCAACAGCTCAAACAATAACTACAAGGTTGACTTATTGAAATATTATATCACCAATATAACATTGGTAGATGACAAGGGCATTGCTACAAACTATAAAAACTACAATTTGATTGATGCTTTTGATATTAATTCTACTGCGTTTTTCCTAGACAAGAAAGTAGTGAATGGAAATTATAAAGAAGTAGTTTTTTATATTGGAGTAGATCAGGAACGAAATCATACGGGGGCTCAGGAAGGGGCATTGAGCGCTTCTAATGGAATGTTATGGAATTGGACCTTTGGATATATCTTTTTCAAGATGGAAGGGCATTTTACATCACCAAGCATTATATCAGAAACGGCCTATAGAAATCATTTAGGAACCGATTCGAGCCTCATAAAAGTTGAACTCCCCATCTCAATGCTCGTTAATGGAACCGATAAAAAAGTGAATATAAAATTTGATTTGGATAAGGTGTTTGGCGTTTTACCTAATATAATTGATTTGTCGGTTGATAACGATCGTCAATCTAATTTAGGTGATGAGATATGGATGAAGAAGATGGTAGTTAATACAACGCAGGCATTTGCAATTACATCTATTGAATAATTGATAATGAAACGAATCTCAATTTACTTTTTTCTCATTACCATTATTGTTGTGGTATATAGCTGCCGTAAGGATTATCGAATTATTGAACAAGCGCCAAACAATACTCCTATTTCAATTAAATCATTTATCCCTCCGGGTTTTCCGAGTTTATCATCCGATTTAAATATACGCCCCGACAATCCATTGACTGAAGAAGGCATTGCCTTAGGACGTCGATTGTTCTACGATGTGAAGTTATCAGGAAATAATACTCAGTCGTGCGGCAGTTGCCATATTCAAAAGTATGCTTTTACCAATGGCCCTGATTTACCTTTAAGTTTTGGAGCCGATGGAATCTCTCGAACCAAGAGAAATACCCCACCATCATTTAATTTATTATGGTCGAAACATTTTATGTGGGATGGAAGTCAACCGGGAATTGAAGAGCAAGCCACTGGGCCGATTACCAACCCTGTAGAAATGAACCAAGACCTAAAACTCTTGGTGAATGAATTGCAATCGGATCCGAATTATCCAGCCTTGTTTAAGAAAGCTTTTGGTTCGGATAGTATTACCATTGCTAGAGTTCAAATGGCCTTGGGACAATTTGAGCGCACCATCATTTCGGGAAGTTCGAAATACGATTTATTTATGCAACGAAAGGTAAACTTCACTCCAGATGAGTATGCGGGACTGGCTATTTTTCAGAGTATGACACTTGGAGATTGTGTACATTGTCATAGTCTTGGTGGCGCTTTTACTGATTTTGCTTTCAAACATAATGGATTAGACACCGCATTACCTGGAGGCACAATTGATGTAGGTCGTTTTGGTATCACCCATCAAGTATTTGACAGCATGATGTTTAAGACACCTACATTGCGCAATATTGCACTAACTTCTCCCTATATGCATGATGGCAGATTCAAGACCTTAGAAGAAGTAGTAGAATTTTACGATCATGGATTTTATCGTAATAAAAATTTAGATGTGAATATGGCCCTACTTCCCAAAAACAGAATGACTGTGACACAAAAAGCACAATTGGTAACCTTCTTAAAAACCCTTACGGATACGGTTTTTACCAAAGATACCAAGTTAAGTAATCCATTTTAATTGAGTTGATTAGCCAATTAAATGGGTCAATCCAATATTAAGTGGCTCGCATAGATCGATGATTCGATTTTCTTTGCAAATTTTTTCAAATTGATCTCTTACTACTTTCCACTGATTATGTATAGGGCATTGATGTGTTCCAGAGCAGCGACTTAAACCGAGTCCACATTGCTTAAAAATATCTTTGCCATCAATTGATTCAACAATATTAATAAGTGGCTGTTTCATCTGCCTAAGAGTAATAAAAAAACCACCATTGGGGCCTTTATTACTAACGATGATTTCATCTTTTACCAATTGCTGCAGTAGCTTTCCCACGGTATGTTCACTCGCTTCAATGAGTTGTGCAATTTCTACGATACTTGATTTTTGACTAGGGTCGTCTTTTGATGCCAAATAAATCACAGCTTTGATGGCAGTTTTACAAGTAAGACTTAACATATCACTTAATTGTTTAAATTAGTTCATTCTTATTTTTTCTAATTCAATTGCTTTTGGGAAAAGAATATTGTTTTCTAAATGAATATGAATTTGTAAGTCGGCATTCATTTCTTTGAGCGAAAGAAACCACATTTTGAATGTGCTACAGGCATCAAGAGGCGGGGTATAGGAATTGGTTAGAGATTTTATCTGAGCTAAATGTTCACCTACAAATTCGTGTTCCATCTCCATCATATTGATTGGATTTTGAATCGTTCCAAAATGCGATGCATGCAAGGATGAATCGTCACTGCTCGAATTATTTAATGCAACGATATAAGGAAATAGTATGCGTTCTTCTTTCACCATATGCGTAAGCAATTCGTCCTTCATCTCTTGCTGAAGTTTAGCTATTTCGATTACTACTGGATGGCGTGATCCATGAACTCTAACAACTTTAGATGCCATTATTTCTAATTCGGGAAGTTCTCTTAATAAATATTGATGATGCCGGTTAACAATAAAATCTACTAAAAACGTAAGATTCCAATTGTCATAATCGAGTTCTATTTTATCGTTTTCTTCATCTTGATTTTCAAGTTGGTAAGTAACTTCTAATATGTCAATGCCTTTTTCAGAGCATGCTTGAGAAAGTGTTTTTTTTCCTCCACAACAAAAGTCGAGTCCAAATTTTTTAAATACTTTCGCTTTTCGTAAATCGGAGGTCGCAATTTGTCCAAGTGTAGCTTCCAAATTGCCGGAAAGATGTTTGGTAATGGCAACATCCCAAAATTCGGGGCCCTTCATTAAATATTCCCAATGAAAGTGGTTACCTCTCTCTGCAATTAATTGGTAGTATAATGGCTTTGGATCATGGTCATTATGTATAATAAAGCTTTCGCCAGCAAGAAGTTTATCGTATTGAATGAAAATTTGTGGATGTTTTTGTTTAGGCTCTAGTAAGGTTACATCGAGAATGTTTTCTGTTGAGGTGTGCATGATTTTGATGTGATAATTTATCATCGCAAAGGTAGATAATAGTTTTAAATAAAAGTATACAAATACTTTTAATTGCTTTCTGTTTATTGTCAAGAGTCAATATTAATAGGTGTTTGTGGGTAAATTGGAATTACTACATGATTAAAGTCATAGTTTATTTATATGAACTCAAGCATATTTGCTACATGATTCTTTGGAAGAATATCATCAAAAGGCCTTCGTAATTATACGTTGCAAAAACCCGACTTCATTTTTTTTATTTTTATTCCATTTCATTTTTTTAAGAGCATTCGTATATATATATGAACACCATTATAGAACCATTCAAAATAAAGTCGGTTGAGCCGATTTATTTCAATACAAAAGAGGAACGCAAAAAGATTCTTGCAGAAGCCCATTATAATCCATTTCTAATTCACTCGGTTGATGTGATCATCGACTTGCTTACCGACAGTGGTACCAGTGCAATGAGCAGCAACCAATGGGCTGGTATCATGCAAGGTGATGAATCGTATGCAGGGAGCCCTAGTTTCTTTCGGTTTGAGGAAACGATTCAAACGATTACTGGAATGCCATTAGTCATTCCTACGCATCAAGGTCGTGCTGCTGAGAAAATTTTATTCAGTATCATGGGAGGAAAAGGGAAGTATTTTGTGAGTAATACATTATTCGATACTACCCGAGCCAATATAGAATTTTCGGGAGCAGAAGGAGTTGATTTATTATGTGAAGAGGGTAAACATCCTACCATTCCTGCACCATTCAAGGGGAATTTGGATGTTGAACAACTTAAAAAATTCATAGCTGAAAATGGAGCTGAGAATATTCCATTGTGTGTGCTAACGGTAACCAATAATTCGGGAGGAGGGCAGCCGGTGAGTATGGAGAATATTAAAGCAGTAAAAAAAGTATGTGCTGATAATAATATTCCCATGTTTATTGATGCCTGCAGGTTTGCCGAAAATGCCTACTTCATTAAGTTGCGTGAGAAAGGCTATGCTGATGTATCAGTGCGTGATATAGCTAAAGAGATGTTTTCATATGCCGATGGATGCACGATGAGTGCTAAGAAAGATGCCTTTGCAAATATTGGTGGATTTTTGGCGATGCATAGTAAAGACCTTGCATTAAAGTGCAGGAATTTATTAGTCATTACCGAAGGATTCCCTACCTATGGAGGTTTGGCAGGACGTGACTTAGAAGCGATTGCAATTGGATTGAAAGAGGTGATGGAAGAATCGTATTTGCATTATCGAATTAGAAGCATTGAATATTTAACAAATAAATTAATTGCAGCGGGTGTTCCTGTAATGCAACCCGCTGGTGGGCATGCAGTGTACCTGGATGCCAAAGGGTTTTTACCCCATATACCTGTGAATCAATATCCAGGTCAGGCATTGGTAGGCGCGCTATACATTGAAGGTGGAATTCGTGGAGTAGAAATTGGGTCGTTGATGTTTGGGAAATATGACGAAGAACATCAATTAGTTCCAGCACAGTTAGAACTTGTTCGACTGGCCATTCCTCGTCGTGTGTATACACAGAGTCATATAGATTATGTTGCTGAGGTAATCATAGAAGTATTCCAGCATCGTGATGAAATTGTTGGAATGGAAATCACCGAAGAATCCGAAATTTTACGCCACTTTACAGCCAAATTAAAACCAATAAAATAATTATTCATTATCATGACAAATATTAAAAATAGTTGGGCCGAACCCTACAAAATTAAAATGGTTGAGTTGTTAAAGATGACAACTCCCGCACAAAGAAAAAAGGCGATGAAAGACGCCGGGTACAATACATTTTTATTGAAATCAGAAGATGTATATATTGATTTATTAACCGATAGTGGCACATCAGCAATGAGCGATAGGCAATGGGCTGGGATGATGCTTGGAGATGAGGCCTATGCAGGGAGTCGCAATTTCTATAATCTCGAACGTGTAGTTAAAGATGTGTATGGATATAAATATTTAATTCCTACACATCAAGGGCGTGGAGCAGAGAATATTCTGTCTAAAATATTAATTAAGAAAGGTGATATCATTCCTGGAAATATGTATTTCACCACAACTCGTTTACATCAAGAGTTGGCTGGAGGAAAATTTGAAGATATCATTATTGATGAAGCCCATGATTCGGAAAGCGAATTTCCATTCAAAGGGAATGTAGATATGAGTAAGCTTGAACGTTTGATTAAGAAGTATGGAGCTGAAAAAATTCCTTATGTAAGTGTTGCTACCAGCGTGAATATGGCAGGAGGGCAACCTATCAGTATGAAAAACCTGAGAGAGCTTCGCGCACTTACCAAGAAGCATGGTATCCGTGTAATACATGATATGACTCGTGTTGCCGAGAATGCTTATTTCATTCAACAGCGTGAGAAAGGCTATGAGAAGAAAACGATTCGAGAAATTGTGAAGGAAATTAACTCATATACCGATGGCGCCACCATGAGTGCGAAGAAAGATGCACTGGTAAATATTGGAGGTTTTTTGGCAGTGAATGATTGGGATGTATTTGAAGAAGCACGTAATATGGTAGTAGTATATGAAGGACTACATACCTATGGAGGCTTGGCAGGAAGAGATATGGAAGCAATGGCGATTGGTATTGAAGAGAGTGTGAGTGATGAGCATATTCGTGCACGTGTAGGTCAGGTAATTTACTTAGGGCAAAAGATGATTGAATACAATGTGCCTATTGTTAAGCCGATTGGAGGTCATGGCATTTTTGTAGATGCGAAAAAATTCCTACCACATATTTCGCAAGATGCTTTCCCTGCTCAAACATTAGCTGCCGAAATTTATCTTGACTCGGGAGTAAGAACTATGGAGCGAGGTGTTGTATCGGCAGGGCGTAAAGCTAATGGCGATAATTATTATCCAAAACTTGAGTTGGTTCGATTTACGATTCCTCGTCGGGTGTATACTCAGGCACATATGGATGTGATTGCCGAATCGGCTGCTAGGGTATACGAAAGAAGAGATAAAATTAAAGGAATGAAGATGATTTACGAACCTAAATATTTACGATTCTTTCAAGCGAAATTCGAAAAATTAACATAGTAAAGTTGGCGTTACTTGGAACCGATTAAATTTCATTTGATCGGTTCCATATATATTTTTTCCAAATCCCATTACCAAAGTCGGTAAACTTAATTTTATCAATTCGGAGTGTAAGGATATCACCTGGGATTGCTATACCCAATGGGTTGTTTTTATAATAGAAGAGCGAATTCCCTTTCGATTGTGGGTGGTTATCGGCAAGCAATTCACCATCGAATTGAATACCTTGAATAAATAAAGTATTCAGAGTGTCGGGTAATATTGTACCTGATACAAATGGCTTTTTCTTGATCCATTTAAAATGATCAGCATCTTTTGATGATTTAAAATAGAGTAAAGCATCTTCTGAATTAAATGCAAAGAAGCAAGTAAATGCGTATGGTTTATTTTTGTTATTCAAACAACTTATGGATGCACATTTTTGATTTTGAATAAACTTAATAATGGATTCGTCGATAATCATGATTATGAACTTGAAGTTGGATTCTGTTGCTGAATTCGATTTTTTTTTTTTCATTCGAGAGCTCCTTCAAACCGAGCAGTTTCTTCGGGTGTTATTGGATTAATGTCCTTTTTGGGGTGGTTGATTCTGAGGGGATTTTTGATTTTTTATGAATTACAAAATATTGATATTAATCGAAAAATATAATCTCAAAATTGAGTGGTAAGTTTAAGCACAACTAGGCAAGTATGATATGATGAAAATCAGGATGCCTTAAATCCCTTTGTAAATAAGGGGTTCGGCTATTTTTTAATACTACTTCATATTTTACGATTTCAATCATATTGCAAAGAGAATAATATAAGATATATTTGTCCTTAATTAGCTTTCTGTTTAATATGGCTTTCGACAAACAAAGGTTTATTATCGCAATTTCACTTCTGACAGCCTTTTTATCTTATTCGTTTTATATTTATTCTTCTTTACCGGTAAAGGATTATCATATTTCTGAACAAAGCAATAATGGTAAAATGGTATGGCAGAAATATAACTGTATAGCATGTCATCAGCTTTATGGATTGGGAGGATATTTAGGCCCTGATTTAACCAATGTATATGGAATAAGGGATACTTACTATATCCGTTCATTCATACAAAATGGCACCAATATAATGCCTGCCTTTCATTTAAGTGATAAGGAGACAACCGAATTAATTTCGTTTTTTAAAACCATTAATGAAACAGGCTCTTCTGATCCACGAACATTTACGATTCAACCTAATGGAACCATTAAACAATAGTAGACTTTCTGTTTCAAAATTCTTTATCATCTTTGGGATGTTGCTTCTGGGTGTGGGAATGATTTTTGGATTGATAGGGGCTATTCAATACATCATTCCTGGGTATTTAAAAACCTATTTGTCATTCGAAAAGGTGAGACCGTTGCATGTATCTTTAGTAATATTTTGGATTTTATTTGGAGCAACAGGCGGTGTACTAACCTATTTGCAAGAGCATTCGGGACGGCCGTTGTATTCTGTTTCATTAGCAAAAACGCAGCTGTTTATTTTTGCCATAACAACACTTATTATTTTGGCGTCCTATGTAGCTGGTAGTTTTGGTGGCCGCGAATATTGGGAATTTAATCCTGTACTTGCCTTGCCAATTTTAGTAGGATGGATTTTATTTATAATCAATGTAACACGCACCGCCAAAAGTTGGAAAGGTCAACCTGTATATTGGTGGATGTGGCTTACTGGGGCAGTATTTTTTTTATTTACATTTTTGGAATCCTACCTATGGGTGTTTCCTTACTTCCGAGAAAATATAATTAACGATATGACAGTACAATGGAAATCTTATGGTTCGATGGTAGGTGCATGGAACATGTTATTATATGGAAGTAGTATTTACCTTATGGGTAAAATTAGTGGCAATCAAAATTACGGGCATTCAAAAATTGCTTTTTTACTTTACTTTACTGGGTTATTTAATCTCATGTTTAATTGGGGGCATCATATTTATACCTTACCAACGCATCATTTTATAAAGAATATTAGTTATGCTGTAAGCATGACGGAGTTATTTATTTTTGGAAGGATTATATTTTTATGGCAAAAGTCACTTACTACTGCCATGAAACATTACCATCATATGGCTTATCGATTTTTAGTTGCTTCGGAAGTATGGGTGTTTTTGAGTTTGCTTTTAGCTATTGCTATGTCTATTCCAGCCATCAATGTATATACTCACGGAACACATATCACGGTTGCGCATACAATGGGAGCTACCATTGGAATCAACAGTTTCCTTATTTTGGCTTTTGCATTTGATATTCTCAATAATTCGTGTGTTAATTTTGATGGTTTTAAAAATCAATTCAATAAGGCATTTTGGTTAAGTAATATTTCACTTTTCGTTTTTTGGTTAAGCTTAGTCGCGGCTGGTATTCTTAAATCGAGTTGGTTAATGAGTGTTGATAGAACGCCCTTTGCAGCCATGGTTTATTCATTAAAGCCATATTTTGAAGTGTTCATGATATCGGGATTATTCTTGCTTTCAGGCATGCTTTGGATTCTTTACCTCATGTTAAAAAATCAGCTAAGATGTTATTTTAGGCAGGTTTTAGGTCGAAATATTAGCGATTCTTCTATTTAGGATATACGATTTCGATTCATATATCAGGAATAACTCTTTAATTTGCAGCTTATGATTCGATTGACGAAGATTTTTCATTTTGAAACTGCCCATGCGATACATGGATATATAGGCGCTTGTAAAAATGTACATGGACATTCATATGAATTGCATGTAACGGTAGCTGCTCCAAATAGCGAAACCACTTTTATACCAGCTCCAGGATTTTTAATTGATTTCAAGGATATAAAGAGAATTGTAAAAGCTGCAATCGTAGAGAAGTTTGATCATAAATTAATACTATCTTCTTCATTTGTAAAGGAGAATCCCTCTTTTGTGAGCCAAGATAATTTGCTGATTTGGGAAGCGGAACCTACTGCAGAGAATATATTACTCTATGTAGTACAGGTGATGCAGAAGGAATTGCCAGATTCGATTCGTTTAGCGCATTTGAAACTTTATGAGACCAAAGATTCATATGCAGAATGGATTTATTCGTCTTAAAAACATAATGTACCTTTACATCATTCAAACAATAACTTTTTAGAAAATGTTTTCCAAGGCCACAGAGTATGCACTCAGAGCAACTATCTTTATCGCTCAGAAGAGTTCCGTTAGTAATAAGTTAAGTATCGATCAGATTGCGAAGGCAATTGATTCACCTCCATCCTTTACAGCCAAAATATTACAATCACTCTCAGGTGAAGCAGGGGTGATAAGCTCTGTGAGAGGCCCCAATGGAGGCTTTTACATGACTTCAAAAGCCAAGAAATTTCCAGTAAGAAGAATACTTAAAGCAATGGACGAAGACAGCATGCTTGAAAAATGCGTGCTGGGTTTAAAGAAATGTTCTGAAGCAACGGCGTGCCCAATGCATGAACAATACAAGTCGATTAAGCAAAATTTACTGCGAATGTTTGTTCATACTACTATTGAGGAATTAGCTCAAGCTAGCGAGAAGGGCAAAGTATTATTGAATTTTAAATCGCAATCAAAATAGGTTTCTCCAACTTTAACTCATAGGTATTTTCAATGTCATTCAGTGACGAGATGGTTTGTGCCAATTCACTTTCAAATACATCTCTTTGTTGAATGCTATTCTCCGGAATTGAGTGGTAGTAATTTATAGCATCTCGCATGTTCTTCAGGTATGATTGGTAGTATAATTTCCTCTTTGAATCCATTGCCTTTAAGGCATCTTTCAGTAGTTGTTCCTTCAAGTAAGTGATATAGATTCTCATCTCCGCGATAAACATATGTGGACGATTGGGATTGGTAATAATATCAGTACGTCCGTAAATATGATCGGTCATGGTTTGCAGAGAAACTATTTGAGAGAAATTTACAATATTTGGACCAGGACAAATATTCACTGCTTTCCTGTTTTTTAGGAATAGCTCATTATATTCAATAGATGCTGAATTGCTTAGTCCAACACAAAGACATTCTTTTGCAGTTACCTCATCCGATTGTTTTTTGAGTTCAGCTTCTGAAAGCCCTAGTGAAGACAATTGAGCAAGTTTTAGCTTTTGATATTGATGTGAAGCGGTACAAATTGCTTCTTCGGTAAATTCAGTATTAAATGCTAAATGCTTCTCTGTACATGGGCTTCCCGGTTTCCCTTTTGCAATTCGCTCTTCCTTCTTTACATCAGATGATGTGCCTTTTAAGTAGTGAAATCTAACGCCTAGTGGGGAGTAGTTACTTAATATTACATCTTTCTCTTTGGCTGCCGCAAGTTGGTTTAATGTTTCTTTATCAACGGTGGTTGCCTCAGGTACTAATAAAAATGGAGTACCCCATCCAGTACTATCTACATTGTAATATTCATGTAGAAATTTATCTTCTTCATAAGTACCAATACCTCCTTGAACAGAGAGTTCAATAGGAGGGTAGGATTGAAAGTCGAATCCCAATTTATTTTTGATTGCAGGTTTATAAATTTCAAAAATAGTATCTGAGAGCTCTTTTCTTTTTTGTTTGAATTCTTCCAGGATAGGCCCCATTAAATAGCCATCGGTAGCGAATGCATGGCCTCCGCAGTTCAACCCTGATTCGATACGGAACTCACTTACCCAGATGCCTTTTTTTGCTAAGAATTTACCTTGAATAAGTGCTGAACGGTAATCACTAACTTTGATAATTACTTTCTTTTTTACATTGAAATTTTCATCTGGATCGAAGGCGTCATAATTCTCTAAATAGCTATATAAACGAGGATTCAAGCCTGCGGAGAACACGATTGATGAATTGGTGAGATCGCTTTTTATATAACCACGAAGTGCAGAAACGGCTTCTGTTCCATCAGGGATCAATTGCCCTGAAGTATCACGAGTTTCTCTGTCGGCTTTTGTTAGGATATTAACATCAATACTTCCTGCTACTAATTGTGAACGGAGGTATTCTTGCTTATTGATTTTCTCTTTCTCATCCATGCAATGTAGCATCTCGAAATACAATTTGCGCAAGCGACTTTCGAGTGGAAGCATTTCAAAGTATTTAGTTATTTCTGAACCATAGGCAAAAGCTTCCGATTTAATTCTTTGCATTTGTTCCTGAACAATGGTATTCAACAAATTCAGATAATCGGTAATTCGTTTGGCACGATAATCTGGATCTTGAGTAGTTATTGGCTCATACACTTTGTTGATACTTGGGTAGTAATGACGGCGCATCATTTCTATAAGTCGGTCTTCGATGATGGATACTACTGAAGAAATTCCAAAACGCGCTACTTTAACAGGAGAGTCGACGGTAAATGCGAGTCCCATTACAGGGATATGGAAATTGTGATCTGATTTATAATTCATATTTCGTTGGTCGGTTGAATTAGTTGGTTAGGCTATTGTTGGATATTTATTTTTTGAATTTGTATTCTTATTGATTAAAAAGCGATGTATTTTTTCTTCTTCTTTGAAGTATTTCGATTTTATTTTAAGGTAATGGGTGCCTAGGCTAGTTTGTCTTACTCTCGCTGCTTCAATGATACATTCGGAAGTAGCGGAAATGCATTTTAATTCAATTAATTGATATGCATTAGGGAATTCGGTTTCAATTAGTTTTATTTTATCATTGATAATATTCAATTTAATTTTGCCTGATAATAAACCCAATTCAGAACGTACAATACCAGCATGTTGCCACATTATTGTTTGAATTGATTTCTTTAGATAAGCAATTTCAGACAGTGTTGCATCATTAATGTTATAATCTAATTCTGTTTGACTTTGGAAATTTAAAATGGCAGTTAACTTCTCATCTTCACTATTGATTTTCATTGCTGCTTGCTTGGCAAATACCAGACCTTCGAGCAATGAATTACTAGCCAAGCGATTGGCACCATGAACGCCAGTACATGCTACTTCACCAATTGCATAAAGTCCTGGAAGGCTGCTTTCACCTTTTAAATTTGTTTCAATACCACCGCACATGAAATGCGCTGCTGGAGAAACTGGTATTGGTTGGGTATGAATATCAATGCCAATATTGTAACATGTTTGTCGAATATTAGGGAAATGAGTTTCAAGCGTTTCTTCTGAAATATTTGTGGCATCGAGATAAAGATGAGAGCACTGATGTTTAATCATTTCTTCAAACATTGCTCTAGAAACAATATCTCTGGGAGCTAATGATTTTAGTGGGTGATAAAACTGCATGAAGGAATCGCCATTAGGCAATACCAATTCGGCACCGGCACCACGTACCGCTTCGCTTATTAAAAAGCCATTGGCAAGTGAGTGATGCAGCATGGTTGGATGAAATTGCATGAATTCCATATCCTTCATTTTTACGCCTGCATTCTTCGCTAGGGCATAGCCATCGCCTGTTGCTACCGACGGGTTGGTAGTATATTGATATACTTGCCCGCAGCCACCAGTGGCGATGATTGTGTTGTTCGACTGAAAGAAAACCTTTTCATTAGTATTCAAGTCAAGAGCAATCACGCCACAACATTTCGAGTTCTCAATCACCAACTCAATCGCAAGAAAATATTCGAAAGTTTTTGTATTTGTTTGTGATTTTACTTTTGTGACCAATGCCGCTTGTATAACCGAACCCGTAATATCGGCAGCATGTATTATTCGATGATGAGTATGACCACCTTCTCGACCTAGATTAAGTATCTGGTTTTCCATGCTAAAATCAACACCTAATTGAATTAATTCTTGAATTAATGTGGGTGCTTGGGTAACCAAAAGCCTAATTGCTTCTGGATTTCCATGCATGGCGCCGGCAACTAGCGTGTCTTGTATATGTGATTCGAACTCATCGGCACTGTGTGTAACACAAGCAATACCTCCTTGAGCGAGGCGCGTATTGCCATCGTCGAGTGCTGCTTTCGTAATGATATGAATTCGTTTATTTTCATTGGATTGAACAGCCATAAAAAGCCCAGCAATGCCACTTCCAATAATCAAAATATCTGATTGTATGGTTTTCATGAATTGAAGGTTTTTTTTAGTGTTGTCATAAAAAGTATTGAATGCTTAACTTAAATCCATCATTCGTTTGAGTGGGATATAAGCTCGTTGACGTAAGTCTTCGGGGATAGTTATCAAACGTTCATCTTCATTTTTCGTTCCAATATTTTTAATTGTTTCAAGGGTATTGAGCAAGGTAATTTCTTTCATGAATGAGCAGTAAGTGCATGGGGTAAAAAATTTCTTCTCAGGGAATTTCCCTTTAAGGGTAGCTCCTAAATCACATTCCGATCCCAATATAAAATCGGTTGAACTGCTTTCCTTCACATATCTAATAATATCAGCGGTACTGCCTACCATGCCTTTTGCATTATTGAGAACATTCGTTACCGTTTCGCCAGGAACTTCCCAGTGCAAGAGAACTTCTGCATTGGGTTGCAAGCGCGACATATCAGAAATATTTTCCATGAAATTTTCGTGTACTACGCAGGAGCCCGACCATAGGATAAACTTTTTATTGGTCTCATTTTTAAACAAATTAACTAAATTTTGACCCATGTATTTATCAGGAACAAAAATTAGCGTATCGCTTTCAAATGAGTTAGCAATATTGATAGCGTTGCGCGAAGTACAGATGATATCACACTCGGCCTTGGTTTCAGCGTTGGTATTTATGTAAGCGATTACGGGTACACCTGGGTGTTTTAATTTCAACATTTTCACATCCGTCCCATTGATGCTTTCGGCGAGTGTGCAGCCTGCATTGGGGCTTGGCAAGAATACTTTCCTCGTTGGATTCAGTATATGGGCAGTTTCTGCCATGAATTTAACACCACAAAAAATGATATTCTTATTCTTGGTTTTCGATCCCATCATGCTCAGCGACAATGAATCACCAGTATGATCAGCGACGCCACCGTCTTCAGTTTCAATTTGCAATTCGGGCGGCATATAATAATGCGAGAGGATAGTCGAATCATTCTTGAGTTTCAACTCATGAATTTCTTCGATCCGAAGTAAAATCTGATTTAGTTTCTCACCGGCATGTTCGCCAGTCATGTTTAGATACTTTTTAGTGAAACGCGATTTCCAATTGGTAGATATAGCAGCTTTAGAAGTTGGCATAGAGAATCATTATAAACTATAGAATATTTGCAAAACATAAATTATGTATTTTATGCAATTATCTTCGCAAAAGTACTGAATTATTTCTATTAAAGATAATCTTGTCTTTTATTATTTATTGACTTAAAAATAATTCGGAAAAGAATCTTAATTCAATGATAGTATGTGCTTTAAGGGTTAAATTAAATTTACCGTACGCTTTGTTAAAAGATGATTTAAATCATCTTTTATAACAAATGTTTAAGGAAGAAATTACATCAAAATTGATAGTTGTGTTGAGTTATCAAGTTGATTGGCAGCGAACTATCCGAATTGATCTACTAATTTGCTTTTACCAACGCGCATGTTGTGTTGTGCAGAAATATGTTTTGCCACCAATAACGATACAAGGGTCGCCATTTTTGTTATAGGTTTTTTGCAAAGGGTAATTGAATGCCCCGTGTAATTTTGATTGCACAAAAATGGTGGTACCATCGTAGGTCCAGGTGCCGTAATCGTTACTGTTTTCGGCTACGCTTCCAGTTGTGGCACTCATCGAATTATCCGATTTAGCCGAATAGGTACCATTGGCGTAAATGGTGAAGCAATCGTTAAAGCTAATATTTTTAGAGTTGCTCATATAGCACCAGTTTCCCGCCAGCTCTTGGCCTTTACCCCTTGTTCCACCTGAACTTGCTGCAGTAGCTTTGGTGCCTTTGCGTTGGTATACAAATGCACCTTGGTTGGTGGTTAAGGTAAGTTGATTTCCACTGAGGGCGCAAGCCATTGGCACATCTCCATTTGGGGTGGTAAGAATTAGTTGAGAGCCAGTGTATTTGAATTTATAAGCCTGTCCAGCGTATATGCAATTTCCATCTGCTTTGAGTTCAATTGTTTCTTGAGCTGAAATCCACGTATCATAAATGCTTTGTGAAGTGGTGTTTTCGGCTCCTTGTGTGGCCGATTTTTGGGAGGCATCGGCATTAGTGCTTGGAGTACTTGTTGTATTTGTGTTTGGCGCAGCATCTGTTGAAGTAGTGGCATCATCCTTTTTTGTGTTTGCCTCAGATAAAATTCCTGCACCTTCCGATTTTGTAAAAACCAGGGGCTCCGAAAGTTCGCCACCAGTTATTTCCAAGCTGTTGTTTTTGAGAGCATAATGATATCCAATTTTTTTATCTTCTTTGGTAAGGACAATACTATCATGTCCAAGTGCATATTTCATTGGAGTTCCATTGAAAATTGCTTTTCCATTTTCTTTCAGTTCAAGAATAATATTGGCTTTAGTAGTCCACTTACCGAGGAGTGAATTGCTCCCTTCATTGTTACTGCTTCCGCATGAAGAAACAATGATGGCTAGTAAAATAATTAAATAGGTACCGGAAGATTTTAGTATTTGCATGGAGTGAATATTATTTATTACACAAAGGTAATTTTTTTATGAATCCTGCAATTTTATTTTAGCAAGAACTATTAATTATCGATAATTAAGAATCGAATTAAATAATCTAGTTCAGGATGATAAATATTAGCCTTTAGCGATCGAGCCATGATTTAAAATCAGAAACGCGTTCCCTACTTACCACTGCATCGGCTTCGGCCAGATGGGGTGCGTTTAATTTTAGTCGGCTATTAAAATAAGAACTCACTTTTTTAATGCTATCGATATGAAGAATTACTTTCCGGCTAATTCTGAAAAAATACTCAGGAGATAAAGTAGGTTCTAAACTTTCGAGTGTATAATCGATGATATAACGTTTGCCGCTATTGGTAACGAGAAGTACCATGCCATCTTCCGAAATAAAGTGGGCAATATCTTCCACTTTTACAGATGCAATATTTTCACCACTCTTTACCAGAAACCGATTTTTAAATTGCTTGTTGATACTCTGATACATATTGGCAATAGTATCTAAGATTTCTGAATTGGGTTGAGGGCGATATTTTTTAAATTTATCGAGTGCTGTTTTCAATTCCTCAATACCTATAGGTTTAAGAAGATAATCGATGCTATTTAATCGGAATGCTTTGATTGCATATTCGTCGTAGGCAGTGGTGAAAATGATTGGGATTTCTATTTTTTGTTGAGTGAATATTTCAAAGCTTAATCCATCGGCCAAATGGATATCTAAAAAAAGCAAATCGCTTGTAACCCCTGATTTAAATGCCGAGACACTGCTTTTAATACTATCATATATGCCAATAATTTCAATGTTTGGTTCTAATTTATTCAACAAAAACTTTAAATGCGTTGCTGATAATTCTTCGTCTTCTATGATGATGGCTTTCATTGGGTAATTAATAGCGGTATCTGCACTTTAAATTGTTCGCTGGTTTGTGTGATTAGTACTGGTTTATCGGTGTAGAAACGATAACGATCCTTGATGTTTTGCAAGCCTGTTTTTGATTCTGGTTCGGCGTTTTTACGTAATTGAAGGTTATTGGTGATTTCTAATGTTTCATTTACAGACACTATCCGCACGGTGAGTGGCTGAAGATTGGAAATTTCATTATGTTTGATGGCGTTCTCAATCAACATCTGTAACGACATCGGTGGGAGAAGTCGGAATAGTTTGTCTTCTGCAATATGAAATTCAAAGTTGATATTTTTATCGAATCGAATTTTAAGTAATGAAGTATATGCTTTGATAAACGCAAGTTCGTTCTCGAGTGTTACGAGCTGACTTTCCCTGTTATCAAGCAAGTAACGATATACTTTTGAAAGTTGATTGATGAAATCGACTGCCTTGTCCTGGTCCTGATATACCAATGACGAGAGTACACTTAGATTGTTAAAAAGGAAATGAGGGCTGATTTGGTTTTTTAAATTCTGCAATTGAGCCTGAATATTCTCCGTCTTATATTTCTCAATTTCGATGAGAGAGGATTTCCAGTTTTTAAAGAACTGAACACTTACCTCTACGCTCAAAATAATAATTGAAATGAGCATGCTGATGAGTAAAGAAAGTGTTAAAAACTTCTCTTTCTCGGCCTCAGGGAACTCACATACATAAGCATTATAATAGATCATAGCCACATAAATGAGCAATGCACTATATGTGACAGAGGCAGGCAAATAAATGAGTATACGTTGTTTCGTTTTCGTTTCCCAAGGAAAATATTTATTGATGATTGTATCAATACGCTTATTTCCTTCCCACACTAAAATGGTAACAATAATGGAGAATATCAGATTTAAGTAGGTATGTTGTTGTTCCTGTCTGCCCGACCCAACTACATGGAGAATGAAATTTATAACGATCCCCACTAGAATCATATATACAAATCGCATATTCTTATTTCTCATCTTACAATATTAGTAAACTTTCAATTAACTCACGATTCATTGCTTCCAATTTCCTTAGATGTATTCAGCCATTGATTTCTTTGTTCGGGTTTAGAATTTCTTATTGGCCCAAATCTGTTGACCTGTACTGGCTTAATTCCACAGAACTCCATTGTCATTTTCTTCAGTTGTTTCTCCGCAGGTGCTCCTAAAACAAATCGATAATACCAAATTGGATAATCGAGTGTATAGATGATTCTTCCAGTTTTTCCTGCCAAGAGTTTGTCCCATAATGGTGAATCTTTCCTGTATTTGAATGCATAACCTGGAAGTAGCACCCTATCGGTGAACCCTTTTAATAAGGCGGGCACCGAACCCCACCAAACTGGGTGAATAATTACAATGTGATTTGCCCAAGTGATTTTTTCTTGAGCCATAATCAAATCGGGCTCTAGTGCTAGTGCTTGTGTTTGCTGATATCCAGCACTTAGATTCAAATCGAATTTCAATGAGTGCAATGGAAGCATTTTTACCTCATGGCCTTTTTCTATAGCTCCATCTGAATAAGCATTTGCGAGTGCATCGCAGTAGCTATCTTTATTGGGATGCCCCAAAATTACGAGGATGCGTTTCATGGTTTTAGAATTGAATTTTGTATACGAAGTTGGGGAAGAAACCTAATTGATAGGCAGTATTAATTTGATTGGTCACTGAATTGTATCTCTCAGCAAATACATTTTTATTGTTTGTGATATTGTTTATATCCAACGACCATGATTGTGAGAGTTTATGCTTCACACTATTTTGTATATAACTAACTTTAAAATCAGCTCTAAAGAAACTAGTATATCGTTTTGTGAATGCGAATTCATCTCCAGCTAAAACTTGTTCTTTAACAAGTTGTGATGCAATCAAATCAACTGGAGTATAATATTTACCACCTGCTTGTGTGGCTTTCACTCCAATACTAATTACGTTTTTATTTGAACCACCAATTGCAAAATCTTTTCCAGCCAAGAAATTGTAAACATACTTTCCGCTAAAGCTGGTATTGCGTTCTATATTATCGCTTCCTTTATATTTTGATTCATAAACCGTTCCTGTAATTAATAAGTAATAACCTTTACTGAAGAATTTTTCGACGGTTAATTCTAATCCGTAATTAGTTCCTGTGCCTTTGTTGGTTAGGGATGATTCGGCATTGGGAACAAATGAGGCCCCAGCGTTTAACATCGAGTAGCTGCTTGAAAAGGTATTCACTGGTACGTTTGAAAGCATTTGGTAGTATGCTTCTGTTTTTATTCTCCAGTCTTTTGCAGGCAATAAATCATATCCCAAAACAAAATGTTGACTGCGGGTAAATCCTAATTCTTTGTTCGATTGATTATAGGTTCCATCGGAATTCATAGAACGATAGAAATAAACATCGGCTGATTGCATTTGAGAATGCATGCCGTATCCTAAACTCAGATTGCTTTTATTGTTTAATTGGTATTTCAATCCTGCTCTAGGTTCTATCGAATAAGAGTTATTTAATGAGAGCCACTGACTGTGTAACCCAAGATTCATGGTAAGTTTTTCAGTAAAATTATACTTGGCTTGACCATATAATTGACTTAATACTGTTTGATCATTAAAATCCCAATATTGGTTCCATGGTTCATTGATTTCAACATTGCGGCTTCGTGCGAATAGTTTTAAATTAGTGACTTCTGAAATCAAACCTACTTTTACGAATAAGCGGGAGTTTATTTTTGAGTTAAATGAAGTGTTCAAAGAATAATGTAGTTCAGTTGGTTTTACTTCTAGTTCTCGGGTTGGTTCATTGCTTAGTATTTTATCTTGCAGGTAACTTGAACGGCCATAGGTAGCGCCAATTACAGAACTGAAATATGATTTAGAATTTACTTTAATGAAGTGTTTTAATCCTATTAAATTGATGGTACTCGTAAAATAACTATCACGAGATGGGTCGGCGAAAAGGTCGGTGGTATCAGTTTTGGTATGAAGAAATTCAATTTTGCTGGATGCTTCTTCACCAAAAAGAGAAAACCTTCCAAGCTTTGTATTACCACTATTGATTTTAAATGTGAGGTCCTGGTAAAAAGGCGTTGCTGTTGTTCCAATACTCATTCCAATGGCTTGTGCGGCCCCAGTGAACGAATATCGATAAGCTACCACATAAGATGAACCTTTGGATTTGTTGATTGGTCCTTCGGTCATGGCTTCAATACCTGTAAGGGCGCCCAATTGAAATGTATGTTCTCTCTTTTCTGCATTGCCAGAACGCAATCCCAAATCGAAAACCCCTGCGTTGGCATTCCCATATTCTGAAGGGAATGCAGAGGTAAAGAAATCGGAATTCTTAAGCATGTTTGTATTGATAGCACTAACTGGTCCGCCGGTGGTTCCAAGTGTTGCAAAATGATTTGGGTTAGGAACATTTAATCCTTCGATACGCCATAATACACCTTTGGGTGAATTACCTCTAATCACGATATCATTTCGTGAATCATCGGGAGAGCTTACCCCAGCAAAGTTGGAAACCAAACGGGCAGGGTCGGAGCGACCACCCGCATAACGATTAACTTCTTCTACGGTAAACTGGCGTCCACTTACGGTGGTGAGTTCATTATTCGTTTCGTTCTTTTTGTTACCCGAAACTTCGACTTCTTTTAAGTTGCTTGCATTTTCTTCCATCCCTATTTCAAGCACGATTTCCTTGCCTGAGTTTACTTCAATATTGGGAATTACAATTTCTTTATATCCAATATAATTTATTTTCAAATCATATCTTCCAGGAGCAATACCATTGATTTTAAACTTCCCATTCTCATCGGTAGCCGCACCTTTCGCGGGAGATGAATTTAATACGTTAACCATGGCGCCGATAATAACCGATTGCGATTGTTTATCTACAATGGTTCCGCGAATAGTTTGGCCAGTATTTTGAGCGCTTAATTTATTAGGTAAGATAAGCAGTAAAAGTGCGAGGGCGAAGAGAGTGTAGTGCTTGAGCATAATAATTAGATTTATGCTGCAATACTAATATGGTACAGATGCTGAGATCTTATCGAAATAGTTGAAGTGTAGGATTTACAGGTTGAATTGTTGAATTGAAATCATGGAATGATTCACCGAAATACCGGTTATCATCGTTAATTGTTATGAAGAATACAGAAACCAGATTACCTGATGAGATAAATCCAGCCTTTAAAATGATGGCTAAAGTTTTGCAAATCTTTCACCTTCAAAACATAGATATAAGCGCCTTCCATACATAGTTTTCCCTGGTAAGTACCATCCCAGAATTTTCCTCCTGGAATGCGCCAGTTGTAAATTTGTTCGCCCCAGCGGTCATATATTGTTCCTTCTAAATATTTAATGCCATCAACGCTGATCTCAAAAATATCATTTAACCCGTCTCCATCAGGAGAGAATGCATTGGGAATAAAAATATAAAATGGGTCGGAAACAATGATTTGGGCATAGGCTGTATCATTGCATCCATTGGGGTTATAGGCTATTAACTGAATGGTATAATTGCCTTTGATATTATATATGTGTGAAGGATTAGTTAATGTTGAGGTATCACCATCACCAAAATTCCAAAGGTAATTAATTGCATAATTACTTTGGTTAACGAACAGTACATTTAATGGAGTGGAACCAGCAGAAGGTGTTGCAGTAAATGCCGCTTTCGCAGTAGGAATGACTGTAACAACTATTTTTTGTGTATCGGAAATGCAGGTGCCATTACTTCCAATAACCCAATAAATTGTAGTAGTGGCAGGTGATACCAGTAGATTGCTATCGATAGCATTGTTGCTCCATTGGTAAGAGCCGGCGCCTCTCACGTTAAGTAAGGTTGATTCTCCGGTACAAATACTCGCTGCTGGAGAAACAGTTATTATTGGTTTGTCGAGTACGGTAATTAGGATGGAATCTTTGAAACTACATTCATTGTTTAAGTAAGAAACTGAAATATAACTGGTGCTTGCTGGAGATGCGATGATAGATTTTGCGGTATCTCCAGTGCTCCATTTAACTTTAGCCCAGGATGGTACCTTACTCAATCCAAGAGATACAGTTGCCCCTTTACATATGGTAGTCTTGCCATTTAATAAGACATTTATTTGAGGCCTCACTAATGAATAAATTAAAATGGTATCGCTTCCTGTGCAATTTCCAGTTCCTGCTTTTAACCAAAATTTCTGAGGTGTGAAATTCAATGAATCGGTTATGATATTCACATTAATACTTTTCGAAGTGTCACCATTATTCCATAATCGAGGAGGAGAAGTATTGGAATTAAGAATGAAAGATGCGCCATTACATAATATGGTATCGTTACCAATATTAATTGCTGGTTTTTGTTTGATATTTATCGTGATGGTATCGGTTGTAGCACAAGCTCCGTTAGTTAATGTGATATGATATGTAGTAGTAATGCTTGGCTTGATCCAGGGATCGGGAATGGTATCATTGCTTAGTCCGGTGGCGGGTGTCCAGTGATATGATTTGGCATTTACATTGGCGAAATTTAGTTGAATGGAGTCGCCCAAACAGAGGCTTTGATCAGGGACATTAGAAACGATTGGAACGCATCCGCATTCACGAACTGAAATATCATCGAGACCAAAATCATTCCCATTATTCGCTGGGTTCAGGTCATAAATTTCAACAGTAGTGGAAGTACTTACTACCGAATTCCAAACGAATCCATAACTCTTCCAGAGGCATGCGGTATTAGATACCGCAAAGGTGGCGCTAGCCTGACCATTAACCACCACACGGATTTGCGCTGGACTATTTCCTGTAAGATTATTTGCCCAGAATGTGAGTACATAATTGGTATTGGGTTTAATAGTAATTGCTTGATACCATACTTTAGTAGAAGTAGACCCGGAACCATTCGCCATAAAATATTTACCTGTTCCGGTGGTTCGATCCGTGCAATTAGCGAAAGAGCTATTAACTGATGACGCAATATTTGCGATAGTATATTGTGTTTGACTTGCGAGGGAGGTGCTATAAGTATACGCAGTACTGAAGGCGGTGTTGCCACTTTCAAAGTCACCATTAGTAATCAATTCAGCGCTAAGCGAAGCTGCGCCCAGGGGGCATATGGTGCAAGAGTTATTGCTTACTCTAACAGTATCTCTCGATGAACAATTTCCATTGCTAACAGTTACAATATAATCGGTAGTTGTGGATGGAAATGCCTTTGGGTTGGCGATGGTATCGTTGCTTAATCCTGTTGCTGGTGTCCATCGATATTTTGAACCACCTGTTGCAGATAGTTGTACGGTATCGCCAAGGCAGATGGAACGGTCGGAGCCCGCATTGGCGGTTGTTGTACTGCAAATACATTCTCTGAAAGTGATATCGTCTAAGGCAAAATCGTTGCCCGGATTATTAACCCCTCCAACATTCTTATTGGTGAGTCTTAATATTACAGAAGTAACTCCTGGAGGTGTGGTAAAAAGCAATCCGTACTGATACCATACCAAAGAACCGGTGGTTGACATGGGCACATTGCCTGTGGATGCCGAATCGATGAGTGCATTCGTACTTGCATTTCTAATTTCAAATGTAATATTTGGAAACGACGGACTACTGAAGAATCCTTGCTTGAGTACATTTCCAAACCAGCCTGCAAATTCATACACTGTATTTGCATTTAAACCAGTAATGGTTTGTTTATAGAATTCGCCAGTGGTGGTTGCGGCATTAAAGAAGGCCATATAACCATTTGTATTTCCTGTATGATCGTGTGCACCGGCAAACCAGGCTACATTATTTGGCACCTGATTAATTATAGAATATTCACCATCATATACCAAGCCTGGAGGTGTGCCAGTAACGGGCGCGTAGGTATATGTTGTAGAGGCGCCAGATACCACAGTTGCCAGGGCGCCACCCGGATTTGAAGCACCACTTCCGAAGGTAATATTTAGAAAAGGGTTGCCAAAAGTACCAGTACATAGTTGACTTTTACCTGTCGTAGCTATAAGGAAGCAGAAAGTAAAAGTCAAGAAATATTTCATATTCGTGGTGTAATAGAAAACGAAATTAATGAAATAGTTGGAATGCCCGAATCCAGTTGCAAATTAAATGACGATTGAATCTTACGATTGCTTCAAATGAAATCTTTAATCAAGATGGAATATTGAAAATAAGTGAATCTATTTTTTTAAGAGATTCAAAATTTTGAAAATAGTTCTATCGTATAATCATCATTTTATTGTCCTTATTCAAACACAGGTACAAGGGGTATTGGCGCCTTGTGAATTCTACATCATTTAAAAAGAAAATGGGTTGTTCAAATTTCTCATTCTCGAAAGTGATGATACGGAAGTCGGCATAAAATTTTGGAATAAATTTCAATGGGTCAATTTTCTGCAGAACATAATTCGGGTCATCTAACGTTCCATTAAAATCCTTTTTTGTTTTATCGAATCCTTCTTCATATTCTTCATAAAATGCCTTGGAGAATTCCATTTCACGGGTGGCAATTTCATTGAAAATAACGGCAGTATTTTTTTGTTCTAGAGCTTCGTGAAATGCTTTAAAGTAGCGCCTTGCCTGATCAATATGTGTTGACTTGTTTTTCTCCATACTCGGAGCTTCTGTCCAATATGCATCTTTAAAAGGAATTCGAGCTTCGAAAACTCCTTTCACTTCAAAGCCGGGCAGTTTAATTGTATCGTTGGAAGTGCCTTCAGGAAATCCTGTAATTGCAATTTCTACAAACTGATCTGCATTATCAAAAATATCTTTTACGATGATGGAGGCAAAGCATTCGGATAATTGCACTAAATGAGCAGATGGTTTTAAAGGAGTAACCAATACCTTAAAAGTATTTTCACCATTGCGAACCAGGTGATTGATGGGTACGCATAAATTATATGCAGTACCATTTACATTATAAAATGCCGGGATATCATTGATATATGCTACAAAGGAGCAGATATTATTTTTTATCGCCAGGGCATATTGAGGATTTGGAAAATGTTTCATGTTATAAGTCAATTCTAACAGGACGGCCGAGTGCACGAGCCGCTATCCATAAATAAGTTTCTTCGCCATTACCTCCCGCTTGTTCACGATTGGTTTCACCAGCTACATGGTGTGCATTATCCGTTATGCGATAACCTCCATCTTCGCCAGTATAACCGCCACTTGAACTTCTTCCAGGAGTTTCTTGGCGGGTAGTTTGTGATGAACCTGCTCGACAATATGCCCGAACATAGAGCGTGAGTCCATCGAAATTGGCCGCAAAGGATGCATAGGAACCTCCTGTATCAATCAGCGGACCACGCAAGGTCAATGTTACTGAACCTCGAGAACCACCACTTAGTCCACAATTAACGGCGAATAATCCGAAGTCGCGATTCACCTGGCCTCTGATTCCTAAATCGAAACCAATCTGACCAGTCAATCCTCCACTAACTGAACCTGAATCAGCCTCGGCACTTTTAGATGCTGTAACGTCAACACCAATAGTTCCTTGAATCGTAAAAGTAATTGCTATGTATCGACTAATTTCTGGTCCAGCCATACGAGCTACCAAGGTGCCGATATAAGGAATGGCCTGAATGGCGATGATTCCTAAATTTACTGTAAGTTGAATTCCAATGAGCGGACTGAATGCCAAACGTAAAGTATAGTAGTAACCACATCGTAAATTGGTGGTGTTTTCTTGCCATTTTGTATTCATTGAAATGGCAAAGGTAGGAGGGACTAACCCCCAGGTTACGGCACCCGCGGTAACAGTTTCTGCGATATGTTTAACCTCAAAGATGAATCCAAAGAAACGGACGAGGAGGTCAACTATTTCTTGAATTCTTCCACCATATTGGGTGGTGATATCATCATCAGTGCGGGTAAATTGAATATTGAGTCCGTCATAACGAATGTTTCGTGTACCTTCTTCCACCCTGAAACTAACCGATGCTGTTCCTTCCCAGGCATAATCGGGATACACATTGATGGTAATACTTTTCGATTTATTATGGGTGCTGGCTGTAACTTCGTAGCGAGTTGGAGCAATTCGATGATTGAAGAATCCGAGTCTAGAAACATCACCAGTCCATCCTAAATCCAAATCCAAACTTGAATTATTGGTTAGTACTGCACCAGGAACCTGAGGGGATACATTCCAAACCCTATGATCATGGTCGTCGCAGGTAATACTCACTCCTTGAAGTCGCAATTCCATCGTGGCTTTGGCACGAGTCCGACCTGCAACAATATCAATTACTCCTGATCGTGCTGCTCCAGAACGAAACACTCGATTTCTATCTCCCGATTTACTCACTTGCATTGAACTGAAATTACAATTCACCGTTTCGGTGGGCTCTACAGGTGGGTGACAAGATGAAGTGGTATCATCGCAACGAGCGGTGCTACTTGGAGGAGGAGGCACATGCGCTGCTTCAATGGTTGCGGCTTCATCACAATACATTCGCTGAAATTCAGGATCAGATTCCATGCCTGCGTTTGAAGTAAGTTCGGGATGGGCGGCAGCATACCTGCGTTCGGCTGCATTATGCGCTTGCTGTTGCTCACTTTGACTTAACGACATAATGATCTTGAATTAAAGTGGTATGAAGGTATTTTAATTTGTCTTCTCCGCTGCGAGCAGGCCAGGTAAGCAGGGTGACGTATTTTTTAGGTATTTCAGGGCCTAGAAGTTTTTCATAACTCAGGCAGAGATAGAGGTACTTTTCGATAAGCTCATCGGTACTTAATTTCCATTTGGCAGATTCGACAATTTTTGCATCAAATAGTTTCTTAATATCCTCCTCTTTTTCAGGCAAAAATTCAGGTTTTAGTTCCTTGAATTTTGGGATAATCTTTTCGATGTATTCCGCACGCTTATTGGCTTTGATTGAGAGCATTTGCTCTCGAGTGACTTTAAACATTTTTGTTCTTTGTTTTTTATTTAACCTAGTTTATACTTCTACAGGTTCTAATAATAGCCTCAGAAGATGAATCGCCAAAGACTTGAAGGCAAATATAAGTATTGCATTTTTAAATTAAAAGGCCACAAATAGAATCAATTAAATTAAGTCTAAATGTGGTTGGGTTCACTTTCCAATACAGAAAGTGAATATGGCTAATTTCATTGGGTTGTGGGAGGTTGAGGTACAAATAGGGTACAAAATATTGTTGGATAGTCATTATCTATTAACAACAAAATATCTCGTTCTACATTATTATTACAATGTATGCAAACCCCCAAAGTGCAATAATTAGAAGTTAAAGTGCAGAAAAAGTAAGAAAAAATCGGCCTAAAGCCACCTAGAGAATAAAATGAATCTTAATAGAATTAATGCTTTAGGCATCATAACATTAATGAAAATCATTATTAAACAGGAACGTAAATTAATTTACAACCCTAAAATTCAACGATTGATTAACCAAGGTAAAATCGTGTATGACTACATCCCGATTTTTACGGCAGTTATATTTTTCAAAAACGGGGGGAAGTGCACCTTCTATAGCTATGAATTAAGAAATTCGATTAGTCAAATTCGATATCAAAATTTTTATCCTGAAGTTGACTTAGAACATGGTTACAAAACATTAGTTAGGATGATCGAAGATCAGTTTTATGGCAAGGTCAAATGTGCATTGATCTATTCAACAGTGAAACGGTCAAAAGGTGGTACATTACTCAGGCGGTATAATTATGGAGTTCTTGATTTAATTAATGATCCCGATTTTGGTAGTGATAAACTCAAGAGTTGGGTTTCTAAAAGAGCAAAGTATATTAAGGACGCTGTTATTGATTATTCACAGAAGAGATTAGATATTAATTTCTGTAATTCAAAGAAATAATTATTTTAGTTATCTAGGTGGTATTTGAAAATAGAAATATTTGGGCACCTTAATTAACTACGGATTTTGATTAATTACATTTCCAAGCAACTGAATAAACGTAAATACTTCCCAAAAGAAATTAAATTAATTTATGAACATTTTTGGAGAACTAACAAAAGATTTATTCTAGTAGAAATAAATTTTGCATATTCTAATTTGGTCAATAAAGGTAGATTCACTTCTTAATTATCTTATATCGTTCTATTACTAAAATATTCTTTGTTGAAGTTTTTAAACATTCTTCCAGTGAAGTATTGTCGTTGCCATAATAGTATGCATCATTTAAAATATAAAGTATATCACTAGTGTCCGGTTAATTTAGGTCCATTTTTAACTGTTCGCTGTTTTGTTCTTTGACATCCTGACAGATAGGGCTTTGCAAAAGGTCTTTTAAATGAGTTTTATCAAACATGGAAGCGCTTAATATTTGTAAAATT
>CAIVZR010000005.1 GCA_903910445.1 uncultured Bacteroidota bacterium
CCTTGAACGTAATCGTATTTCTTCAATTTCACTACCATGGAGTCTACATTGTATGTTGATCCAATATCTTTCGAATCGTCGTCGCAACGCAATCCATTTACTGTAGAGGTATCTTTATAGATGCTGAATTCTCCATTATTGGTAGTGATATCGGGGTTTTTATGAACGCAATAAACGTTGTTATACCGCACCAAAACACCTTCCCAAGGCTCTGTATAAGCTGGTTTTTTAGCAATAACAGAATCCATTGTTAAGTTTGTTTCAAAGGCAGGTAAATTATTATTTGAAGAAACAATAGTATAATTCTTCACACCATTATAATATCCTATACGATTCAAGGTAGTCACATTGAATGTTTCATTTACGATACATGAGTTAATAATTACACTGTCACCTCTTTTCCAAGTGGCCACGCTGTCGTTGGCTTGAGCACCAAAGAAAATACCCGAGTTCGGTCCGGTGCCGCTTTGAATGGCCGCTTCAAACGACATATCAAATAAAGAGGCAGTAACGATACCACCCACATTGATTCCAGTCAAGGTATCATTCATCCAAATGGAGTTTCCACCAGGAAATGGAGAAAATTGTAGTTGTGCAATGGAGTTAATACCACCATCGGTAACAATATAAGCCAAGGCATTGGCAGCAGTATCCACCGAATTGTGGCCACCATTATCCCATGCACGGAACCAGTATTTCACCACAGTACCATTAGCTTGTGCAGGAACGGTAGCAGAATAAATACCACCACCTAAATCGGTCATGGCCACTGCAGTGTAGGTATTGTTTGTAGCACCCACTGCGTAATACATGGTTGCATTTACAATTGTTGAATCGTCGATTGCTTTGCAGCTAAGATTTACTGTATTAGAACTAGTAGCAATAACTGGAACGTGACGACGGCTTGAAATTGTTGGAGGAATAAATGTTGAAGAACCAATATCACCAGGTTTCAATGGAGCGATATAATACCCAGTAACACCACCAGATACTACCTCCATCACCACACCACGAACAAAAGTCAAAGTAGTTCCAGCGGGTGGAGGAGTAAATCCTACAGGGGTTGCAGGGTCGCGGTCGAAATTATCATTTCTGAAATATCCAGATACATCATATACTTTTATTTTATTACCATTCGCATCTTGCAATGCCCAGTTCCAACGTGAACCATTAGCAGAGCGATCTACCACAGTAACATTATTCAATTCGATATATTGTCCTTCCCATTGTTCACCAGTAGTAGGTTGATAAGTTTGAACACTTCCAATATTTTTTTCGAAAACATCTACAGTCAATTTCTTAGGTTGAATATTGGCTGGAGTTAAATTGGTAATTTCAGACTCAATTTTTAATAATGCCAATTGAGTCATTCCTGAGAATTCACTCATTTTACCAGTACATTTTACTTTCAAGCCATAATTGAAGTTAGAGAAATACTTCACTACCTGATCCAAACCACCTACAGAATCGCCAGGGTAAAGGCCTTTATCCAACAAAACGTGCATACCACCCCAAGGCGTTGCAGTTGCTGAAGTTTGGAGGAAACAACCATAACGAGAAAGCGTGGTGCTTAATCCATAAGTCATGGGATTAAAAGTAACATATCCTTCAACCTGAACAGTATCCGCATAAACCGAATTCTTAAAGGTTGGATTGATGTAATCGGGAGATGAATTGTTGGCAGCCAGCTTGGTAGCGGTTACAAACTGCAACGTATCAATAGATACTAATGGATAGGGGTTTATTTGAGCCTGACTCAAAAAACACGCTAAACTAAGAGACAATGAAAGTAAAATTTTCTTATACATAATTTACTAATTTTAGTGTCGCGAAAGTACGATTTTCATGCTAAGTAATTATTACTGAATCTGTCATTTTATACTCAAAATGCTCGATTGTGAGTTATTAGTGAATAAGTTTCACATTGGTTTTTATCACATATTTTAGCATTCCATGATTTTCTATTTAAAGATTAATGATTAAGATTGCATAAACACTCTAAATACAAGATACTTAACCATGAAAAATTTACCCCGCCATTTATTTTTTGCTATCACCCTTGTTTTTTATAGTAATTTGATGATTGCTCAAATACCCTACAATTTTAAAGGGTTTCACTACCGTTATCAGGAATATCGAGGAATGGATTTGCATGCCAACTTGAGTGCAACACAAAAGGATGGATATCAGAATTATGGTTACAATAACAATTTGAATGCTGGCCTGAACTATTTTTCATATTTGAACACGGAGAAGAAACAGCAAACGGTTATATTCAATGCTTTCGCATCTCCAGAGGTGAATTTCTATAAATCGAAAACGCTCTATAATTCAGTGAGCAACTTTAATTTCTCTTACCAAACAAGAAACTACCGAAACAACCTTAAATTTATTGGCTACGAATTAATTGCCAATGCCAATTTCCTATCCGATAAAACTTCGTTCACATCTCATACGAATTCGCTTTCACCAAGTGCCAAAGCATTTATTGGAAAAGGCCGTGCCGAATATATTACGGATATTGTGAGTGTTGTACGACTCTTCGATGAACTCAAATTGAATCAATTACTATTGAGTGATGCTACCACCGACCAAATTAATGCATTCGCACAAATCATTGTGAATTACAATCGCACCCGTATCCTTGATTATCGACTCAATAAAATTGCAATGATAGAGGCCATGATCAACTATTTAAAATTGGAAGGTTTGGTAAACGATGCCAATGCCAAGGTATTCGCCATTCTAAACGACCAGATTTATTTTGCAATCAACACAACAAGATTTTCAGGCAGCGTAAGCGAATTAGGGCTTATAGTTAACTCTTCTACCCAAACATCAAACAACAAATCAGATACAAGTATCATATCTCAACAAACTAATAATTTCACTCCTGGAATTTTTTATTCGCATATAAAATATCGTGCTATAAGCCTAAAAAAACAGGAAAACATGGGAATTGAAGCAAGTATTAATCATGGTTTTACCAGCAATGACCGATCATCAAATATTGATTCTATAATTGTAACCAACTCATATAATTCTAAAAATCCAAATATTCTTTTATCCGTATTTTATGATAGAGGTTATTATCCCAATACGCGAACTTATTTAACCTGGACCAATCGAATTTCAATTCAAGGAGATCAGTTTATTAATAATAATATAAAGATATCAAGTATGTACACTAGCTTTAATTCTGGACTGAATTTGTATTATTATTTTAGTCCGCAATTGAGGCTATCAATTAATGATGGGCTTTTCATAAGTAACTATACTAATCTCACAAAAATCAGTAATGGCACAAGTTATTTTAGAGTGAATAACTCACTAACAGCAACATTAAATTATGCTTTGTTTTAGTGAATGCTTTATGGGCCGCAAATAATTTAGTTTATTTGCATACTTCCATTGCTTAATTACTATACCATACTTCGAATTCAAGAAACTGCCACTACCGAGGAAATTAAATCGGCTTACAGAGCATTGGCCAAGCAGTATCATCCCGACCTGAATCCCAATAACAGTATCGCTGAAGAATACTTCAAAAAAATTAATGAAGCCCATGCTGTCCTGAGCGATCCAATTAAACGCAATTGGTACAATTTAATGCTGAAGGGAAATCAGGTAAGACATCAGGTCGACCCTCGAAAATATGGCACACGCCGAAGCACTAACCCTAGCCATTCCTACCCCAACAATGCCAATGAAGCCGAAGAGGAGTCGAATACACCTTTTTGGCTAAAACAACTCGTTTATATTTTAGCGATACTATGGTCATTGCTTGTAATTTATAATAATTGGTTTGTAACTTACGAAGGTTATGAAGTAGCTAAAGTAGTATTGTCCTTTATGTTTCTTTTGGTAGTAAGCTATTTCTATATCAATATTTTATACAACCGCTGGAGGTTGGGCAACCCTTCGTTTAATCCCGAATCACGTTCCCTTCGTTGGTTTCTAATCGTGCTTTTTCTTACCATTCCTGCATTTTTCTTATTAGGAATGGCTCGTAAATCAATACAATTGCAATTATATCCAAAATACACAGAAGGTCGGATTATAGCCTATGAAAGGCGCTCAAATACCATGTGGGTAAGTGTTCTGTACTTCGATGAATACAACAATGCATTTATGAAGGAATTGAATTTTGTTTGTGAAATGCCTTTTAAGAATAATGATTATAAAATTCAAATTAAATATTCGCGCCTAGAGCCACGAATCATAAAATACCATGTACTCGTTACAGGCAAACTCACCTCATTGCAAGAAGCCATTGACGAGGCGAATCGGGGTGGGGATTATTTTATACCAGAAAAATAAATCAATAAATCAAAACACTAAATAATATATCAATCAAATGGAAGCATTAGGAATTGGAAGTAGAGTAAAACACAGCAATTACGGAGCTGGAGTGGTTATAAATATTAAACCATTGACTTACCTCATCACATTTATCGATTTTGGCACCAAAGAATTTCAGAAGGAAGATTCAAACATAGAAGTTGTAGATGCCGTTGAACCCGACAATGATATGGTAAGCCTTTACGATGTTGAAAGAACCCTGACACATATATTTAAAAAATATTGTGATTATCCCGAGATCGTTGATTTAGGAAAGAAATGGGTTGGAGGCAAAATGATATTAAAGCCCGGAGAAAGCAATCTGGCATCGAAGGAGATTCCAATTGAACAACTCTTTCATAAAATAGTTATGATACGCGATCGGATGCGCACCCTCGAACAACGCATCAATTCTAATACCAGCCTCGACGATCAGGAAAAAGTAAATATCCAACAATATATTACTCGTTGTTATGGTTCACTCACCACATTTAATGTATTGTTCAAATACGAACACGATCAGTTCTCGGGTGAAAAAGGGAAGGAATAATTAGAGTTTAATGTTTCGCTTTTTCAATAAGCGAAATAATTTGCTGTGCACTTTCCGCATTATTAAAATTTTTGGCGAAGAAGTTTTTGCGAAGTTGAATGTCTTCGGTGGTAATTTCTTTGTCGAATAAACTTACTAAAGCCTCTCTCATTTGGGTGGCATCTTTAGTTACGGTACAAAGATCCTGCAAGCCTGTATTGGCAATCATTGGAGTATTCACCACACAATGTCGACCTAGAAATAAGGCATTGATTAGTTTTAGTTTTATGCCTGTTGCCTGAAAAGTAGGCAATACATTGATTTGCGCTTCTTTTATTAAATGATGAATTGAATCGATGGTAGTATTCTCTACCAGCTGAATATTTTCCTGCTTCTTCACTAATTGTTTTAAAAGCATGGATGGATTATTTCCTGCAATAATACATGGTAACTCCAATTTGCTAAACACTTCGTTTACTAAAAACAAGGCCGCTTCATCATTTTCGCCTACCTCCAAATTGCCATGATAAAGAAGGAATTTCCCTTTGCCAGCAAGCGTTTCTACGGTGGCATTTGGATGGAATGCGGGCAAATAACTTACGCGCTCGAAACGTTCCTCCAAATAGGCTTTATCATTGGGAGAAATCGCTAAGATGCTATCTGCATGCTTCAACGTATATTCGAAATTATTGAGTCGTTTACTTTCTAATTTGAAGAAAAACTTAATTGCCGGGTTGCGTTCCACTTTAGCCAAATTGGTATAATAATGATGTTCAATATTATGCATCCTCACCATCTTGAAACGCTTTGCAATTCCAGGGTTGGTTAAATGGCAGCACGAATGAAGCCCTTCAAATAATATAGGATAATCGTCGAGCATCAAGTTATGCAAAAGCCGTCGGGTATTGCGCGTACGAACGATATAAGGTTTACTTCCCAGGTAAGGATTACTAAAACGTTCACGTTTATAATAATTTACACTGGCACATATTTCATGAAGTTCTTTCGCTTCTTCCCTACCATATTTATAACAATGCAAATGAACCTTGACTCCTTGCTCATGCAAGGCCTTAATTTTGTAATATACATCGATAACACCGCCATAACTTGGAGGAAACGGCACATCAAAGGAAATGATATGTATTTGCTTATCGAAATTTGGCATAAAAGTTCAGCAATTTTCGTTCTTCTCGCTGCCAACAATAATATTCAGACGCAATTAAGCAATTTTGTTTCAAATTATCATAAAGTTCTTTATCTGATAGGATTTTGTTGAGGTCATTTATCAGTAATTTCTCTTCACATTGGGTGAGCAAGCTGATACCGAATTTTTCGTTGATGGCTCTGTATTCAGGGAAATCATTGGTAATTGAGGGTAAACCCGCATGCATATAATCGAAACATTTATTATTTAACGAATAGTAATAACTCAGTCCTGCATTCTCCGAAACATTAATTCCAATGGTCGCTTGCTTGGTTATCGCAGGCAATTCAGCAGGCGACACCATGCCTTTGAAAATTACTTTATGATCAAGATTTAACGATTTAACCAGCTCGCGCAATGCTAACGACAAATCCCCTTCTCCAACAATCCAAAATAATGCATCAATTTCCTGCATAGCATGAATCATTTGAGTCAGGCCCCGAGAGGCATTGAGTGCACCCTGGTATAGTAAAATTCGATCTTGAAAATGATTCTCTAGCTTTTGTTCTTGATATGCTGGAGCATTATAAATTACCTCAAAGGGTGTCTTATATTTCTCTTCAAAAAGCATGGCAATGGAGCTATTTACTGTATAGGCGTGCTTTATTTTTGGCAGGAGATGGCCTTCTAATCGTTCCCAGAAAGCCTTTACATTGGGACGTTTTAGCACCTCAGGCACTTCTGTAAAATATTCATGCGCATCATACACAAAATGAATCCCTTTCAATTTGCTCACATAATACCCTGGCAAGATGGTATCCAAATCGATGCTACAGATGATATCGGCACGATGAAAAAGCAAATAGAAAAACAATCGAAGATTGTATTCGACATAGAACAATTTGCCTCTATTGAAAAAACAGCGTAGCCTCGTTTGCTTATAAGTATTAATTACTAAGGGTTTACTAAAACCACGTAAACGCCCCACCAATTCTATATCATACCCATTGCTGGCCAGCGAGTTGCATATACGTTGCATGCGCTGATCATAGGTAAGATCATTGGTAACAGTGAATAGTATCTTCAAAGAAGTAACGGTTTATTAAGCCGCAATTAAAAGAATTTTTCGGATTGAATCGATAACGAATTATTTAAGCATCAAGAGTCGCTCGCTCGCCAATGGGTATTCCTTATCAACCATCAAACATTCGCTATAGGCCTGTTTTGCAAATACTTTCTCTCCAGTATTTCGATAACATTCGCCCAAATTATACCAAGCGCCTGCATTCATATTGTCCATTTTCACCACCAGCTTAAATCCTTCAATGGCAGCTTTCCAGCGGCGTTGCTCCATATTCATATAGGCTACATTGAAATAGGCATTCACGAAATTAGGGTTGATATCTAAAATTTGTTTATAATCGGCACCCGCGCTGTCATAGCTATGACGCATTTGAAAATGGTAAGCACGATGATACAATGCTTCCACACTTTTAGGCTGGATGCGCAATGCCCCATTATAATATTCGAGGGCAAAAACAGGATTCTTCGATTCGTAAATTTCCCCCAATTGAATATAGGCGTCGAAATAATTCTGATTTAGACTTAATGTCTTCTGAAACATTTGCACTGCCAAATTCATATGTTCAGGTAATTTCGTCATCTCACGAAAATTCAATCCTTTATAAAAATAACATGCTTCACAGTCGGACTGTAGTTTCAATGCTAGATCATACTGTTGAATTGATTGTGCATGTTCTTTAACAATATAGAAAAGCTCACCAAGTTTAATGGTTGCTTGATAATTTTCGGGGTCAATACTTTTACAACGTTGGTAAGCCGTCACCGCAATCTTAGTTTTATTCACTGCGAAACAAATATCTCCCAGTAATAAGAAATATGGCGCTTTGGTTGTATCCAGTATCGTGGCACGATTGGCATCAGCCAAAGCTTTTACAAAAAATTTCTTCTTGAAAAGATATTCCCCACGATGAAAGAGCACTTCTGCATTATTGCTATCTTCTGCGAGTTCATCACACCACATTAGGTATTGAGCAGTATCTGCAGGAAGGTTACTATAGGTATTTTTCTTATGAAAGAATTTACATTGTGTGGTGCTCAACCCAGCCAATAGCATGAGAAGTAGCACTTTGATTATTTTGATGGTCTTCAATAGAGAGTGGTTTATTTATTTTTCCAGATGATATTTCCGTTATAGTCGAGATAACCTTGTGTACCGTTGCGTTTGATGAAAAAGGAATAGCCATTAAAGAAATCGGTGATGCTCACAAAGTTATAATCATACGCAATATTCCCATTTTTATCAATAAAATAGGCCCTGCCATCGGAGGTGCTTACTGCTGCAAACCCATAGTGGAACGAGGCTGCATGCACTGCCGAATCCAGGGTTATAACAGTATTTCCATTGAGGTCGACAAACATCTCTATGCCATTTTGTTTTACACGAGCCAATCCTTCGTTAAAATCGTATGCTTCTTCAAACTTTGCAGGAATAAAAAAATCACCATTGCCACCAATATAGCCGTATACCTTTCGTTTCAATACTTTCCGTCCAGATTTCTCTTCAATTTCAATACCGGCAGAGGCTAAATGATCGCTAAACTTACCAGCCTGTATATATTTGAAGGTGGTGATTTGTTGTCCAAGGCTATTTACAAAGCACCAGCGTTGCAAACTATCACGCCCAACTGCGGCGGCACAAAGCCCTTCGCTAAATACCCCTACGGTTGTATATTGACCTTTGATTGTTTCTTTAAACGATTTATTGATGAAACCCCAGCCTGTGAGTTTCTCAACAGCGGCGTAGCCTCCATTAAAACTTCGGGCATCGCTACAACTAATAGGAGGAGAGAAATTCCCTTGCTTATCAATATATCCCCAAGTGAGGTTCAATGCATCAATAAAGAAACGAACGAGGGCATAACCATTATTAAAAGGATGTGCTTCGGTGAATTTCCAGTCACCAATTAGGTTGCCATTGGGATCGATAAAGCTGTACTTATATTCTCCATTTACGCTTACTGCAACCAACCCGCGTTCTTCAGTAAATTGATACGCAAGGTCGAATTGGTAAGGAATTATTTGACTTCCCGACGAATCGATGTATCCCCACTTACCAATTTCATTCACTACAGGCAATAAAAATCGCGGTGTTGAGAATGCAATGAAATGCAGTAATAGTAACAGTTTCAGGGCTATGATTTTTTTCATGTGAAGGACACAAAGATACATTAAGTAATTTTTTTTACATGAAAAGTTTTGAGATTCCACGTGTTTTTGTATTTTCGCGGCGGAGAGTTGGCAGAGTGGTCGATTGCGGCAGTCTTGAAAACTGTTGACCTTCACGGGTCCGCGGGTTCGAATCCCCCACTCTCCGCACAAAAAGCATCTTAGGTAACTAAGGTGCTTTTTTTATGATTTCTAATTGCAAAAGCCTTTAATATTCGATTTAAGCAAACAGCAAAAAAGCCATCCTTCCTAAGAAGAATGGCTTAAATTTTGCGGACTGGACGGGACTCGAACCCTCTCGGCTCAGCCGAGACGTGACAAGTCGGCATTCAAAAGAATATTTGTTGGCTGTTTAATTAGCCATTCTAAATACTTTCGATTTTGTCTCTTCAACATCTTTTCTCGCTTTAAGGCATCTCCTCTTGTTTCGAACTCCTCAAGATATACAAGGGCCCAAGGGCCTTTGTTAGAGGTATACGCGCTTTTGTTTTCATTATGTTCACATAATCTTTCCATTGGGCGTGAGCTTTCGCCTTTATAATAAATATTTGATTTTTCCGAATATATAAGATAGACGTAATGTTTCATTTCCTAGGTTTTTATTATTTTTCACTCTACATCTTTTAGGTATGCTACTGAATGAATTAATGATTTTCAAAAAAAAATCCACCAAGTAATTTGCACTTGATGGATTTTTTTGGAGCGGACTGGACGGGACTCGAACCCGCGACCTCCGCCGTGACAGGGCGGCATTCTAACCAGCTGAACTACCAATCCGTACTTTCCTTTCAAAAAGTTGTGCAAATATATAGCTTCGCACTTTGTGAAACAAATTTTAATTAAATTTAGTTCAAATAATATTATTGCATGAGTTTAATTATAAAAAATTATTTTCGCATCGCTTATCAAATTTACCTGAAACGTGGATTACCGTGAGTGTGATAATTTTTAAACCTATTAAAGTTAACGTTTATGTTCGATTTTGAAAAACCTATTGACGAGATACTAGAGCAGATTGAGAAAACTAAACAAATTGCAGAGAAAAGTAAAATAGATTTGAGCGCCGCAATAAATGAGTTGGAAGTTAAACTTACCCAAACTCGAAAAGATGTTTTCAGTAATCTGAATGCTTGGCAAAAAGTTCAAATCTCGCGTCATCCCGACCGCCCATATACCATCGATTATATCAACGGCATCTGCGATGGATTCGTCGAATTGCATGGCGACCGCACCGTTAAAGACGATAAAGCCATGATTGGCGGATTTGGTAGTATTGAAGGAAACTCCGTTATGATTATTGGCCAACAGAAAGGCCGCAATACAAAATCGCGTCAGTATCGCAACTTCGGTATGGCCAACCCTGAAGGCTATCGTAAGGCATTGCGCTTAATGAAGCTTGCTGAGAAATTTAATAAGCCAGTGATTACCTTCATTGATACTCCCGGAGCCTCTCCTGGTTTGGAAGCTGAAGAACGTGGACAAGGGGAAGCCATTGCAAGAAATTTATTAGAGATGGCGGTACTTAAAGTGCCTATCGTTTGTGTTATCATCGGCGAAGGAGCCAGTGGGGGGGCACTCGGTATTGGTATTGGTGATAAAGTAGTAATGCTCGAATATACCTGGTACTCTGTTATCTCTCCCGAAAGCTGCTCCAGCATTTTGTGGAGAAGCTGGAACTTCAAAGAAACAGCTGCCGAAGCGCTGAAACTTTCCGCTACAGATATGTTAGGTAATGGCTTGATCGATGAAGTAATTAAAGAACCATTAGGTGGAGCACATAATAACCCAAGTGAAATGTTTGCTACACTTAAAGTGGAAATTTTACGAATGATCGCCGACCTTAAGAAAATGTCGGTGGAAGAAATGGTGGCAAAACGAATTGATAAATTCGCAGGAATGGGTGTAGTTCAAGAAATTTAATGATTCCATTGAATCAATAATATTTCTTAAACTCCCAATAATTCTTTCATCTTTTGCGGCCCACAATTAAACAGCATATCAATGCTGCTTAAGTTTCCGATATATCCTTTTCTTGATTGAAACACCTGATAATACTCAGGTACAATCCCATCTTCTCTAATTTGAAAAACTTCTCTGTGATCCTCCATCCCTATTGGCAATCTAAAATATTCTTCTGTTGATGAATATATAAATGGCTTCTTTAAAAATTTCAAAAGCATTTCAATCGCAGCCAAATTTAAATCGGCCAAATAAATATGCTTCGTCTCATAGAGCTTCACAAATTCAGCCTCAAAATATTCGTAGTAGGAAGATGACTGATAAGCCGACTGTATGGTTCGGCAATGTTGCATCTGCCAAGGATCCTGATATGCAATACGTACATCACGCATTACCTTGCGTGCCTTCACACCGGAATGATGATCGATGGGCACCACCAACTTATGCACTCCATCGGCGGTGTATATTTCACAGCGATTACGATAGGTTTGTCGTTGATAATGTTCCATCACTTCAAAGGTGATTGCCTCGGCCTTTATAAGCGATTGCAAATATGAAATGGTAGGTAAATATTGTAGACTAAAGAGATGCATTAAAAATTTTATATTTTTGATGCAAAAGTAATATGGAGTAAGGGTACTTCCTATGCGAATTTTAATATGAGTCGATTTTTTGTTTTTATCATCAAATGCTTGTCCTATATGCCTTTCTGGGCATTATATATTTTGTCGGATATACTCTATTGGGTAATCTATAAAATATTAGGTTACCGAAAACAAGTGGTTTATACCAACTTAAAAAACAGTTTCCCCGAAAAAACCGATACCGAAATCAAGATACTCGCGAATAAGTTTTACCGCAATTTATGCGATGTGGTTGTCGAATCGGTGAAGATGATATCCATGTCGAAGGCTCAGATTCTTGAACGAAATCAATTCCCTCAACATAAAGTAGTAGATGACCTAAACGCCCAAGGACGCACCTGCTTCTACTTCGCCGGGCATTTAGGCAACTGGGAATGGAGCCCTTGCGTGGCAGGTATCGCATCGCAAGTAACACTGTGGGGTGTTTATTCTACCTTAAAAGATAAAGCCTTTGATGGCATGACCAAAGCCTATAGAAGCCGATTTGGATGTGAAATGATTCCTATGGAACAAATTGCGAGAAGGGTGCTCCTCGATAAGCAAACAAAAAATATTTGTTTCATTGCCGATCAAACACCTGCCAATCCGGATGCCAATATATGGGTAGATTTCATGCATCAACAAACACTAGCTTTTAGTGCTTCTGCCAAACTCGCTCGAAAAATAAATGCTGCAATCATCTACGCCAGCATCATACGCGTTAAGCGAGGACACTACGAATATTTGTTTGACATCTTGGTAGAGAATCCGAAAGAGATTGACGAACAAACCATCATGCAAACTTTCTTCACCCGACTAGAACAGGATATTCACGAAAAACCAGATATGTGGCTTTGGAGCCATAAACGCTGGAAACACAAGAGAGAAACAATAACAGTTTAAAGGGTGATTTTTGTGACCCCTAGTGGGTATTCTTGCTGTAAGAGCCGAAAGATAATTTCGAAATTATTCTTGTCGTCGACATAATCAAATTGATGCGCATCGAGCAAAAGAATGCGCTGCGACGTCTGATTTTTAAACATCTCCATATACCCATTCTGAATATTACTCAGGTACGATTCATCTATATTTCGCTCATAATCGCGATTTCGTTTCGCAATATTTTTTAGAAGCTGCGGAATATCCCTAAAAACATAAACTAATAAATCGGGGGCAGGGCAGTTTAATTGTATGATTTGAAAAAGTTTATTATAGAGATTATACTCTTCATCATCCAAATTCACTCGCGAAAACAATAAGCATTTTTGAATTACATAATCAGCTACGATATGTTGCTGAAATAAATTTCCTTGCTGTAAGTCGGCTGATAATTGATGATAACGCGATGCCAAGAAGCTCATCTCCAAAGGGAAAGCATATCTCCGCTTATCAGCATAAAACTTAGGAAGAAAGGGATTGTCTTCAAATTGCTCTAATACATGCCGAGCATTGAGCCTTTTGGCTAGTTGCAAGGAGAGCTCGGTTTTTCCGGCACCGATGCAGCCTTCAATTGCTATGTATTTATAAGGTACCAATGGGCTTGCAAGCTAGGGTATCCTTGCATTCATTCCAAAGGTCGAGGATGGTTTTTTTATGCACAGGATGAATAAAATCGGGCATCAATTCGGCCAAAGGGGTTAAAGTAAATCTACGATCGGCAATATGCTCATGTGGAATGGTTAACTGATGTGAGTTATTGATTAAATCATCATAGAATAAAATATCTATATCAATGATTCGAGGTTCGTATTGTTTGGCGGTGCGTACCCTACCCAATTTCTTCTCTACCATCAAGGTGCGCATCAATACCTCTTCGGGAGTTTTACTGGTTTCAATTACCACGCAAATATTTAAGAAGGGTTCTTGCTCAGTATTGCCCCAGGCATCGGTAGCATATACCTTTGATTGCTTTACCACCTTATCCACCATGGTATTAAGTTCCTTGATTGCCTTTTGAAGATTGGTTTTTTTAACCCCTAAGTTAGAGCCTAAAAGTAAAACTAATTTTGCCATGATATTTTGCTATTTTTGTTTTTTTATAAAACGATGTTTAGTCTGAAAGGTTTAATTATTGCTGCTGGTATTATCTATTATATTTATACAAGTATAAAAGGCAATTCCGATGCACAAAAGAATAAAAAAACTACCGCAAATCCAACTCCTGCGCAAAATACTACATTGGATGAAATTTTAGGCAAGCTACTCGAACAACAAAGTCAACAATCAAAGCCATCAGCACCCCCAGCTCCAATTCCAGTCCCAAAAAGCATTTCAGGCAATGAAGCGCCTAGGAAATTAGTCTTCAAGGACAAAATACCATCAGTGTTAAAGGAGAAGAAACAAGGGATGCCTTTCGAAAAGCGTAAATTGAATGATGCACGTGAAATGCCATCTCGCAAACAAATAGAACGTGTTATTCAACGCGAGAAGAAAGCCACTGAAGATCCAATTATCGTAGTTAAAGATTATGATATTGATTTATTAAATCACGATAAACCACATCCTACCCATCATCTGTCAGACAAATCGAATATCAAGTTTCATTTTAAAGAAGATGCTGCCGAAATATTTGAATTCGATGCGCGCCAGGCCATCATCTCACAAATAATTTTGGAGAGAAAAGAATTTTAATCTTAGCCCTTCTCTGATTATTTAAGATTCAATCTAAACACGCTGCCCAATCCTTTTTTTGTTTCAAATTCAATACCTTTGAATTATGATAAAATTCAAGCTATTCCTAAAATATTTCGCCTTTATTATGCTTGTTGCATTATTGGCAATTCAATTTTTCCATCCAACTAAAAATGAATCTGGAGATTTAACGAACGATATCTCTACAGTCTACACCATGCCTGTCGACGTTCAGGAGATACTTAAAACTTCCTGCAACGATTGTCATAGCAATAAAACAATCTATCCATGGTATACCAATATCCAACCTGTTGATTGGTTCATGGCCGACCACGTGAATGAAGGAAAAGAAGAATTAAATTTTAATGAGTTCGCGAGTTATCGCATTTACCGTCAGTTCAAGAAGATGGATGAAATAATGAAAGAGGTAAAAGAAAATGAGATGCCTCTTACTTCTTACACTTTGATTCATGGAAATGCTAAGCTAAACGAAACACAAAAGCAAACCATCTTGAACTGGGCGCAAGGTATAAGCGACGAGATGAAATCAAAATATCCAGCAGATAGCTTGGTTAACCCTAAAAAACGAGTAAAAAAGGACGACGATTAGGTTTAATTAATTGATTTTAGGCGATAGAAAAAGCCTGCTTGAAAAACTCTATCCTGCGCATCAGGAGTAAAGTTTGACGATTGAAATATGCTATTCTGATAGCGAATATCTACTCCCCAATTTTTACCTATTCTATAGTTAGCTCCAATACAAAGTGCTACATCAATGGTTCTACTTGCAAAATTTGGTTTAAATTCGACATTAGGCTTCATGGTAGGTCTGTTTAACTGAATACCTACCATTGGGCCAGCGTATAGATTAAGTCTCTTAAGATGGTATTGAAAAAGAACTGGCATATTCATGTAATTCCTGTTTTCAACGCTGCTAAATCCAAAAAAAGTAGTCCTAGCACCTTGCAGGGATAATAAGATTTCGTTTCTTATCGAGAAATGCTTTTTAATATTTACATCTAAATAAACCCCTGCATGAAAAGCATAGCGAGGCGTATAATTCATCGGTTCGGAAAAAATAAATTGACTCCCTTCCTTTATATTAGAAATATTTAATCCTGCCTTCAAACCATAGTTAATGAATGAATCCTGAGAAAATACAATTCCAAATGTTAGAATAAAAACTACAAGTAATAGGCACTTCATTGATTTTAAGTTTATTTCTTTTTCGTGAAATTAAACTTTATGAGTGGTTTTTCAAATTTCGGGTGAGCTCCCGACCATAAAATGACAGAAATTGTTCCAGAGAATACACCCAAAAAACTCCCGAATACCACATCGCCCACAAAATGTTGCCCGAGATATACCCGCGACCAAGCCACCAAAATTGCCAGGAATAACCATATCAAATCAAATTTTCTTTGATTAAAAACACACAATAATATCGCAGCCAAAGTAAAGGCCGATACCGAGTGGCCAGAAGGAAAACTATGCCGCATTAAACGTGCAGAACCTTCCATATGATGCACCACAGTATTGTCCTGAAAATAGGCTAATGGCCGGGCTGCATCGTCAAAAACAAAATGCTTCAAACCCTGTGCTAGTATGGTTGAAATAGCCAATCCTGTTAATAAAATTAAGGTGAACTTACGCGGTAAAAATAGTGAGATGATTACAACAATTATATAAGTCCAGGTATTGCCTAACTCGGTAATCAAATAAAAAAAAACATCAAAAAAAATGTTATGATGAGAATTCACCAAAAAGAACATTTGTTGCTTAGAAAACTGCCAACATATAAAACCTAATACAATAAGCAGAATAGAGTATATTGCATAAAAATATTTGCGGGATACAAAATAATTTGTCACTTTGCGAAATTAAGAATCAGGTTTCAAATATAAATATAACATCAACATTATGGCCGAAGCGAAAAGAGAAATGTATAAATTAGAGATTAGCATACATGCATCACCTTCTTTACTATACAATTATATATCAACCCCTGAAGGGCTTTCTGAATGGTTTGCCGAGAAAGTAAATCCTCTTAAAAATCAACGCTACGAATTTACCTGGGAAGGAACCAAACAAATTGCCAACGTACTCAAATTAGTACCCAATAGATTGGTAAAATTTCAATGGACTGAAGGTTCTACAGATGAATTTTTTGAAATAGAAATCATCAAGGATGAAATGACAAATGATGTAGCACTAGTAATTACCGACTTCTCTGACTCAACCGACACCGAAGAAAACAAGATGGTTTGGGAAAGTCAGATTCACGTTTTACGCGAAAACATTGGAGCTTAATTCAATAATATACTTACTTCCTTTATTGTATTCATAATTTCTTGAACAAGATTTTCATTCTTCAATGAAATTCCTTTCGATACTTTAAAAACCTCGATTGAAGCGATATCATCCATTGTTGGTATCATCGAATTTATATAATTATTTTCGTCACGGATATCATGCTGCCAAAGGGAATTGCCAATATTCACATACCAATCTTTACTCTTGAAATCACTATAGTTATTTAAAATTTGGAATTTATAATTCAAAAAAGCCCCCTCACTGTGACTTCATGCCCCCACCAAATAAGCACACGAATACTTAATATTGCATTTGATGTATCTAATTTTGGTAAATCGAGCACATAAAACGGAAATCCATTCAAGTTCTCTCCTTTAGTAATCTTATAACCCTTAGTAAAGTCAATAGGAATAACTATTTCCGATATGTTACACAAACTTGCAACCTCCTCCAAAAGTTGAATTGTTTTGGCACTGGCAAGGGCTTTGAGCTCAAACCAGTCGCGTTGTGTAATGAGTTCTAACTCTTCCCTGTTAAATTTTGTATGCATTCGTTGGCAAATATAAATTTCGTTAGGTATAATTAGTAACTTCGCTGCGTAATATGAAGCGACTAAATCTTTTAGTTCTAAAATCTTTTATTGGTCCGTTTATCATAACATTTTTTGTTTCGCTTTTTGTTTTGGTAATGCAATTTTTATTTACCTATATCGACGATATGGTAGGTAAAGGATTAACATTTGCCACCATTGCCAAACTCATGATGTATATGTCGGTGACACTTATACCTATGGCATTGCCCCTGGCAGTATTGCTATCCAGCATCATGACTTTTGGCAACCTTGGAGAGCATTTTGAACTCGTTGCAGCCAAGAGTGCAGGTATTTCTTTAATACGCACCATGCGACCATTAATTTTTCTAATGGTAGGATTATGTGGAATCGCATTCTTAATATCTAATTTCCTGATGCCTAGTGCCAGTATTCGTGCAAGCACCTTATTACACGATGTGCGTAGCGCCAAGCCTACCTTCGAACTAAAGGATGATGCCTTTACTACCAGCATGCCTGAGGTAACAATTCGAGTAAGTGGCAAAGAAAAAAATGGGAATAAAGTAAATAATATCCTCATTTATGATCATCGCGATAATCGCGGCAACACCAAAGTGATTACTGCCGAATCGGGTGAATTTTATTTTACTGAAGACAAGAACTTTGTAAAATTTGACTTATACAACGGTGCTAGTTATGAGCAATTGGATCGCCGTACGAATGCCAGCTATCCAATGTCGGTAATGGAATTTTCAAAACAACAAATCGTATTTGATATCGGCGATTTTAAGTTTGAGCGCAGTGATGAATCACTATACCGAGGACATTATCAGATGCTTCGTGCCGATGAGTTGCAATATTTTATTGACTCTATGGATACACAGTTGAAACTAAAATACCAGAACAACTACACTTATATACAACCCTATTTCCATCTTTCCGATTCAAGTTTCAATAACTTGAAACCTTTGACATTACAATATTCTAGTCCGAATTTTATCGATAATATAAAACCCGATTTCAAGCAAGGAACTATCTATCGCGCTTTGGAGAATGCTCGCGTGGTGAAGCAATCGGTGAATTATAGTATGGATGATACCGACAATTTCATCAAACTAATCAACAGATATAAAATTGAGTGGCATCGTAAATTCACGCTCTCCTTCGCAATTATGGTATTGTTCTTTGTTGGCGCTCCTTTTGGAGCCATCGTAAAACGAGGTGGATTGGGAATGCCTATGGTAATTTCAATTTTCTTGTTTATCATTTACCATATCATTTCAATCACAGGTGAAAAAATTATAAAGGAAAATGATAGCAATGTTTTCACTGGCATGTGGGCCGCATCGTTTATTTTATTGCCTTTCGGGATTTATTTAACTTATAAGGCTACGAAGGATGCTCAACTATTTAATAAAGATATTTATGCGCGTTTCTTTACTAAAATCATTAATTTATTTCGTAGAAAGAAAAGTCTCAATCAAGAAACCATACTCCCTTAATACGTGAGAATTCTAATACTAACCAATCGGGTGCCTTACCCTTTGCACGATGGAGGCAATATTGCGAGCATGCAAATGATTGATAGCATGCGTCGATGTGGATATGAAGTGAAGTTACTCTCGCTTAATACGCGCAAGCATCATGTCGACCTCTCAAAACTTCCTGAGTCATACAACTCAATACATCCAGAAGTTACAGATATCAATACGGATATCGATTTAAAAGGAGTTTTAACGCATCTTTTCAAAGGTAAAAGTTATAACGCATCTCGCTTTGTGAGTAATGAATTCAAACAACTTCTTCAGCAAACTTTGCTTAATGGTAATTTTGATTTAGTGCATTTTGAAGGCATCTATATGGCGTCCTACTTAGAAACGGTGCGCGCTCATACGAATGCAAAATGTGTTTTGCGTCCTCATAATATTGAATATGAAATATGGGAGAATGCAGCAGAAGATTCGGGGAAGTTCAAAGGCCTTTATCTAAAAATTTTGGCGAAACAATTGAAACGATTTGAAATTGGCTACTGGCCATTATTTGATGCCATCATCCCAATAACAACTTCCGATGAATTTACTATCCGTGACCAATTAAAACCTATATCTCATATTCTCACATTACCTACTGCAATGGATATTCAACGTATTGAAGTACAGGTTGAGAAATCGAATAACCTTTCTGTATTCCATCTTGGCAGCATGAACTGGATTCCGAATCAACAGGCCATGCAATGGTTTATGGAAAATGCCTGGCCCACCGTTGCGGCATCCACAAAAGCGACATTCTATATGGCCGGCAGAGATATGCCAGAAGCGTTTTTCGGATATGAAAATGAAAATGTAAAAGTGATTGGAGAGGTGGCCGATGCGGGCTTATTCATAAGCGACAAACAAATCATGGTGGTTCCGCTCTTTGCTGGAAGTGGTGTGCGAATTAAGATATTGGAAGGGATGGCTGCAGGTAAAACCATCATCACAACATCGCTTGGGGTTCAGGGAATTGATGTATTCGACAAGCAAGAAGTGCTCATCGCCAACAACCCTAAAAGCTTTGCAGAGGCGGTAATCTGGTGTATTAAAAACGAGAAGAAATGCAAGGAGATTGGATTACGTGCGCGGAAATTTATGGAAGAAAATTATAGTTTGTCGCAATTTGAAGCTCAATTAAAATTATTTTTACAACAAGTTTGTAGCAACACAAATTGAAAATATTATACCTCACCTCACGCTTTCCATATCCGCTCGAAAAGGGCGACAAGCTTCGTGCGTATAATCAAATAAAAGAACTTTCAAAAAACCATCAGGTAATTTTATACGCCATTTCCGAAAATAAAATATTGGATAAATGGGAAGATGAAATTAAGAAAGTTACCTACTATCATCAAACATCCCTACTTACGCCACTCCAAAAATATTTTCATTTGGCCATAGGCATCTTCAATAAATTGCCTTATCAAATCAATTATTTTTTTAATAAAACTCGCAAGAGAAATATTGAGAAACTTCTAGTTCGGTTTAATCCCGATGTGGTTTTTTGCCAACTCATTCGTATGAGTGAATTTGCACGCCACCTCGAGAAGCCCAAGGTACTCGATTATATGGATGCCTTTAGTAAAGGAGTGCAACGAAGAATGAATGAAGAGCCTTTCTATATTCGTAAAATATATGAGTTAGAATACAAAAGGCTTTTACGCTACGAAGCTTATATACACAAGGATTTCGACGCATCAATCATTATCTCAACAGCAGATAAAGAAGCGATTCCATTGCAACCCAATGAAGAAATGAGCATCATTCGCAATGGGGTAAACTTCGATTATTTTAAACCACAACCATTGGTAAAAAAGGAATTCGATTTGGTTTTCACAGGCAATATGAGTTACCCTCCCAATGTATCCGCTGTTCTATTTTTATATCATGATATACTCCCACTTTTAAAAACTAAATATCCAGAGATAAAAATATTAATTGCAGGTGCCAATCCCGTAGCAAAGCTTCGTGAATTACACTCAGAGAATTTTGTAATTACTGGATGGGTGGAAGAAATTAACGAGTATTATGCCAAGTCGAAGATATTTATTGCACCCATGCTCATCGGCACCGGACTTCAAAATAAACTCTTAGAAGCCATGGCCATGCAACTTCCTTGTATTACCTCACCCTTAGTAAATAATTCATTGGGGGCAAAAGCCAATACTGAAATTCTGATTGCTGAAAATGCCAATGCCTATGCAGCCTATGTGTTTCGTTTATTAGAAGACGAATCCTTTGCAAAAGCGATCTCAATGGCGGGATATGAATTTGTAACCACCAATTTCAGCTGGTCGAATACCATCGAAGAGTTGAATGATATTTTCTTAAAGATTACTCGTTAAATTTTAACTTGCAATCCATCATAAGCCAGATGCACACCCTCCGGTAGCGTTGCCTCCACTTCTTCATGTAACCCAAGCTGATGACTGATATGTGTAAGATACGTATTGGGAACTTCTAATTCGCGAGCTAAATCAATTGCTTCTTGCAAACTAAAATGAGATAGATGTTTTTCTTTTCGAAGCGCATTTAAGACAAGAACCTTGCTTCCTTTTATTTTTTCTCGTTCAGTATCGCTAATAAAATTAGCATCGGTGATATACGTAAAATCGCCAATTCTAAAGCCTTTCACTGGCATTTTATAATGTAGCACTTCTATTGGAATAATGGCTTCACCACCTGCAACAAAGGGCTCGTTACCAATGGGAAATAAATTTATTTCGGGAACCCCAGGATATTTAAACTCATCAAAAATATATGGAAACTCACGATGAATGGCTCTTTGCACATTCTCATCAGCATAAACATCAATCACTTGTCCACTGATATAATTAAATGCTCTAATATCATCTAAGCCTGCGATATGATCCTTATGTGAATGCGTAAAAATTAATGCATCCAATCGTTTCACATTCTCGCGTAACATTTGTTGGCGAAAGTCGGGCCCCGAATCAATAACAATGATCTTTCCATTTACTTCAACCATGGCACTGGTACGCAAGCGATTATCTCGCGCATTCACACTAGTGCATATCTTACAGGAACATGCTATTAATGGAACACCTTGTGAAGTTCCAGTTCCTAAAAAAGTAATATTCATTGTCATTTAATTATTTCATCATCAAATCTAAGCATTCTTAATTCTTCTTTCCAAGACGCTGGTGGCAACGGGGTTTCACCTACCATAAATTCTGTTATTGCCATCTTTAAATAATTCGCACCAGCAGCATAACTTAATGTATAACCACCTCCCAAACGCGGATTAATTTCACCAGCAACAATATCTTTTTTAATAGGGTGAAAGAAACACTGAATGGTGATTGGTCCTTTTGCTCCTTCTAATGTTGCAAAATTTTCCCATACCCAGTTATAAACTTCATTCCTACGTGTTACTGCCTTTGCTACTTCTCCTCCTCTTACATTAACTCGTTGCCTTGGAACAGCACACAGTAAATGATTTTTCAGGGTGTAATAGCAGTCAATAGTATATTCTTCAAAATCGTCAGGTGATAAATAATATTGAAAAATGAAATCACCAAAATCCTCTAATTCCAAAATAGATTTGGGTAAATCAATAGCTTCTCTTATCACCCTGCAATCCTCGGTATTATAACCATAACGAGGTTTCATAAAGATAGGAAATTCAAACTCCTCCGGTGATAACGGCATTAAGAAATCGACATTGGCATCCTTAAAAACCGCACAGGTAAGCACTTTGTCTTGGCACTTCAATACAAGTTCTTTTGAGGAAACTAATGCTTTGGTGCCTTCTGGAATCATGTTCTCTTCTACCATTTGAACCAGGGCATTGGTATCAAAATCGGTAGTTGGAATAATAAGTCCTATATTTTTACTTAAACAGATTTCTCTTATTGATGTGGCAAAATTCTCATCGGTAGCATATGGCGTTTTTATACTCAGTTGGGCCATGGTGCATACGGCACTCCAGTCAGGATTTGCGTCGGCTGCAATCACAATACCACCCGGATAAACCTGAGTAAGTTCATCTTGCAAAAACTGAAATAGTTTTACCCTACGACCTGCTGATAATAATAATATATTAATGTTCAAAATCTTCGTTTGTTTTAGACTTCTAAAAATGTTTATTTAGTGGCAAATTAATAGGTTTTATCATGGCAAACAAACAAGAATTTATAGACGCAATTCAGAAATCGTATTCTTCTAATGAACCTCATATTTATTTAGGCGCTGCCATTTTGGATGGTGAAGTAATTTCAGATGCAAAAGTAAACCTCCCGCTTCGCATGATGAATCGTCATGGCTTGATTGCCGGTGCAACGGGTAGTGGCAAAACGCGTACCCTGCAAGTGATTGCTGAACAACTAAGTGAAGCTGGGGTACCTGTTTTCTTAAGTGATATCAAAGGCGACTTAAACGGAATTGGGAAAGCAGGCACCTCCAATCCTAAGTTGGAAGATCGTGCCAAAGCATTAGGCATCCAATTTAACCCCACCGAATTCCCTGTAGAACTTTATTCATTAACAGGTAAAGTGGGAGCCCAAATGCGCGCCACCGTTTCCGAATTTGGCCCCGTATTGCTCTCAAAAATATTTGAATTAAACGATACACAACAAGGTGTCTTGAATATTTTGTTTAAGTATTGCGATGATAATGGTTTACCATTGATTGACCTTAACGACTTAAAAAAAGTATTGAACTATCTCAGCGAAGGTGCTGGTGCTGCCGAAATTAAAGAAAGTTATGGTAAGATTTCATCATCCACTTCTGGAACTATATTAAGAAAAATTGTTGCACTCGAACAACAAGGGGTAGCACAAATATTTGGCGAAAAAAGTTTTGATGTAGATGATTTATTCCAAAAGGTAGATGGCAAAGGGGTTATCAGCGTTCTAAATATCTCCGACATGCAAACCAACCAAGTAGTATTTTCCACATTCATGGTTTCATTACTCGCCGAGTTATATCATACCATGCCCGAAGCAGGTGATTTAGATAAACCTAAATTGGTTTTCTTTTTAGATGAAGCCCATCTTTTATTTAATGACGCACCGAAAGCATTCCTCGATCAAATCGAACAAGTAATTCGATTGATTCGTTCGAAAGGAATTGGCGTTTTCTTTTGCACACAACAACCAACTGATGTTCCTGATACCGTACTCGCTCAACTAGGAAATCGCTTCCAGCATGTGCTCAGAGCCTTCACTCCCAATGATGCCGACAACTTAGCCAAAGTGGTAAAAACATATCCCAAGAGCGAGTTCTATGATATCAATAAAACGTTAACTAGCCTGGGTATCGGGCAAGCACTAATAACTGTATTAAACGAAAAAGGAATTCCTACGGAGGTTGCCGCTACACACCTTACACCACCTCGTTCTCTCATGGGGCCGATGCCCGAAAATGAATATCAAAATCATTTGAACGAGAGTGATGTTTACAAGAAGTATAAAGTATCGGTCGACCCTGAAAGTGCTTTCGAAATGTTGGAAGAACGACTCAAAAAGAAGACAGAGGAACAACCCGAGGAGCCATCGAAAAACAATACGGATACAGAGGATAAACCCAAAGGCCGACAAGAAAAAAGCATGATTGAAAAAGTAATCAATGCGCCCATCGTTCGTAGTATTGGGACACAATTGATACGAAGCACCTTCAGTATGTTATTCGGAGGAAGGTCGAGCTCCACCCGCAAGAAGAATGGGTTCTTCTAGTTTTGAGATCCCTACTAAAAGTTACCCTCGTCATTGAAATGGTATCTTTACATCGTATTATCTTTTTAGTACAATATAACACATGAAATCAGTATTGATCATCGGTGCCACTGGATTGGTTGGGCATCAGGTTTTTCTTCAGTGCTTGCAAAACCCCGAGATAAACGAAGTAAGAATTATTGTAAGAAAAGAAACGGGAATCATTCACGAGAAGCTTAAAGAACTGGTGATTGATTTTGAGATGATGAAACCATTGAAAGCTTTCATGCAGTGCGATGTATTGATTAATTGTATGGGAAGCACCATGAAGAAAGCGGGTAGCAAGGAGAAATTCGAACGATACGATTTTTATTACCCCTATAATATTGCAACCTATTGCAAAGAGAATGGCACGAAACGAATGATTTTGCTAAGTGCCATGGGTGCCAATTTGAAATCGATGTTCTTTTATAATCGAATAAAAGGTAAATTGGAGGAATCATGCGAACAATTAGCGTTTGAAGAATTGGTTATCGTACAACCTTCGTTACTGCTAGGCAATAGGAAGGAATCGAGGTTTGGAGAAAAATTATTTCAGAAACTGATGCCAGCAATAAGCCGATTCTTACCTTCAGATGCGCGTCCAATAGAAGCAAGTCAACTCGCACAAGCAATTATTTATCATGCTATTAACCCTCAAAATCAAAAGGTGAGTAGAATTCGTTACAAAAATTTTTTTAAGTAGTTCAAATTTCTATATTTGCTTTAAATCAATATTTAAAACCTCTAAACACACACATTATGGGAATTATTTCCGAATTCAAAGCATTTGCTATGAAAGGCAATGTATTAGACCTGGCAGTCGGCGTTATTATTGGTGCCGCCTTTGGAAAAATCGTTGACTCTTTGGTAGGCGACGTTATTATGCCAATCATTGGTATTTTAGTTGGTGGTCACGACTTCACTAAACTTAGCCTAGAAGTAGGAGAAGCAAAGTTGATGTACGGTAATGCCATTCAAGCAACTATTAACTTCATCATTATTGCATTTGTACTGTTCTTAATCTTAAAGGCAGCCAATAAAGGCAAAATGAGTTCAGGAAATCCTGCTTAATCTTTTACACATCTCAATAAAAAGCCATTCGAATAATCGAGTGGCTTTTTTATTTATCAGGCTTTTAATGCTAAATTTGCCACAACATTCAATTAATCAATTCATGAATAATTCTCAAACCATGTCAAAAGTCCACAATTTCTCAGCAGGCCCAGGTATTTTACCACAAATTGCCATCGACAATTCAATCAAAGCGATTCAAAATTTCGCAGGAATGGATTTAAGTATTTTGGAAATTTCTCACCGCAGCAAGCAATACGAAGCAGTGGTAGCTGAAGCCTCTCAAATTGTAAAAGACTTATTGAATGTTCCTGCAGGTTATAGCGTTCTCTTTTTGCAAGGTGGAGCGAGTACTCAATTTTGCATGGTGCCGATGAACCTTCTCGATGAAAATGATACCGCAGCCTACCTAAAAACTGGTGAATGGGCCATGCGTGCTACCAAAGAAGCTGGATTGTTTGGAAAAGTAAATGTATTAGCCACCAGCGAAAACGAAAATTACAATTGGATTCCTAAAGACTATACCATCCCTGCCGATTGCAAATATTTTCATTGCACAAGCAATAATACCATTTTTGGAACGGAGATGTTCTCCTTCCCAGAAAGTCCAATCCCCGTGGTATGCGATATGAGTAGCGATATTTTCAGTCGCCCTGTTGATGTGAGTAAATTTGATTTAATATACGCTGGTGCTCAAAAAAATATGGGTCCAGCTGGTGTTACATTGGTTATTATAAAAGACGAAATTCTTGGAAAAGTAACCCACAAAATCCCAACCATGCTCGATTATAGAGTTCATATTAAAAATGGCAGCATGTATAATACACCACCGGTATTTGCCATCTATGTATGTTTGGAAACCTTGAAATGGGTGAAAGGATTAGGTGGCGTTACCGCAATGGAAACCCGCAATAAAGCAAAAGCTGAATTGCTCTATGCCGAAATCGATCGCAATCCATTATTCAAAGGAACTTGCGCTGTGGAAGATCGTAGCCGCATGAATGTTTGTTTTGTTCTTAACAAACCTGAATTGGAAGAGGCATTTCTTACGTTAGCCAAGGAAAGAAAACTCGACGGAATCAAAGGACATCGCAGCGTTGGAGGTTTCCGTGCTTCTTTATACAATGCCTTACCAATAGAAAGTGTACAAGCTTTGGTTAATGCCATGCAAGAATTCGAAAAAGCAAATAGCTAATTATTGCTTTTTTAATTATAAGTGAATGCCTAATTATTCTCCTCTTTGATCTCAATCACCATTATTATCATCGTCATTACTTGCATCGCAAGTTTTGCTGCGTTTTACAATCACAAACTACTCAACGAATGGATTTTGAATCCCTATCAAGTAGTGCATCATAACCAATGGTGGCGTTTGCTTACTAGCGGATTGCTTCATGCAGATATCACACATCTCCTCATTAATATGTTTGTATTGTATATGTTTGGTCAAAACTTAGAGATGTACTTCCAATATTTCCATGGATCAAATGGTATTTATTATTTCTTGGGACTCTATTTTATTGGGATTATTGTAGCCAATATATCTTCAGTAATTAAACATCGAGACAATAGTGAATACAATGCATTGGGTGCTTCAGGAGCTACGTCGGCTTTGGTATTTGCCTTTGTGGTGCTCGATCCTTGGGGTATGACGATTGGCTTCTTTTTTATCCCTCCAGGTTTTTTACCAAATATTATTTTTGGAGGTATTTATCTAGCTTACTGTGTTTATATGTCGCGAAAAGGGCAAGATAATATTGGGCATGAAGCTCATTTCTATGGAGCCCTTTGGGGTGCATTTTTCATGTTCGCTACTCAACCTAATTTGATTTATCAGTTCTTAGAAAAATTACTATAATAGAATTTCTTATGAATGTTGAATCGAAAATAAAAACAACGATTAGGGATATTGTTGATTTCCCAAAGCCTGGCATCGTATTTAAGGATATCACCCCTTTACTGCAAGACGCAGAACTTTGCAAAGAAATTACTGATGAGTTTGCGAATAGAGTTTCACATTTGAAAATTGAAGGAGTGGCTGCAGTTGAAAGTAGAGGCTTCTTATTTGGAATGCTCATAGCACAAAAACTACGAGTGCCATTTATTCCAATTCGCAAAAAAGGCAAATTGCCTTACGATACTTTCGAGGAATCGTATGATCTCGAATATGGAAGTGCTATCATCGAAATGCATAAAGATGCCATTAAGCCATCTCAAAATATTTTACTTCACGATGACCTCTTGGCTACCGGCGGTACTATTGAAGCCGCATCGAAACTCATTTTGAAGGCAGGAGGAAATGTATCTGCATATAGCTTTTTAATTGAACTCGCCTTCTTAAATGGGAGCAATAAAATAAAGCGTTTTGGTGCAGATCTCATTGGACTGGTTCAATATTAATTTCTATTTTTACGGTAATGATTGAATCGCTAAGCATCTCCCAAGTTACTTCCTATATCAAGAAAACACTTGAGACCGATGAACTCTTACAAAGTGTTTGGCTCAAAGGCGAAATCTCAAATTACACCTTGCACAGTTCTGGGCATCAGTATTTTTCATTGAAGGATGAAGGTGCCACCATTAAATGTGTAAAATTTAAAAACTTCGGTTACGCCCCCGCACAACAAAATTTCAAAACAGGTGATAAAGTTTTGGTTCATGGAAGCATCGATTTGTATATGCCACATGGCACCTATCAATTAAGGGCTACACAAATTCATTTGCAAGGCCTGGGCGATTTGCATCAGCAATTTGAATTATTGAAAAATAAATTAACAGCTGAAGGCTTCTTTGATTCGGCACATAAAATTGGAATACCCTCCTTTCCACAATGTATTGGGGTCGTATCATCAACTTCTGGCGCTGTTATTCAAGATATAAAAAATACCTTAGAACGCCGGTTTCCTGGCATCAAATTAATATTAAGTCCTGCCTTAATGCAAGGAGAAACAGCCCCAGCTTCGGTTATTGATGCATTACAAAAACTTGAAGCTATTACAGAAGTAGATACCATTATCATTGCACGTGGTGGTGGAAGCATGGAAGATTTGTGGTGCTTTAATAATGAAGCCTTGGTACGCGCCATCTATAAAATAAAGAAGCCTGTTATCTCAGCCATTGGGCATGAAACAGATTTCACCTTATGCGACTTCGTTGCCGATTTGCGGGCTCCTACTCCAACTGCCGCCGCCGAATTGGCCGTGCCAGATGCAGCGGAGTTAAAATCGCGACTTGCTTATTACAAAAAAAACAATACACGATTTGTGGAAGGGCTCCTCGCCTATCATCAAGAGCATCTCGATCACTTCAAAACACAACTCGATGAGCAGCTCGCTTATAATCTGGAGCAAAAAAAACATCTACTTGAGAAACTGATATTGCGCCTTCAAACCCACGACCCATTAATGCCACTTCAAAAAGGATTTACCTTGACACTGAAAGATGGCAAGAAAATTAGTTCAACTAAATTATTACAAACCAACGACGAAATCACAACCCGATTTATTGATGGTGAAATTCATTCAATCATAAAATAAAATGGCAAAACAGAAAAAAGAAAACTCCTTTGAGGTAAATATTGAACGTATTGAAGAAATTTTAGAATTACTTAATAATACCGAATTGCCTTTAGAAGAGGCAATTAAATTGCATCAGGAAGCAACTGAGAAAATTTTACAATGCGAGAAATATTTGGAGAAGACAACCCTTGAATTTGAAACTTTAAAATAAGTTTCGGTCTGTTTTTAATTTGTCTTTATTTGAAGCCCTAGCTTCTTGCCTTCCTCAATCATCAGTTCGTATGCCGCCTCATAATTATTGGGGATGATTCCATCTAAGATTGATTCACGAATCACAGTTTTAATAATACCTACCTCTCTTCCAGGAAACAAACCAAAGGTTGCCATAATAACTTCTCCTGTAATAGGAGGTTGCCAATTTCGAATATGGTCTTTGGATTCTACTTCTTTTATTTTCTCTTCTACGAGAATATAGTTTTCTAAATAACGTCGTTTCTTGTTTTCATTTTTCGAGGTGATATCAGCCCGAACCAAGGTCATCAGGTCGTCGATTTCTTCTCCTGCATCAAACATCAATCTGCGAATTGCACTATCCGTTATATTCTCTTTTGTTAAAGCAATAGGGCGCAAATGAAGCAATACCAATTTCTCTACATAACGCATTTTCTCATTCAGTGGCAATTTCATTTGTGTGAAAATTTTCTTCACCATCTTGGCTCCTTTAAATTCATGGCCATGAAACGTCCAGCCCTCTCCTGGCTCAAACCTTTTGGTAGCAGGCTTTGCAATATCATGCAATACTGCAGCCCATCGAAGCCATAGGTCGTTTGTATATCCGCAAATATTATCAAGCACTTCCAGTGTATGATAAAAATTATCTTTATGCCCCTTCCCTTCTACAATATCTACGCCTTTGAGCTGACAAAATTCGGGAAATATAATTTGAAGCAGTCCCGCATCATCAAGTAATTTAAATCCCACCGATGGTTTCGACGAGCGTATGATTTTATTCAATTCATCAGCGATTCTCTCCTTGGTGATAATCTTTATTCTATGGGCATTCCTTTTTATCCCTTGAAAGGTATCATCAACAATGGTAAAGTTAAGCTGACTAGCAAATCTTATCGCGCGCATCATACGCAAGGGGTCATCACTAAAAGTAATATCCGGATCAAGTGGTGTGCGAATAAATTTATAAGCCAAATCATCAATCCCATCAAATGGATCTAATAAGCTTCCAAAATCATCCTTGTTTAATGAGAGCGCGAGGGCATTGATGGTAAAATCTCGACGAAGCTGATCGTCTTGCAGGGTACCTGGAACCACCGTTGGGTTGCGGCTATCTATCTGATAGGATTCTTTGCGAGCGCCAACAATTTCAATTTCGGCATCTTCATATTTTATTTGAGCTGTTCCATAGGTTTTGAAAATATTTATTCCTTGAGAACGATTCAGGGCTTTGGCTAAATTTTGTGCAAATAAAATCCCATCACCAACTACTACAATATCAAAATCCTTTCCTTGCCTCTCTAAAAAGCAATCACGCACATAACCACCTATAACATAAGCGGGGTAATGCATATCGGCTGCTACCTGCGATGCAGCTTTAAATATGGGATGTTGTAAATACTGAGGATACACAGGTTGCGAAAATATGGAAAAGAGTTGAACTGAAATTATCGTATCACTTTAAAAGTTCCATCTACATTTAATTTAATGATGCGAGATGGCTTTCGTGAAATTTTGTTTTGTTGGAAATAGGGCACTACAAAATCAACCTTATCTTTGATACTTGGTTGGATATCATTAAAGAAAATTGGAGTCGGTTCACCGCTAATATTTGCAGAGGTTGAAACAATTGGGCGTCGAAATTTACTAATCAATGCATTACAATATTTCGATTCTTCATGCTGTGGTTTAACCCAACGAATAGCTACCGAACCATCCGCATTAATTACTCCAGGGGCTAATTTCACGCCTTTGGGAAAGATAACAGTGATAGGCTGTTCAGAGAATTCAATGATATCGACAGCAAAGTTGGGAAACTCGTCAACATATAACCCTAGCATATCCAATGAATTAACAAGCACTATGAAACTTTTATTCTCATCTCTATTTTTTAATGCAATTATTTTATCTACGGCCTCTGCGTTGGTGGCATCACAACTAATTCCCCATACAGTATCCGTAGGGCATAGCATTATTTTTCCATCCTTTAATGCAGTGATTGCAGGGTCTAAATTATAAATCATTGAAAAGAAATATTATCAATTGAAATGGTTGTACCACATTTAAAATGACCTTCTGGGCAAGTATCTTTCCCGTGCACACCACAAGGCTTACAAGGCAATTCCAGCTCGGATTGTATCACCAAGGCCCTATCCGAAAGCGGGCCAAAGCCGAATTCAGGAACCGTGCTACAAAAGAATGCAATACATGGTGCATTTATTGCCGAGCACAAATGCAAGGGTGCCGAATCATTTACATAATTCATAGCGGCATCTTTCATTAGGGCAGCACTTTGAAGCAAGGTAAGGCTATTGCATAAACTTACCATATTACGATGTACCGAATTATCTATGATCTCTTGTGCTAATGCCGATTCATTGGGAGCACCCAAAATATAAATATTACATTGCGTTCTATTACATAACTCCACCCATTTACTCAACGGTAATCTCTTAGTTGTCCATACTGAACCAGGAGCAATGCAGATATATTTTTCCGATTTGAATGAACGCAACATTTCCTCATCTTGAACAGAAGGATATAATCGTGGTTTGGCGCTATTCTCATCGGTAAGGAATGTAATGAGTTGATGATTGCGTTCCACTTCATGGGTTGCTTTTTCAAGTGAATGCCTGTACTTATGAGTATAGCAAAATGAAAAAGGGTTATTATGAAACCCAACTTTAAATTTTGATCCACTTAAAAAGGAGATGATACCAGAACTCGCAAATCGATGTAGGTTGATTACATAATCATATTTCCCTTTGCGAACTAAGCCAATAGTTCTGATTAAATTCAAAATCTTGTCCTTCCGTTTCTCCCAAACTATTGTTCTATTTATTTTAGGATTATCGAGCAATACCGATTCATTGCCTTTACGAACTAAAAAATCTATTTGTGCATCAGGAAAGGTCGATGCCAATTTCTCCACCACCGCGGTGGCTAAAATTACATCACCAATAAAAGAAGTTTGAATAATTAAAAACTTGGTAGTCACCCTGCAAAGGTAAGTGTTAAATTATTATCAAAATCCAAAGGCACCTAGGAATTATGTTTCCAGTCAAGCGTAATTTTCGAATTTGCAACTTTAGCTGCCAATGGAGGATTTATTTTTCGAATCACAATAAGAATGCGAGATGCATCTGCACTTATTGACTTCACCCCATTTAGAATACGCTGGGCAGCATCTTCCATGAGTTTACATTCCTTTTCCATCTCACAACTAATGATATCTGATAGTCTCTCATAATCCAGGGTATTCCGAATTTCATCATCAATGGAGTTATCGGCAACTTCAATTTCAACAGAAATATCAGTGATAAAAGTATTCTTATTGATGCGCTCCTGTTCATAGTAGCCAATAGGTGCGATCACCTCCACTCCTTCTAAAGCGATAATTTTATTTGTCATTTGTATTTATAAAAAAAATCCTCCTGTTATTCAACAGAAGGATTTTTTTTGATTTAATGTCTGAATTATTTTCTGATTAATGTTACAATTCCTTTGGTTGTAATCATTTCATCAGGTTTTGATTTGACTTTATACTTGAAAGTATAATAGTACTCTCCTTCAGGAAGCACGGCTCCTGTATTATTTACTTGACCATTCCAGTTTACATCATCAACAGTACTGCTGAATAATTTCTCACCCCAACGGTTGTAAATAGTACACTCATAATACGCTTCTCCATCAATTGCGATATCAAATACATCATTAGCACCATCACCATTTACAGTGAATACAGTTGGAATAAGGATGGTAAAGAAGTAGCTATTACAAACCGTGAAAGAAGTATCCGATTTACAAGGAATATCGAAGCTCAATTTCACTTGATGACAACCAGTATCTAACAATGCATAAGTGTGGGTAGGATTTTCATCATTTGAAGTTTTTCCGTCACCAAAATCCCAAGTGTATTTGGTTTTAGAGTTAGTACCTGTAGAAGTATTCTTGAATTTGAAAGTAGGTTTCTCAACGCTTACACTATCCACGGTGAACATCGCTTGTGTTTTTTGAACATGGATGTTTTTGGTTTTAGTACTTGCACATAGGAAGTCTTTCGGAGTGAAGGTGATGATGAAATCACCTGCAGTACCATAGGTATGAGTAGTTGAAACTGTAGGAAAAAATACTTGATCCTTACCACCATCTCCATAATCGAAGTTGTACTCTTTATAAATTGCAGTATCTTTAGTTACTGTATAAGTTACTAGATCGCCCACACAAACGGTATCTGGTGAATTGAAATCAGCCAAAGCGAAATCTAGCACAGTTACACATAATGGACTACAAGTATCGCAAGGGAAGGTTCGTTTACACACATTGGCTTGACCTAAATCATTGAATACGGTATCTGTTGCAATTACCTTGATACAATAAGTTCCAGGAGCAGTATAAGTATGCTTAATAGTATTCGCTGGATTCAATGTAAATGTAGCTCCTCTATTAGCCTTAACCATAGAAGTATCTTTATTATCACCCCAGAATACCTCCAATCGACGATAAGTAGTATCTGAGAAGTTCTTTATATGAAGTAATACATCAAATGGCAAGCATCCTGTATCTTTCATACCAGCCGACAATTCAAAATCAGGGTCAGGACCTTCAATATGTATCTTATGAATAATTGAATCTTCACAACCTTGCTCTGTAAATATTCTCAGCTTGATGAAATAGTCACCATTCTTATCATATAAATGTGCTGGGTGTTGTAAACCTGATGCTAATGATCCGTCTCCAAAATCCCAGTTCCATCCTATGATTCTATCATATTTAGTACCTAAGCTAGTGTCTTGTCCAATCCAGCTACTATCTTTAAATTGAATGATTTGGTCGCAAGCAATCGTTGCTTGAGGTATATACCAAGCAGCATGTGGTTTTACAACATGTACAAGGTTTCTCATGATCAAAGTATCAAAGCAACCATCACTATCCTTCCACATTATACGAATGGTATAATTTCCGACCGCACTATAGGTATGTTCACGAATGGTACGAATGGCAGTATCAAACTTAATATATGAACCTCCATCACCCCAGTTAATAAAGTATACTTCTCTATTACCTAAACCACCTGAATTCGGGTTACGCACTTTATCATTCCAATAATCATACGGGTCGTATTGTGTATTTGGAGGAGATGGTTTTTTCCACCAGTAACGAATATCGATTTTAGGCTTCACCGCTTCTCCCAAACAGAAGGTAGTGTCATTAATACCAAAATCAATTTTATTGCCTACAATTACCAATCGTGTTCCTTCATTGGCTTTATCGCAAGTATCTGTGTTGGTAACATTCAAGTTAACTACCCATTTTCCATTAGAAGTAAATTTGAATTTCTGACATTTTACTGAGTCTCGGGTGAAGGTATCAATACTTTGAACAATCAGCGTTGGAACGCCATTAATTATTTTTGTACAATAAGTAGAGTCAATAGTTACCACACGTGGGTATTTGCTTGTAACATCAATTGGGCCTATGGTATCTGCTAAATAGTTCCCATTTGAGATATACTGCTTGATACTCCAATTTAAACGCTTGTATACCGGTACTCTGTAAATAGTATCTGTATAGGTATATGCAGTATCGCTCGATACAGAACGGAAATTAGGTTTTCCAGGTACATATACATAAGCACTCCAGGTAATTGCCAATAAAAACTGTTGTGATGAAGCAGAAGCTGATGGGCAATACGTTTCATTATCATCAACACAATATTTAGGTTTGATAGCAATATTAGCATCTTGAGTAGCTGCCAAATCTTTGTATTCAATTGCATTATGGTACCAGAAGGTATCGCGACAAGCATAACAAACTACTGCACCACCCGGCATTAATAATAATGCTGAATCTTTTTGAGCTTTGTTGAAGAAGTTGATTTTCTTAGCTCCGTTGATATTTGCATATGCAGGATAAGAAGACGTATTTGGATGTGCTGAACGGCACACATTTTTCTGTGATGGAGTGCTGAATGGGCAATTTTCCCAATCGCAACCAGTCCAGTAAATCCATAAACTATCTTGGAAAGAAACAACAGCACTATCGCAACCATTTTGAACAATTAATCCAATGGTTACTTTACCTGTAGGATCACAAGTAGAAGTATACTGCTTAGTATATTGTTTCATGAAGGTATGTCCTTGCTGACTGAATGGATTCGCTTTGGTTCCAGCAGTTGGGCTACCCATATAGGTACAACCATAAGCTGCAACTGGAGGTGGGAATATCAGCGGGTTAAAGGCTGTTTGTGGAGTAAAATTATTTAAACCACAGGCGGAGTCAAAGTTCAACCATACAAACTGGTTGGCACAAGTTGGCTCCGATTGTTGCCATTTTAATTTAACCTTTCTACCGTCATTACCATCACTTAAACATTTCTGCCCTTCAAAAGCCAAGTCGATAGAATTACTACCTGATAATCTTGCTTTCGGTGGTTGCAATGCTAATGTAATTAATGCGGTATCACCACACATTGTTTTTAGATCTAAGAGATATAACTTAACAGTATAACATTTTTCCTTACCTGGAGTGTACCAGTGTTTAGGCAATGAGTCCATACTGAAATTACAATTCTTGTTTGTATTCATCGTATCGGCAATACGATATCCGAATTTTGTTGGATCCTTAATTGGGTCGCTATAGGTAGTACATGGCAATGAGTTAGCCAAGTCATCAAAATCCCATAAACGCAATACGGTAGGATGTGTGGTGGTATTTGGAGAAATAATTGAGTCGGTAACACCATCTTTTTTCTTAAGAGCCGAGTCACCTTGACAATATTTCGACATGTTAGTGAAGTAAACCGTATCCTTAATATGGCACTGATACCTATTAAGCACACAGACACCTGCTGCCGGATTTTGTATGGTTGCTGCGGGCCCCCATACCTTGACGTAGGCACTATCAGTCTTGGAACAAATGACCGTGACCCCATTAGGTTGGTAAACAGTCACAGTTACTTTAGCTAAATATACGCCACAAGATGAGAAGGCATGGTCGCGATTCCAAACCACTGGATCATCGGCCTTTTGCGGATAAAAGTTATTAATACCACTATTCGGGTCGCCAAAATTATATGACGACTTGAATACATAGATTGGATGTATAGGTTGTGGTACTTTAAAATTGAAATTATTACCTTTAAAGCACGAGCTATCCGAGTCGCCATAGATACCTGTATGAGTAACCTGGAAATCGGCTTTTGTATAGATATTATCTGCACCTTTCTTCAATAAATAGGTATTAACACAACCCAATGAGTCGGTTACGGTGAGGGTCACATCAAATGGACCCATTTTATTTTTGTATAGATATTGGTGAGTTAACCAACGTGGATCATTGATACTGTATCCAGTATATGGCGTAGTTCCATCACCATAATTCCATACAAATTGTTTCAACATTCCTGGGCGTGAATTAAATGCACTTAGGAATCCTGAGGTATTGGTGAATGTAACTGGAGTACTATCACATTTAATGGTATAAGCCGAAGTGAATTTTACATCCAAGCGTCCACCTACTGTAATATAACATGGTTTTGTAAGTCGACCTACACAACCATACTCATCACGAACTTCGATAACTACATCATAACAACGTGGAATACCATTGGTACTGCTTCCAAAAATGAATGTAGAGTATGAGTGGGTTTTGTTGCTCAATGGAGGCGCTGGATTTCCAGTTGATTGATCAAATGATCCATCACCCCATAAGATTTTTCTAAATACAATTTTAGCACCGCTAGAACTGTAAGATGAATCCACCATATTGAACAAGTTACCTGGCTCACATTGTGGGTTCGCCGAAGTAGTTTTAAATGCTACAACTGGAGGAGGAAATACCTTGATAGCATCAATACCAGTTAGGGAGCAAGAAAAACTGCTACCATTCGGGCATTTAATTGTTACCTTAACAGTATAACCTGTAGTGCTCACAACTGAGTAAGTATGTGTTGCAGTAGGAACTGTAGTCGTTGTGGTTGATCCATCGCCAAAATCCCAGTCATAGGTGGCGCCTGTACAACCTCCAACAACGTTAACGTTGAAACTGGCAGGGTCGTTCAAACACGAACGCCCATCGTTAGGACTCTTCGCGAGGGTGCAGGTTTGTGCATTCGACTGCGCAATCCCTAAAAATAAAATTACCAACATCGCAATAAAACGAGGGTAATTTTTGAAGTAAGCGTGCTTCATAAAAGTGGTTTTAAATGATTGTGTAAACATATCTATTTTAATTTTAATAAACAAATGCGTTTCCGCGGTATTATTCACGTATTAGGGTAATGATTCCAGCCTTTTGATGCATTTCCTGATCATCAGGTTGCATATATTTAATTATATAACGATACATCCCCCTGCTACATTCAGCTCCTAAATTATTCAACTTGCCATTCCAATTATTTCTTTGATCATCCGATTCAAATACCACTCGACCCGCCCCATCCATCACAATGATATGCCATTCCTTTAAGTCTGATGCCGGAATCTCAAATACATCGTTGAGACCATCATTGTTTGGGGTAAATACATTAGGTATGGTGGTGAAATAGTAATTTCTGAAATTTGGGTTCTTCACTTCACTCTCAAAGGTATCGCTGCAGCCAGTAGCAGTATTCAAAGCAATAAGTTTCACTTTGTAAACCTGACGAGAACTGCTGGCAAAGTAATGGTTTAGAAGGTTTTTATCCTGAACACTTACCTGTTTTCCATCATCAAAATACCAAATGAAAGAATTGGTGGCTACCGATAAATTCTCGAAATTGATCGATGTATTCTCTGAAACTTTAGATTTAAAATATGCTTGCGGTTTTTCATCTACCTGAATATTCTCACTGGCCAATAACTCATTGGTGCTCGATTTAATGGTTATGGTATAAATTCCAGGGGATTCGTAAGAATAAGGATAAACCATTTTAGAGTTTACCAGGTTTACCTGATGTTGATCTCCAAAATCAAGCATCATTGATGATTCGCAACCGCTTATTCTAATAATAACCACCTTCCCTGCACAAACTTCTTTTTGATTTAATTTTAAGGATAATAATTTACGAGTACGATTGTTTGCTAGTGGGTTTGATATCGCACTATTACTACTACCATTCTCATCTAAAACACCAGTTTGGCTGCTGCTATTGCCGGCATTGCCATTCGATTCACTACCACTTACAACTACTTGCCCAGCTTTATTGGCATTGGTATTTACCTCTGATTTACTTGCCTTCACCTCTGCATTGGTAATAGATTTTGAATTTTCATCAGCTTTGGGTTCATTAAAGGGCTCCGATGTTTTCACCTCATTAGAGGTTTCAACCTGAGTCGTATGATTTACTTGTTCTTGTTTGGTATGGAAGGTATCAGAAGTTATTAAATAAAATACCCCGAGTGAGGCAGCCACCACCGAGCTAAAGAATAATGTTTTAGCCCACGGTTGAACGTACCAAGGCCGCAATGCCTTTTCAATGGCATTCCAGGCTTCCATTGGAGGTTGTTCCTCCATGGAATTTAGTAGCTCTTTATATTGTTCATCCAACATGGTGTTGCTTTATAATATTTTGTAATAATACTCTAGCTCTCGATAACTGTGATTTAGAAGTGGCTTCCGAGATTTGCAATTGTTCGGCAATCTCTGCGTGCGAATACCCCTCTATCACATATAAATTGAAAACAGTACGATATCCCGTGGCCAGTTTTTGTAATGCTTTCATGAGTTCGGCTAACTCAATTTTCCCTTCTGCCTCATTAGAAATAGCACTGCTTATTGGTTCTGCATCTTCAAAATGCGTTTCAAACTTATTTTTGTTGCGCCGAAGTTGCTCTAAAGCGGTATTTACAATGATTCGTCTAAGCCAGCCTTCAAAAGAGCCTTCGAAATGAAAACTTGACATCTTGGTAAAGGCCTTAACAAATGCCTCCTGTAAAACATCCTGAGCTTCTTCCCTGCTATTCATATACCGTAAACATACCGCATACATCTTAGGGCTAAAGGTTTCGTAAAGTTTTTTTTGAGAACGATGGTCCTTATTTATGCATCCTTTAATCAAATGCTCCAACGCTAACAGATGCATGTTTTGAGACATTATTTATTACAAGATGCTACTAAATGTTAAAAGGTTGCAAGTTCCTCCCATTTATATTGATAAGATAGAATGAGCACTCAATTCTTGGTCGAGATCATTCAAAATAAAGGAAACAGGGATATCACTCAGATTCTCAATCTGCGTTTTATTTTCAGATATATCAAATTTCAAGAGGCTGCCTCTATATCCAATTTTAAAACTATATCCCTTCCAATGCTTGGGCAGGTAGGGTTGGAAATGCATTTTGCCTTCTTTTAATCGCATTCCGGCAAACCCTTGCACAATACTGAGCCAGGTACCGGCCATACTTGTAATATGGCAGCCATCTTCGGTATCGTTATTATAGTCGTCCAAATCGAGACGGCTGGTGCGTAGGTACATTTCATACGCCTTATCATAATCACCTATTTTAGCTGCTAAAATACTATGAACACAAGGGCTCAATGAGCTTTCATGTACGGTGCGTTTTTCATAAAATCGGAAGTTTCGTTCTATAGTTTCCAAGTCAAAATCATCCTCGAAGAAATAGATACCTTGAAGCACATCAGCTTGTTTAATAAAGCAACTTCTTAAAATTCGATCCCAACTCCATTTTTGGTTGAGAGGGCGGTCTTTTTCAGGTAAGTCGTCCACCAATATCTGTTCTTTATCAAGATACCCTTCTTGTTGCAAGATGATTTCCGACTTCTCATCATAAGGCAAAAACATCTGTAATGCAATTTGCTCCCATTGTGCAAGTTCTTCCTCTATCTTGAAATTTGTTTTCTTAATTATTCGCTGATAATCCGATGGGGCTTTGGCCTGCAGATATTGCATTACCTCCATCCCAAAGTTCAAACACCATGCTGCCAGATAATTGGTATACCAGTTATTATTTACATTGTTCTCGTATTCATTAGGTCCGGTTACGCCCAACATCACATACTTATTTTTATCCTCACTCCAATTCACGCGTTGTGCCCAGAAGCGTGCAATACCAATAACAACTTCTGCTCCTGCTTCAGCAAAATAGTTATAATCGCCAGTATATTGGGTGTAATTATAAATCGCATAGGCTATGGCTCCATTACGATGAATCTCTTCAAAGGTTATCTCCCACTCATTATGACACTCTTCTCCATTCATTGTAACCATTGGGTAAAGTGCTGCGCCATTGGTAAACCCAAGCTTTTGGGCATTTTCAATGGCTTTATCCAATTGCTGGTATCTATAAACCAATAATTGCTTGGATACTTTTTCGGGAGCAGTACTTAAATAAAAAGGAATACAATACGCTTCTGTATCCCAATAAGTGCTGCCTCCGTATTTCTCTCCTGTAAAGCCTTTGGGCCCGATATTCAATCGGGCATCTTCTCCAGAATAAGTTTGGTTTAATTGGAAAATATTAAAACGAATTCCTTGTTGTGCTGCAATATCTCCATCAATGGTGATATCCGACAATGCCCATTTATCGAGCCAGGCTTGCTTGTGCTCCTCGAGCATCAATTCAAATCCTTTCGATTGAATACGCTTGATATATTGCTTCGTTTGATTCAATAAGTTGGCAGGCTCATAATTCAAGCTGCTCAGGTTGGCTGCATACTTTATAACAGTATAAGTCTCGTTTTGGGTGGCTTGAATCGCACAGTTTACTCCGGCATATTTTTCCTTTAATACCGGTTTGCCTTCCACTTTCAAATCTTCACCGTTATGAAAAATTGAAAAATTAAAACCCGTGCAAACATCAAAATTTGTCTTGCGAGTGCTTACAGTTACATAACCCGAACTGGCACCTGCATCATTATTGATAGGGTCCCAAAATTTCTCATCATAGTTGCTATCCGAATTTTTAACATCGGCATCAGCAAAAATTTCATATTGAATCGTACCACTAAAATTAAGTGGTGTAACCGAATATTTTATTACCCCCGATTCATCATCTGCAAAACTGCAGAAGCGAATACTATCAATCTTAATTTTCTTACCACTCTGAAGTTCCACCTCGCAGGTACGATACAAGGTGCCATCCTGCATATTCAATACACGCTTAAAATTCGACACCTTTTTTGCCAAATGCAAATCCACTTCCTCTTCGCCAATATGCAGATGTATTCCAATCCAATTACAAGCATTTAATACCTTGGCAAAATATTCAGGATATCCATTTTTCCACCAGCCCACACGAGTTTTATCAGGATAATATACGCCTGCAACATAATTTCCTTGCAATGTCTCTCCCGAAAATTTCTCTTCAAAATTTCCTCTTTGACCCATGCGCCCATTACCTAGGCTCATCAAACTCTCAGTTACTTTATTCTCTTCTGGGTGCCATCCTTCCTCAATAATGCACCATGGATCGTGTTGGATATAATTTTTCATGTGGATTCCTGCCTTCATCTCCTTTATACAAAGATGAAAGGAACTGCGATTTTACGAAAAAGGAGTGAAATAAATAATGATGAATTGCGCAGAATATAAATAAAAAAGGAAAGTGTGGAACTTACAGTTCTTTCACTTCATATAAATCCAATCGTCGGTCTTTCCAATTCAATACTGTACCTGTATTTCGGGTTCTCTCCAATGTTGCCAAATCTAAATCGGCGATTACTACCGTTTCTAAATTGGGACTGCACTCCCCTGCTATCGCTTCGGGTGGAAAAGAGAAATCGCTTGGGGTATAGATGCCACTTTGGGCATAATTGATATCCATATTGTCAACCGAAGGAATGTTTCCAATGGTTCCAGCAGTGGCAACAAAAATTTGGTTTTCGGTAGCTCTTGCCTGAGCACATATTTTAACACGTAAGTAACCATGTCGTTCATCGGTGCTGAATGGCACAAACAATATCTTAGCTCCTTTGGCAGCTGCAATGCGGGCCATTTCCGGAAACTCCACATCATAGCAAACATTGATGGCTACTTTACCGCAATCGGTATTAAACACATTGATTGAATTGCCCGCTTTTACGCCCCACCATTTTAATTCGTTGGTGGTGATATGAATTTTATATTGCTTTTCAAACGTTCCATCACGCTTAAACAAATAGGAAACATTATACAAATTATCGTTCTCAATTTGCAAGTGCGTACCTGCGATAATATTGATATTATAACTCATCGATAAATGAGAAAATAATTGGATATAATCTTCAGTGTATTTATCGAGGGAGCGAACGCTATTTTCTGGACTTATATCTTTACGTTTTTCGAAGGATAGTAATTGGGTGGTGAATAACTCTGGGAACATCACAAAATCCGATTTGTAGTTACTTGCCACATCGGTAAAATATTCGCATTGTTGAGCAAACTCCTGGAACTTGGTAATTTTACGCAATTCGTATTGTACACAGCAGATACGAACCTTCTTCATCATCACACTTCGCTCCCTTGTTTCGGGCATATAATCGAGGTTATTCCACTCGAGCAATAATGCATAGCCTTCACTTTCTTTATCATCAGGCAAATAATCCTTGATTACCCTTCGAATAGAAAAATTTTGAGATAGCTGAAATGTAAGTACTGGGTCGTTGATCTTTTTATCGAGCACCCGTTTGATATAGGCTCTCACTCCAAACTTATCGGAGTATTTATGAAAATTAGGAAGGCGACCACCAATGATAATTCTGCTGCAGTTTTTCATTTCACACAATTCTCGGCGCATTTCATAAAGTCGTCTTCCAATTTTCAATCCCTGATATTCGGGATGAACCATTACCTCAATACCATAGAGTGTATCACCATCTGGGTCATGATTGGTGATGAAGCCATTATCGGAAATCTCATTCCAGGTATGGTCTTCATCATACTCATCGAAACTCACAATCAATGAAGTGGCGGAACCTACAATGCGTCCTTCATACACGATGATTTGCATTCCTTCTGGGAAGATATTCAATTGACTCTTGAGCATTTTAATACTCCAGGGGGCCGCATCAGGAAAGCAAACTTTACTAAGTTCTATGATCTCTTCGAAATCATCGCTTGTGGCATTGCGCTGTATTAGCTTAGGTTTTTTAGGCGATTTGGTTTTCATACTTAATCCATATTATGGATGATATTGAAGAGCCTATTCCAACGAATTCTACCAAAGATACTTGGATTGTCTTTATCGTAGCTATACCAAATTATTAAAGCTTTTCCTACTACATTTTCTTCAGGAACCATCCCCCACATACGACCATCACTTGAGTTATGGCGGTTATCACCAATCATCATATAATAATTTTGAGTGAAGGTATACGATGTGATTTCAACCCCATCAAGAAGATATTTTCCACTACTTTTTGTAAATGTGGTATGATGTTCATAATCACGAATTACTTTTTCGTAGATGGCGAAATTTTCATCGTTCATTGGGATGGTTGCACCTGCAGCCGGGATATACATTGGTCCGAAATAATCGCGATTCCAGGTAACACTATGACTTCTAGGATAAATACTCATTCCTCCCGAACCATCTTTCTCAAATACATCCAAGCTAATAGAGTCAAGAGAAGTGATTTCATATAACTCTTTATAACGGCTAGGATTAATTTTCACATTCCACATATTCACCAAGTCGCCTTGTGGAGTTCTTATACTACCTGCAGGCTCTAAGTCATCCACAGCAATATTGTGTTTCAATAATTGTTTGTAGCTAAATGGGAAAATAATCTCTTCTGGCCCTTGACGCGTTTGCTTTACAATCGTTTGATTGGTATAGCTTAAAATCGTTTGCGGGTTTACCCAGATATTCACTGAGTATTGCATTTTCTTATATTCTTTTTGTGCTTCTCCATTAATGAATATCTTGCTATCCTTCAACATCAAGGTATCGCCTGGCATACCTACACAACGCTTCACATAATTCACTTTCTTGTCCATTGGATTATGTTCATTCGCTGTAAAATCGTCATATCGTGAATCGCCTTCCACTGGAAAGTTGAACACCACAATATCGTGTCGTTTAATTTTCTCTAAAGCTGGCAAGCGATGATAACCCACTTGAGGCCATTCGCTATAAGAAGGGATATCACTTCCTGGAATTTTATTATGAATAAATGGTATTGCCAATGGGGTCATTGGCAACCGCGCCCCATAATTACATTTGCCTACAAATAAAAAATCGTTTACCAATAAGGTTTTTTCCATCGATCCAGTTGGAATCGTATATGCCTCAAAGAAGAAAGTACGTATGAGCGTGGCGGCAATCACAGCAAACAATATTGCGTCGGTCCATTCGCGCATTCCCGATTTTTTCTTATTCGATTTGTCCTTTGTTATATAATAGAGGCAAATCATGAGTTGCCACATGATATAAAACAAAATACTTCCTGCCGCAAAATAACCAACAGCAAAAAAGATGATGAGTAATAAAAGGTTAACTATTGAAGTGCCCCAAAACCAACGTTTCTCCGATTGATCGAGCAGATTATAAAATTTCCAATTCCAAGCCATATTTGAATTCTTCTATTTAATTTATGTAATGATGAAGTACATCACGCATCGAATATACTCCTTTTTTATTCTTTAAAAATTCGGCAGCCGCTACCGCTCCTCTCGCAAACCCTTCTCTACTGAAGGCTTCATGTATCAATTCTATCCTATCATAAGCACCTTCATATATAACTTCATGTAATCCTTTGGCGTCCCCTTCTCTGAGTGCTGTAATCATTAAACTACTCTTGTCATTCACTGAATTAGCGCTTACCAATTCCCACTGTTTCTTGGTTTCAAGTATCTCCATCAATATTTCAGCAGTAGTAATGGCTGTTCCGCTAGGAGCATCTTTCTTTGCTGTATGATGCACTTCAGTAATCGATACATCATAATCACTCATCTTACGCATCAAACTAGCCAATGACTTATTGGCTTCCCAAAACAAATGGACTCCAATACTGAAATTAGTAGCATACAACAGCGAACCTGAATTATCTTCCGTTAGCTTTTTTATATCACTAAATTGAGCATACCATCCTGTTGATCCAACCACTACTGGCACTCCAGAATTCAGGCATTTTCTAATATTTTGTATTGCTGTTTCCGGACTGCTGCATTCTACTGCCATTTCACAACCTGCCAAGTCATACGTTTCGGCATTGGCTTTTGTTACACGAAGCAGAATTTCGTGCCCTCTTTGAATTGCAATTTCTTCGATTGCTTTTCCTAATTTTCCATATCCTATGAGCGCTATCTTCATTTTAAAATTTATATCGCATGCTTAATCCAGGATATATTTTTTGAGAATAAATATTATAATTTGGTGTGAAATGCACGCTCAAATCATCCACATTGAATTTATAGAGATGTGCATATACGTTGGCATCAATGATATTGGCAGCATATAATAACACTACTCCAATGATACATTGATCGCGATATTTACGAAAAGTAGAGAAGGCATTATGTAAGGCATCGGGAGAAACACCCTGAAGTTCGCTTCTTACATTGGTATTTGGATCAGCATCGGTGAGGTATTTCCACTGGGTAAGGTAATCGTTGTAAACCCTATTATTATCGTATACAAAGAATCCCAATGCTCCCAAGCCTCCATAAACTACGGGAACTTTCCATACCTGATGATTATAAATCTGACCTGAACCGGGCAGAATTGCTGATAAGATGGCTGCTTTTTTGGGTGAATGCACCAATGTACCTGTCTTTGCCTTCACAACATCATCTGGATTCGTCTTCAGTTGAAGGCTATCCTGTTTTTGAGCAGAAAGCAAAACGGAAAGGAAAATAAATACAATGATGGAGGTGATTCTCACCGTGCAAATATAATATTTGAATAGTGAGTTTCCAATGTATTCTGATTTATTCAATTTCGTATGGAAGCCACGGTATTTGGCTATCCATTTAAAATTCAACCCAAAAAATTGATTAACTCTGTAATAGATTCATCAAACGCTCAAATTCACTTTCGCTATTGAATTTAATAATCACTTCACCCTTTCCAATTGCTTTGGCTTTAATATTCACCGGCAATTGATAATGATTGGTAAGCTGTCCTTGAATGGTTTCAAAATGTTTGATATAATCGGAATTCAAGGCATTTGCGTTTTTTGATGCAGGCTTCGGATCCGATTCATTCACTTGTTTTACCAGACTTTCAATAGAGCGTACTGAAAGATTTTCACGCAAGAGGTCTTCATATAAACGCAATTGCTCATTGGGGTCGGTTACCGCTAGCAATGCACGGGCATGTCCCATACTCAATTTACCATCGCGCAATCCTATTTGAATTTCGGTAGGCAATTTCAACAAACGCAAGTAGTTATTTACTGTTGTTCTATCTTTTCCTACGCGATCGCCCAATTCTTCCTGCTTCAAGCTGCATTCGTCGATCAAGCGCTTATAACTCAATGCCACTTCCATTGGATTTAAATTCTCGCGTTGTACGTTTTCAATGATAGCCATCTCAAGCATGTCCTGATCTTTGGCTACTCGTACATATCCTGGTACTTCATTCAAACCTGCGAGGATACTTGCTCTTACACGACGCTCACCAGAGATTATTTGAAATTTTTCAATTCCAACTTTCCTTACTGTAATTGGCTGAATGATTCCATGCAACTTAATTGACTCCGATAATTCGTTTAAAGCTTGCTTTTCAAATTCGGTTCTCGGTTGGAATGGGTTGGCTTCAATCTGACTTAAGGGTATCATAGAAATAGAACCCACCATACGAGATGGATGTTCCTTATTCATGATATCTGATCCATGATCTTGTAATAAAGCACTAAGACCTCTTCCCAATGCTGGCTTTTTTATCGTTGACATATTTATCTAATGTTTATTGTAATTTAAATTATTTCCTATTACTCTTCAATTTCAATTCTTCTATCCTTGTTAGGAATGAGTGTCATATTATTTTTCTGTAAAATTTCACGAGCCAAATTCATGTAGTTAATGGTACCCTTGCTTTCGGCATCGTGATTTATTACTGGAACTCCGAAGCTAGGTGCCTCACTAAGCTTGGTATTGCGTGAGATGATGGTATCGAATACCAAATCTTGGAAATGTGTTTTCACTTCTTCAACCACCTGGTTGCTTAAGCGCAAACGCGAATCGTACATGGTGAGGAGAATTCCTTCAATATCCAATTCTTGATTTAAATTGGTTTGAATAATTTTAACGGTATTCAAGAGCTTTCCTAAGCCTTCCAATGCAAAATACTCGCATTGAACAGGGATGAGCACCGAATCAGATGCTGTTAAAGCATTGGTAGTAATTAATCCCAAACTTGGAGAACAGTCGATAATAATAAAATCGTACTTATTACGAACCTTCTCTAATAGCTTACGCATTAATTTCTCTCTGCCCGAAAGCTCAATCAATTCTAACTCCGCTCCTACTAGGTCGATATTACTTGGTAATAGGTAAAGATTATCAAAATCGCTTTCGATAATAATCTCTTTGGCTTCATTCCCGTTGATTAAACACTCGTATAAACCAGTTTTAATTATCCGTGGATCGAATCCTAAACCTGAAGTACTATTTGCTTGCGGGTCGGCGTCGACCAATAAGGTTTTATACTCCAACGCCGCAAAACTTGCAGCTAAATTAATTGCTGTAGTGGTTTTTCCCACTCCCCCTTTCTGATTGGCTATGCTTATAATCTTTCCCATGCTAAAAAATCACTTTATATCTTTAACTTTTATCGTGAAACATTCGAAAATAGGTGTTTCACGCTTGCTAAATGGGTTAATATCAGCTACTCTTGGGAATGCCTAGAGCCATAAGGGTTTTTGTTTTTAACATATAAACATCCATGTGGATAAGTGTTGTTTTTACCCTTGATGATGCCTGTTTAACCCTAATACATGAAATTTCGTGAATTGGCATGAAGTCGTATGCCGAAAGTGAAATATTGATTTTTATTATTGAAGAGGGCTTCGTTGGTTTTGCGGGTTCTGTAGGTATAGCCAGCATCAATATAAAGCTGTTGTGCAACACGATAGGTTACTTTAAACTCATAATATTGAATCATTGCACGAAGTCCTTGGCCCGTTTCATTACCAAAATTACTCACTTTGAGGTAGCTCGATTTTAACAAATCGGCACCATAACTCAAGGTTGATGAAGTATCGATTCCTGTTAAGGTATTGAAGGTTTTTACCTGAATATTCCAATTCGCAGTGGGTTGATAAAATGCCATCACCACCAGTTCTTTCAGGTTGGCTCCTAATGGGTGTGCCATACTCTGATTGAAGTCGGTGAAATTGAGTGAGGTATTGGTATAACCATAGGTATATGGCCTGATATGATTGTATTCAACTTGCAAGTCAAGATTTTTAACCTTGACAACATCCACTACTTTAAGTCCTAATTGAGCAGCATATTTATTAGCCCACCATCCCCAGCTTGGGTCGGTCTTGGGTTTTATAAACTGCGCTCTCATATTGGCTAATAAAAATTCGTCTAGTACAATTTGACCATAAACTTGAAAGTGATGTAAGAAATCCCATTTAAAATCCAAGCCTAGTATTACGTTATCAGGACTTCCTAAACTATGTTCTACTGCACGATAAAATATAATAGGGTTTAAGTAATTGAGTTCATACGCATTGTTCTCACGTTTGAAGATAACGGTCTCAAAAAAACCAATATTGAAATTTTTACTTGCATTGATACTCAAATGATGGGTGGCTCCAAATTTCTTCTTATAGGTGCCAGCGCCTGTGGTATATGCCGAATCCACCATTTCATAATATAGGTTTTGATAATTTATTCTCCAGATATTCGTATTGAACTTCAAGAAGAGATGTTGTTTTGAAAAATCACTTAGAATTAAACTTCTTACACCATCTCCAATAAATTGCTTGGACGTTCCAAATTGCATATTGATATGCTTTGAAATTGGAGTGGAGATATAACCCTCGGCATGAAAAAAATCAACCCCATTTCCTTTGAAATTTTTATAAAACGACTCCCCAGGCAAAGCATACATCTTCGCACCAAATAATTGTGTTTGTAAGGGCACCCTCATTTGGTTATCTGTTGCAAAGGCATAAAAAGAAATTCGGTCAACCATACCATGCAGCTCGGCTCCTCGGGTGTTAATATAAAGTTGTTGATGAGATTTAGTTCCTGCATTTTCGGCATTCTCAATTGCTCCAGCAAAATGCAAGACGGGGTTAACAGAGAGTTTGAAATTCTCTTCATTTACTTGATATAAGGCAGCGTTCTGAGTATAAAAATGTTTCAGGATTGGTTTTGCCCTTTTACCACTAGTTGTTTCAAAAAAATAATCATTTTTGAAATAAATAAAATTTGAGGAATCAACAGAAGTAATATTGACTGATAAGTTTCGAAAATCATAAACCTGTTGATAGGTATAGGGTTTACAGCTACTATGTATATTAATTTGCAATAAATCGCTAGACTTTATTTCCATTCGATCGGTAAAATGATAAATTTCATTACCCGCTGGAATGTATAATTGGGCATAAATATTTAATGAAAATATTAACCCAATAAGCAAAGCGAATGGTTTACGCATTTTTACTGCTTCCATTTAATCAAACAGCCTTCCGCTTTGATTTCAGGATAGTCCACCTCAATACCGTCGAGGGCATATTCAATGGCATCTTCTAGAAATACGCGAGTAACATTGTTCTCATTATCCCAGCAATCATCGATAGCACCAATATATACCAATTCGCGTTTGCTATTAAACAAAAAAACTTCTGGAGTATAATTCGCACCGAAAGACTTGGCTATTTCCTGGCTTTCATCATAGTAATAGTCTGGAAATATGGAATGCTCTTTGGCGACCTTTTTCATATTCTCGAAATTATCCTCTTCAAATTGTGAAGCATCATTGCTATTAATACAAAGCAATGCCAAGTTATCTTCTTCGTAACGTTCTTTCAACTTTGCAATCCGGTTCCAATATGCAATGGAATAAGGGCAATGATTGCAAGTAAATACGATAGCAATTGCGTATTTATCAGCAAAATCAAAGTTATTATACATTTTGCCATCCACTCCCAACATATTAAATTTGGGCATTTTATCGCCTATGTTCATGATCAAAAAATTAGATTAATTTGCAGCCAAAAATAATAATAGTTTTTATATGTTGAAAGAATTGTTGAATAGTAAAATGTTTTGGATCATCGCCTCCATTGTTGGCGGGTATATTCTAGGAGGAATTTGGAAACGCATTTCAAAGAGCAAGCAAAGTGCTTCTGCGCTCGCCATCCCTTTTATAGCGCCATTTATAACCATTTTTATTTTGCTCTATGTAAAACTCAATGTGGCTTATTTCGACATAAAATACACCTTGATTGGTGTGGGCATTATGATTATTATCAGTTTCGTAATTGGCTATATTACCTATGCCGCCAACGGTAAAAAAGTGCCCTTTTTGAATAATGTCTCCTTTATATACGCAGGTATTGCTATGGTTGTCTTTTATGTTTTCTATAAAGATGAATTAAAAATTAATACCACCCAATGTGCCGATTCACAAGATATTTATCTGCTACTTAAAAAAGAAGATGCTGGATATTTTGAAATTAACCCTGATGGGATTGGGTATGTAGGAAATCAACTTTTTAATGATGGATTCCGTCCTGTATTTGAAAATGCTGGCATCGATTTTAATTTTTATAGTCATGTTCCAGTTGCTATTGAAATTCCTACAAAAGCAGGCACCATACACGCATTAAAATTCGAATCGAAGACGGGTAATCATAACTTTGATATGGACCATTTGATTGAAAAGGGTATTGTTAAAGTGGAAGAACTTAAAGTTGGAGATATTAAAACGAAGTAGTTGTAAGGCTTTACTTTTTCACTAAAACATAAATTCTAGTTTAATAAGTTAATCAACAGATATTTTTTGCTATTTATTAAATTAAAAGTATCATTGCTTAATTTCAAACAAACTAATTATTTATCATTATGAAAATTTTCTTCAAATCAATTACAATAATCCTTTTATTTATCACATTCATTGGCTCCGATTTAAAAGCACAATGTGTGGCACAAGGCAATTCCATTTTTTCTTTAGGTTACGGCTTTCCTAATTTAGGGAAAAGCCTTTACAAAGCATTTAACACCAATAACGACTTCAAAGTTAAAGGAATTGGCCCAATCCATTTTAAATATGAATATATGTTGAGCGACAAGATCGGAATCGGTGCATCTATCAATTTTGTTAAGTTCGGCGCAACGTATTCAGATACAAATTCTGGCGATAGCATGGATATCAATGAAAATTGGGTGCACTGGTCAAAAACTACAAAGTACTCCCTAGCTACAAAAAACTACAGTGCACTAGTCCGCTTTAATTATCATTTTTATACAGAAGATAATCTGGATGTTTATTTCGGTGTAGGTGCAGGTTTCAGAGGAACCAAATCCACTTTTAGCTCTGTACCCACTGACCCAAATTTTAGTTTTAATTCTAAAATAGCAATACCTGTTGGGATGGAAACTACCCTAGGCTTACGTTATTTTTTTACTGAAAACATCGGCGCATATACTGAAATTGGTTTGGGAAAATCTCTTATCCAGTTTGGTGCTTGCTTTAAGCTTTAATTTTACACTAAACATTCATTGAAAGTCTCCTAAATTTTTAGGGCACTTTTTTTATTTCATTTACTTGAGAATTTGCCTTACACTTGTATTCTAATATTCAAACCAATTATTCAATATTTTCTTTCATCATGAAACTTATAATTAAGTCGTTTTTATTTCTCCTGTTGAGTTTCTCTTTGAGTGCCCAATCGCCAAAAGCCAGCACTACAGGACAAGACAATTATACATATACTACGGTACCGAATGACCCAACACAAACTCGAACCTATGTGCTGAAGAATGGATTAACTGTAATGCTGTCAGTGAATAGAGAGAAGCCAAGGATTCAAACTTATATAGCTACCAAGGCAGGAAGTAAAAACGACCCAAGTGATCACACAGGATTGGCACATTACCTCGAACACATGCTATTTAAAGGCACCGATAAATACGGTTCCTTAAACTGGGGTAAGGAAAAACCATTATTAGATCAGATAGAAGCACTTTATGAGGTTTATAATCATACTACCGACAGCGCACATCGTACTGAAATTTATCGCGAAATTGACAAAATAAGCGGGCAGGCTTCTCAATATTCAATTGCCAATGAATATGATAAAATGCTGAGTAGTATTGGCGCTACAGGCACTAATGCTTTCACCAGCTTTGAAGTTACGGCCTATGTGAATGATATCCCTTCAAACCAAATAGAGAAATGGTTAACGGTAGAAGGGGAACGTTATCGCAGTCCGGTTTTTCGTATATTCCATACAGAGCTTGAAGCGGTATATGAAGAAAAAAACAGAGGCATTGATAACGACTACTGGCAATGGTATGAACTCGCTTATGCCGAACTTTTTAAGAACCATACGTATGGAACACAAACCACCATTGGCACCATCGAGCACTTGAAAAACCCATCCTTGGTAGCCATCCGTAAATATTATCAAACGTATTATGTTCCAAATAATATGGTAGTGATTATGTCGGGCGATTTGAATCCAGATGAAGTTATAAAACAGATTGATGCACACCTAGGTAATTTAGCTTCAAAACCATTACCAGTATTTAATTATGCCCCAGAAGCACCCTTGACAGCCAATATTGAAAAAACAATTTATGGCCCGATGGAAGAGTTTACGGGATTGTTTTATCGTATGCCAAGTGCGGCTACCAATGATACTCGAATGATGAAATTGTTAACCTCGGTATTAAACCGCATGTTGACATTGAACCTAAATCAAAAGCAATTGGTGCTCGAAACTCAGGCTGGACTTGATGGATTAAAGGACTATAGCGTGTTTTATGTATCGGGATATGCGAGGGAAGGACAAGATTTGGATGAAGTAAAAAAACTCATCCTTGAACAAATAGCGCTAATTAAAAATGGACAGTTTGATGATGATTTATTACAAGCCATCATTAATAATTACAAGTTGGAAAGAATCCAAAAAAATGAAAGTAATGATGGTCGTGCATACGATATGCTTGATAATTTCATACTTGGAAGAAATTGGAAAGATGTATGTGCCGACCTTGATGAAATCTCGAAAATTACAAAGAAACAATTATCCGATTTCGCTACCGCCAATCTTAATTACTATGTATGTATTCATAAGAAGAATGGAAAAGCAAATGATCGAGTAAAAGTTATAAAACCCACCATTACTCCTGTAGAAACCAATAGAGACAGCGCTTCTACCTTTGTTAAGATGTTTATGGATATTAAGTCAGCACCCATTGCACCCGTATTTGTTGACTTTAAAAAAGATATGACCATTGGTGAAGTTAAGAAAAACTTACCCCTACATTATGTCTTAAATAAAGAGAATGGTTTGTTTACCCTTTACTATGTTTTTGATTTTGGAAGCTATAACAATAAGAAACTTCCTTTTGCTTTCGATTACCTGAATTATGCAGGTACCGATAAATATACTGCCGAGCAAATCAATAAAGAATTTTACAAACTTGCTTGCAGCTATGGAATAAGTGCAGGCACCGAACAAAGTTATGTGTACCTCAGTGGCTTACAGGAAAATTTTGATAAAGCTTTAAAATTATTTGAGCACTTCATGAGCAATATTAAACCTGATGATGAAGCAGTTAAAAAAATGGTTGAAGCCGAATCAAAAACCAGAAGCGATAGTAAACTCAATAAGAACCTAATTCGTCAGGCATTGGCTCAATACGCAAGCTATGGCTCGAATAATCCTTTTAATGATGTACTTTCAATGGATCAACTTTCACAAATTAAAGCAAACGAATTATGCGATATGATTAAGTCGTTGCATAATTATTCGCATAAAGCCTATTACTATGGCCCAATGAAATTGGAAGAAGCAAAAGCAAAAATAAACAGTATGCATACCACGCCAGCTGCTTTTCTTACTTATGCGTCGCCTAAAAAATATCCCCGTATTACTACACTAAATACCAAAGTTTATTTTGCCGATTTTGATATGGTGCAAAGTGAGATTGTATGGCAACATAATGATTCAACTACCTTCAATCCAGCCAATGCCGCTTCTATTGCATTATTCAATGCGTATTTCGGTGGTGGTATGGGCTCATTAGTTTTTCAAACGATTCGCGAGAGCAAAGCCTTGGCTTATAGCACCTATGCTAATTATAATTCACCTTCGAAAAAAACCGATCCATATTCGGTGGTTGCCTATGTAGGTTGCCAAGCCGATAAATATCCGGAAAGCATAATTGCAATGAATGAATTATTGCATGAGATGCCAGCTTCGGATAAATTACTTCAAGCATCGAAGGAATCTATATTGAAAAATATTGAAACACAAAGAACTACCAAGACTGCAATATTTTTTAAATACGATTCGAATCAACGATTGGGATTGGCATATGATATTAACCAAGATATCTATTCACAAATCCCTAACATGACTTCATCCGACTTAATGCGTTTTTACAGTTTATACATGAAAAAGAATCAATACAACTATTGTATCGTAGCTAAACGCGATAAGTTAAATATTGATGGATTGAAGAAATTAGGTGAGTTTGAAGAAATAAGCCTAGATAAACTTTTTGGATACTAGGAATTGATGTCAATTTAGCGCCTATTGTTAATCGATTCCTCTGCGGTGCTTACGTGTGTTATATTATATTTGCCTCAAGAATGCGAAACCCAAATTTGAATAACGAAGAGGATCAATTATCGAATACCGATAAGGATTTAGAGCGTGTATTGCGTCCGCAACAGTTCGACGATTTTACTGGTCAGGAGAAGATAATTGAGAATTTGAAAATTTTCGTGGCGGCTGCAAAGCAACGTGGAGAAGCATTGGATCACGTTTTATTACATGGCCCTCCAGGACTAGGTAAAACCACCTTGGCAACCATTATCGCGAACGAATTGGGAGCTTCTATGAAAACCACTTCGGGCCCTGTATTAGAAAAACCGGGCGATTTGGCGGGGTTGCTTACCAATTTAGAAACTGGCGATGTGCTTTTTATAGACGAGATTCATCGATTGAGCCCTGTAGTGGAAGAATATTTATACAGCGCTGTTGAAGACTATAAAATTGATATCATGATTGAATCGGGACCCAATGCCCGTTCGATTCAAATAACGCTTAACCCATTTACATTAATTGGAGCCACCACCCGCAGTGGCTTACTAACCTCTCCATTGAGAGCGAGGTTTGGAATTAATTCCCGACTCGAGTATTACGATATTAATTTGCTGACTCAAATTGTAAAACGATCGGCCATCATCATAAAAACTACCCTACATGAAGAGGCTGCATTTGAAATTGCCAGAAGAAGTCGGGGTACACCGCGTATTGCCAATGCGCTACTTCGCAGAACACGCGATTTTGCGCAAATCAAGAATAACGGAATCATCGATATAGAAATAGCAAAATATGCGCTCAATGCATTAAATGTTGATGCCAATGGATTAGATGAGATGGACAATAAAATACTCTATACCATCGTAGAGAAATTTAAAGGTGGGCCTGTGGGCATCAAAACGATTGCCACCGCTGTGAGTGAAGATGAAGGAACCATTGAAGAAGTATATGAGCCTTTCTTAATCAAAGAAGGATATATAAATCGAACTTCCAGAGGTAGAGAAGCCACAGAAAAAGCCTACAAACATCTTGGTGTATTTCCTAGTTATAAATTAAATCAATTGTTTTAAAGAATATGCGTACCCATCATTTCGGCTTAATTGGTATTCTATTCATAACCTTGTTCGTTATTAACTCTTGTACCACCAACAATAAGGTGGAGAAAAAGCAATCGCCCGAATTTGTTGCTTTCGTTAAGAACTTTGACACTCTCAATTTGCCGTTGATACTAAGTAATCCTAATTTCCTGAAAAAGAATGTGTATCAATTTCAAACCTTGAATAAGATCTCGCTTGACAACATGCGCGACTTTATGCATATGGATTCATTGATACCTTATCCATTGTATTATTTTGGCCAATTGCCAATGCTAGATTCTACCTACTATCTTATCAATTATTTTGAAATTAAGGATAAGGCGAATCCAAGTATGTGGTGGACATTAATGAAGTTTAATTATTTCGGTGAACTCTTGAGTGAAACGCAAATAAGTTATTGCGTAAAAGATAGTAACGAAATTCGAGAACGTTTCTGTAAAGTGATGCCCAACTATCAATGTTTCTATCTAGAAACGACTGGCACCTGGAATCCAAAAACGATGATGGTAACCGATACTGTTTTATCTACTAAAACAGTAAACCTTACCTACGATCAAAACAGGTAATTCATGACTCCAATGAATGCCAATACCCTGAAGCAGCATGCAAAGCAACTTGGTTTTAGTTACTGCGGCATAAGCAAGGCCACCGAACTCACTGAAGATGCCAAAAGACTTGAGCAATGGCTAAATCAAGGCAAACAGGGCTCCATGAAATACATGGAAAATTATTTCGACAAGCGTATTGATCCTCGCAAACTAGTGGAGGGTGCCAAATCGGTGATCACCTTAATGTATAATTATTTCCCTTCTAAAACTCAAGCTGAGGGAACTTATAAAATTTCAAAATACGCGTATGGAGAGGATTATCATACTGTTGTAAAGGAGAAATTAAATCAACTTTGGGTACTTATAAAGGCATCTCGTGGAGAAGCAATAGGCCGGTGCTTTGTAGATTCAGCGCCAGTACTTGAGCGCTCTTGGGCATGGCACAGTGGAGCAGGTTGGATTGGAAAGAATGGCAACCTCATAAATAAACAGATGGGCTCCTTCTTTTTTTTAGCTGAGATTATTTGTGATCTGGAATTCGAATACGATGCTCCAATAGCTAAAGATTATTGTGGTAGTTGTACCGCCTGTATTGATGCTTGCCCAACGCAAGCAATTGAGCCTGGTAAGTCAATCAATGGCAGCAAATGTATCTCCTATTTTACCATCGAGTTAAAAGATGCCATTCCTAAGGAAATGAAGGGCAAATTTCAAGACTGGATGTTTGGATGTGATATTTGCCAGGATGTTTGCCCGTGGAATCGATTTAGCAAAGCCCATGAAGAGCATGCCTTTGAACCGAAACCACAGATTCTACAACTTACCCGCGGTAACTGGAATGAATTAAATGAAACCATCTTTAGGGAGCTGTTTGGCAAATCGGCAGTGAAGCGTACAAAATATATTGGACTGAAGAGAAACATTCAATTTCTGGAGCCCTAATACTTATTTTTTGCAATTACTTGATATAAAGTTGCAAAATTTGCAACTCCTTCGTTGATTAACTACTCGAAATTCAAAAACTAATTAAAATTCGCCAATATTTTTTTTGGAGTAATCAATATTCAATTTTAGAAAGGCCCTTACTGCCCTTTGATTTGCATTATAAATTTTATTATCATGAAATCAAGTATTAACACAATCAAACCAATTTTATTTTTGCTACTAACAAGCCTCTATTTATGCGGCACAGCACAAACGCCTACAACTTCAGGTAGCAAACCAGCACTCGCGCTTCTCGAAATCGACACTCGAAATACCAATGTCGATAATGAAGAAAATCCAGTAACAGCGATTGTAAGAAAAGAATTAGAGAAACTGGACAAATATCAGGTTATGGACAAGTACGATATCGAATACAAAACCACTACTGACAGTTTAAAAACGAAATTATGTTTCAGTAAAATTTGTTTAACCAATCTAGGAAAAAAACTAGAGGTAGAAAAGATGTTTACTGGCAATATTGAGGTGATGAGCAAACAAATTATCATCACTTTTAAATTGCTAGATGTTCAAAGCAATACCTTCGAAAAAGTACAAATCAATGAGTTCTTACAAATACCTGGTGAAATACGAAACATGATTCAAATTACGATGAATAATATGTTCGGTATTGCCAATGATGCAACCCTCATAGCAAAACTCACCAAAAAAGACGATTACGAAAACAGTATCAATACCCCTTATGAAATTCAACTAAGAAGTGATGGTCCGCGAATTGGCTTTACTATATTTAGTGGCGCAGCTGCTAGTACATTAAATAGAGAGAAAAATGAAGGAGGCTATAATGCATATCCATTGATGATTAATTTTGGATATCAGTTTGAAAAGCAATATATAAACTCTGGCAATTTTCAAGCCTTGGTAGAATTTCTTCCAATGATAACTGGACTCGATCAAGGGTTATTTATTCCAAGCGCCACAGGGATGTTAGGATTTAGAAACAATAAAAACGGATATGAATTTGCCTTAGGTCCAACCTTGAATTTAGTAAAGAAAGCCCAATTTTATAAAGATTCAAGTGGCGCAGAAATGCTTGCCAATAGCTCAACAAGTACAGATATAACTTATAGTAAATTTGACAGTCGCGGTTCATTTGCAATTAGCACTTCCTTTATTTTTGCAGTTGGAAAAACATTCAAATCAGGTAAATTAAACATACCAGTAAATTGCTTTGTCGTTCCCACCAAAGAAGGTTTACGTTTTGGAGCATCCTTTGGATTTAATGCACGAAACAGAATGAATTATAATAATAAAACCGAATAGCTAACTCTTTAATGAATGAAAACTAAACCGTTAATGCTGAAACATTAACGGTTTTTTTATGTGATTCGATGCTCCGTATTGCTTAATTCATGGGCTTTATCTCCCACTTTTATGGAGGTATGAATCCTATCTGAAAGTCTTGAAAATGGGATACTTTGGAGGTATACTTTCCCAGGTCCTTTTAGTTTCAATAAATTTAATCCATCACCACCGAATAAGGAGTTCTTAAATCCTCCTAGAAATTGCAATTCATAAGTAACACTTGGTTGCATTGCTATCAAACAGCCCAAATCGATTTGAATAATTTCATTGGATTGAAGTGTTTTCTCAATTAGAAACCCACCTGCATTTAAGAAGGCAATTCCTTCACCACAAAGCGTTTGTAATACAAAACCTTGTTTGCCAAAAATTCCTGAGCCTACCTTTTTAGTAAAAGATATTTCCATTGAAATCTCTGACGAAGCACATAAGAAACTATCTTTTGTACAACACATTTCACCATCAAAATCGCTTAAATTTAATGCTAATATTTTACCTGGGAATGCTGCTGCGAATGCAATCTTCCTGTCAGTTAGTGCATGCCCATTTTTAAATGAAGTGATAAAAAATCTATCACCCATCACCATTCTTTTGAAGCCAGATAAAACGCCTGTATCTGTATCATTTTGAATGATAATTCCATCTTCCATATACAACATCGCTCCTGGTTCGGCACGAATTGTTTCTTGGGCTTTTAATATTATTTCTAAGGTTTGTATTTCTTCACCAGAAATAAGGTAATTAATTGCATTAGACATGTGAGGATTTTAGTTGAAATATTTACCATTTACACGATCTTCAATGTTTTTCAGTTCAACATTAATTGCTGTAATCGACTGGGTAATTTCGAGTGCCGATAAGACTAATGAAACCGACATTAGGATTAGACTCAAAGAAAATACAAATTTGGCAATCAAGGTATATTCTGCAAAGAGTAAGAACATACAAATTACGCTTAACAAAAGGCTCAACACACCAAATAGTTGCATATTACGTATGAGTGCCAAGCGTTTACGTAAGCTTTGAAGCTGCAGGATGTCATTTTCATCCTTCGTTTTCATATAATCGTCGTGCAATTCACGTATCAATCGGGCAATTGCCAGAAACCTATTGGTATAGGCCAGCATCAATAAGGAGGTAGTGCTGAAAAGTAAGGCTGGCGTAGATAGTTCGAGTTGCATATTGTGTAATGGTATTATGACAAATGTAAAGCAATAAAAGTAAAAAAAATGCGTTTTTAGGTTTTAATTAAAATGTTACTTTTACACATTATAAATAGTTTTATCATGAAACAGATCTTTACTTCAAATGATTTATTGCGTTATATTTATAAAGAGATGGACACTCAGGAAGAGAAATCCATTGAACAGCAATTATCCCACGATTCGGTACTTTCTAATGAGTACCAGGTATTACTCGACGGTATTGCCATCATTGGAAATGCCGATATAGCACCAGGTAGCGAAGTGCTTCATGATTTAAAAATGAAGCTCGATCGCAAAACAGCCACCCATTCGGCTTAGTTTATTTCAACGTTTTTCTTCGATTTCTTTCAAAATCCTCGAAAATAAAATCACCTAGATTATCCAGGCTGCTATAGTACGCCTTACCATTATTAATCTGCGTAAACTCTTTCACAAACTGCTGCAGATAGGGATCCTTGGCAATCATAAAAGTGGTAATAGGGATATTCAAGCGGCGGCATTGTGCAGCCATCGTCAAGGTTTTATTGATTACTTTCCGATCCAATCCAAAACTGTTTTTATAGTATTTCCCATTTTCCTTCAGGCAAGTAGGCTTACCATCGGTAATCATGAAAATCTGTTTGTTCTGATTTTTCCTTCTTCTCAATAAATCCATGGCCAATTCAAGTCCTGCGTAGGTATTGGTATGGTATGGGCCCACTTGTAAATAAGGGATGTCTTTGATTTCTATTTGCCAGGCATCGTTGCCAAAAACCACCAAATCCAAGGTGTCTTTTTTGTATTTTGTTGTTATTAGTTCGGCCAGCGCCATGGCTACTTTTTTCGCTGGTGTTATTCGGTCTTCACCATACAAGATCATGCTATGCGATATATCAATCATCATTACGGTACTTGTTTGCGATTTATGTTCCTTCTCCTGAACAACCAAGTCGTCTTCGGTGAGTTTAAAATCGTCGATACCATGATTGATATGCGCATTCCGGAATGAATCGGTATAGTTGATACTCTCCATGCCATCGCCATATTGGAAGGCTCTGAAATCGCTTGTCCACTCATCGCCTGAGCCGGTATGAGGTGTTTTATGATTCCCATTCTGGCCCTTTTTTAATTTGCCAAAAATTTCTTCTAGGCTACGTTTACGAATTACCTGTTCTGTTTTAGCAGTAATATTAAAACCACCATCTGGGGTTTCATCTTCAATAAATCCATTTTGTTTGAGGTCTTCTAGGAAATCGCCCATTCCATAGCTATTATTGGTTAATTCATATTCACGATCGAGCTGGTTAAGCCACTCCAGTGCCTCATTAGCATTACCATTGGTATAGTTGAGTAATTGTAAAAACAAATCCAACAAATTTTGATATGTTGTCTTGTCGGGTTTTATAAATTTAGAAAAGAGAAATCCACTCATAGTTATAGTAGGGAAGAAAAAATCAATGTCTTACAAAATTAGTCATTATCGAGATAAGAATGCAGCAAATTCTTTCACAGCCAGTGCCCTATGGGAAATTAAATTTTTCTCCTCAGGGTTCATTTCAGCGAAAGTTTTTTGGTAGCCATCAGGTATGAAAAGTGGGTCGTAACCAAATCCACCAGATCCTCTTTTTTCATGGGTGATGGTGCCATTAATAATGCCGTTGAAATATGTTTCATTACCATTAGTATCTATATAGCATAAAACCGTTCGAAAGCGCGCGGCTCTATTTGTTTTGCCATCTAATGATTGCAGCAACTTATCCATATTCTTTTCATGGTTACCATGTTCGCCAGCATAACGGGCACTAAATACTCCCGGTGCCCAGTTTAATTCCATCACTTCAAGGCCACTATCATCACTGAAGCAAGGCAGATGGTACTTTTCGTATAAATAACGCGCTTTTAGTAGGGCATTGCCCTCGAAGGTATCGGCAGTTTCTTCAATATCTTCATTACAGCCGATATCTTTCAAACTGAGTAATTTATATATAACGGGAAGTAAGGCTTTTACTTCCTCTATTTTATGATTGTTATTGGTGGCGAAAATTAAATCCATAAATTTTAAGATGTAATAGAAAAATTAGTTAAGTTTTAGATGTTCCAAAAATTTATATTGTTTAGTACTAAAATCAATTTCGGCATATATATGTTGGAGCCCATTGGTTACCATTAGCAAAGGTACTTGCAAAGTAATATTGTATCTGGAAATCTGGTCAAATACGGCTTGTGATATGGGAATATGAACTGCTTTGCACTCAATAATGAGCTTTGGCTTAAAGGCTTCATCAAACACAACGATATCGCAACGGTGGTTCATTTGATTCCATTTCAAAAAATATTCTACCGCAATTTTGTTCGGTGATACCTGATGTTCATTTATTAAAAAATGAACAACATGCTGCCTTACCCACTCTTCAGGAGTAAGTATCACCATTTTTTTCCTGATAATGTCGAAAACTAAGGTTTTGTGTTCTGAGGTTTGAGTACGAAATTCGTACGTTGGAAAATTAAGCTCTGGCAGATTCACTTTTCAAAATTAATGTAATTTTACTACATGGCTAAAACGGCGAAAGATATTACTCCAGAAGAGATTATTAAACGTGCGAAAAATAATGATTTTTCGAATGTATACTTTCTTCATGGAGAAGAGCCTTACTATATTGATGTTATTTCCGATTATTTCGAAAATGAGTTCATGAATGAGATGGAGAAGGCATTCAATCAAACAGTGATGTACGGGAAAGATGTTGATGTATATGGAATTATCAATGCTTGCCGTCGCTTTCCAATGATGGCCGATAAGCAGCTGATATTGGTAAAAGAAGCACAAAATATAGCCATCAAAGAATTAGAGAAACTGCAATCGTATATAGAGAATCCATTAAGTTCTACTGTATTGGTACTTTGCTATAAGCACAAGAAAATGGATGGCAGAAGTAAATTACTTAAGGTAGCGAAGGAAAAGCATCTTGTGTTTGAAAGTGCACCCATAGCCGATTACAAATTACAAGGATGGATAGAGAGCTATTGTAAATCAAAAAACATCAATATTCAGCCATTGGCCTGCGTAATGCTAACCGACTTTCTGGGCAATGATTTGAGTAAGGTTGTAAATGAAATTGATAAGCTGCTTATCAATATCAAAAACCATGCAGAGATAACGGCCCAGCATATTGAGAAATATGTTGGTGTAAGCAGAGAGTTTAATACCTTCGAATTACAGAATGCCATTGGAGCGGGTAACTTTTTCAAGGCACAAAAAATTGTGCGATATTTTGCAGCGAATCCAAAGGAAAATTCAATCATCCCCGTACTCTCCTCTTTATATAATTTCTATGGAAAAATTTTAGCAATACATAACAGTAAAGATTATTCAGAAAAAAATATAGCCACCGTGGCTGGAGTACATCCATTCTTCGCGAAAGACTATGTGAAGGCGTGTAATACCTACCCAATGGACAAGAGCATCCGGGTGATTGGATATTTGCATGAATTCGACCTGAAGAGCAAAGGGGTTGGAAGCACCGATATTTCGGATGGATCCCTATTAAAAGAATTGGTATTTATGATTATGAAACTATAAAATATCAATGCAACTAAAAAACACCTTTCTTATCTTATTCGTATTGTTCACGCTTTCGGGTTGTGCGCAACATAAAAAGGTAACCAAAAAAAAGCAGCCTAAGAAAACGGCTAAGGTCGATACAAAGAAGCCAACAAACATCCATGATTCTGATAGCGCGAAGAATGATACTTTATCTGCTATTGCTAAGGACAAAGCAGATAGTATCGTAGCCTACGCAGAGAAATATTTAGGCGTTCGATATCGTTATGGTGGCATGGATCCCAAAGGATTTGACTGTGCCGGGTTTGTGTGTTTCGTATTTAATCACCAAGGCATCAAGCTGCCACGAACTGCAGATGCACAGGCATTACTGGGGGTGGAAGTATCAAGAAAAAATGCACGGCCTGGTGATTTGGTTTATTTTAAAGGCAGGGATGTTCATAATAAAGCCATTGGGCATGTAGGAATTGTAATAGAAAATAATAACGGACAGATTAAATTCATCAGCGCCACAGTGAGCGCAGGAATACATATTGACGATATTGACGGAACCTATTGGAAAGAAAGATATGTATTTACAAAACGAATTTTAACACAGAAAAAAAAATAATATGAGTATGCATCGCTATGAGGTAACCCAGTTCATTCATGCCCCAATTGCGGAGGTATGGGAATTTATGGCTTCACCTAAAAACTTAAAACGCATCACACCTGAATACATGACATTTAGAATTGATGACCCATCGGTTGCCGAAAAAATGTATGCAGGACAAGTGATTAATTACACCGTAACGCCATTGCTGGGAATTCCAATGAAATGGACTACAGAGATTACACATGTAGTTCAGGATTCTTATTTTGTTGATGAGCAAAGGTTTGGTCCTTATGCGTTTTGGCATCATCAACATATTTTAAAGGAAGTAGATAATGGGGTAGAGATGCGTGATATCGTTCACTATAAATTACCCTTGGGAATTTTGGGCGACTGGGTGCACCAGTTAATGGTGAAGAAAAAAGTAAAAGAGATTTTTGATTTTAGATTTAAGGCAGTGGGAGAAATTTTCAATAAGAAAAATTAAACTGCATCTATTTCTTCTTCATTTTTAATACCAACAATTTTTTTCATTTTGTAGCTCAACATCGATAAAAATTTAATCGTAATCGATATTGGATTTTTATTGATAATAAATTTCACTACCTGATTATTTTTCAAACCAAATTGGAGTCGTAAAGCGTCGAAGGGAGTACTATCTTCCCAAACGTCGTGGAGGTTTTTAATCGATTTTGACATAGCTTTGAAATGTTGTATACAAAGTTATGGATAAACTATTAATTAAAATCAAGAGGTTGATTATTTCTTTGTAATATTTCCGTAATTTTTCTAAGTTTACCACTGCAAAATAAAGCCCTTCCCCATTGAGTAATATAAAGAACACAGTAAAGCTGCTATTGATTGATGATCATGTAATGCTTCTCGACGGATTAAAAATGTTGCTTAAAAACGAGCCAGGCATTGAAATTTTAGCTGAAGCAACCAATGCAGATGAAGCCATGGATGCGTTAAGAAATCATCCCATAAATTTTGTCATAACCGATATTAACTTACCGGGGATGAGTGGCTTGGAGCTTTCTCGAAATATAAAACAGCATTATCCGAATCATAAAATTCTTGTTCTAAGCATGTTCAATGAAAAGAGCAAGGTGAATGAGATGATTAATAACGGGGTGAATGGTTATATCTTAAAGAATACAGGCAAAAAGGAATTGATTGAAGCCATACAAAAGATTTGGGGTGGGGGCTTATACTTCAGCGATGAAATCATTGAAACCCTGATGAAGGCTGGAGCTCAAGAAGAAAAAGAAGCCGATACCATCATTTTAACCAAAAGAGAAATTGAAATTGTGAAGATGATTGGTTCAGAGTTAACCAATGGAGAAATTGCCGAAAAGCTATTTTTGAGTGAACGAACTGTGGAAACACACAGAAAAAACATCTTCAAGAAAACAGGTTCGAAGAGTGTTGTAGGCCTTATGAATTATGCCTATGATCACAAGATGATTGAAAAAAAATAAGCGATTTATTTTTGATTATCGCGCCATTCATAAACCCAGGCCGATTGAATCATTTCCAAATGCCCTTCGTTGCATTGCTCTGGAGTTCCTTTGAAATTAGGGATTTCGAGAACCCACTGCATTAAGTCGGTGAAACGAATGCGATAAATACTTCCTTCATTGAATTCATCACCAAAGCGTTCGTAAAGTCCCATGGCGATATCCTCATGGTCGGCCCAATGAATGGGAAGTTGAAAACTATTTGACATTTTATTTAGTTCGTTTTAATAGGTATTAATGACCATTTAAGGCTGTTTGATCTGGAACAGTAACGATCACGTCGGTATCCGCTTCGAGAACACATTGACAGGCCAAACGAGAGTTAATTTTGGGGTTGATAGCACGATCGATGAAATCTTCTTCTCTATCAGAAATTTCCTGAAAATTATCCATACCCTCTTGCACGTAGATATGACAGGTGCTGCATCCGCATACACCACCGCAGTTATGATGCAGGTTCACATCCTCATCCATTGCTATATCCAATACACTCTCCCCCTTTTCTATTGTGAAAGTGCGTGGTTCAATATTTTTATCTTCAAATTGAAATGTTATCGTTGCCATTATGCTTTAAAAAATTCGATGGCAAAGGTAAGCTAAAGAAGGGGTTAAATGAAGTTTTAGAATAGTTTTTTGACATCACATTCGAACACTCCACGCCCCATTGTTGCGGCTCTAATGATTCCTTCCTTAGGAAGGTATTCAATATCGGTGATTCTACAATCAGGCAGTTTATTGGCTTTACGGGGTAGGAGTCCATTGAATTTTCTCCATACCTTTTCGCCAAACATATTGCTATTACATACCCATAACCCATTATCGCAGGCGGCCAAAAGCCATCGCTGATTGATGTATACTATTGAATTTACAGGGCCCGCTTCGGCAGGCAGGCCTGAGTTTTGAAATGTTAACCCCGAATTATCCGAGAAGTACACTTCCCCTTGAATTGAGCCTACACAAATTTTTTCAGGATTCGTTGGATTGATAGCAATATCCGAAAGTGAACCACCATAGGGCTGTTCATTATATTCAGTCCATGATTTCCCATGATCCATTGATTTGAAAATTTGAAAATGATAGTAAGCACCTTGCTGCTGTGTTGCTGTATAAATAATATTATTATTGGAAGGCGCAATTCTTGGTTGAAGAAAATATTTATCATCTTGAGGATGACGGTATATGATGCTATCCGTTGAAACGGAGCCTTCATAATTCACACCATGCAGCTCGGTGCCATTGATATATAAGAAACGACACTCCTTTGGAAAAAAGGTGAAGAAATCTCCATAATAAATTTCTCGGGGACTCAACGAATATGAAGTATCGTAAGTATAAAGTATTGCATTGGTAGGGCCTGCAGAGCCATCCAGGATTGCATTTTCATTCATCTCAAAAACTGTTGATTCATTTCCAAATAAATCGTAGAACTCAATATCTTTCGAATTAGGGTAAACCCAACGACAAGAATTATCCCAATTGGCAAATCCGAAATTCTTAGATGAGGTACTGCAAATATTGGTCACCCTGCCTATTGCGAGTCCCTTAGAAACATCTTTTATTTCATAGTTATTGCTTGCTTCATTATAGTTCACTTCAGTGACTCCTCCATCATTGGCAACCATCATCTTCCTTTGTCCAGGCACATAAACAATAGCTCGAATATCGCTATGCATCTCATCATAAAACTGTTTAGATTTGGCTCCATCCACTCGATGCATGTAAACCGATGCGATACTAAAGTAGTCGTTACTTATTGTCGAAATAGCAAATGCAGAACAGCCACCTGCATTATGCCATTGAGAGAAACTCCGCATAGCTATAAGTTCCTTTCCTTTTTCGTGGATAAATATTTCGTTGGCACTTGGCGACATTTTAGCAATCCATAATCGAGCAGGTTGCTGATTATCGAATGCTGTTTTGTAAAAACATCCTTCTACATTTAGTGCATCAAAATTGGGAGCAATGGGTTGCCATGTATCACCTTCATTAAAACTCTCAAATAAATGCGGGCCTTGATTTTGCTGATAGCTGCCACTAAGCACCCAATGGGTATTACGGGTGGGATCTAAATCCAGATCATGCAAAAACATTCCAGGATAGTATGCTTTTTGAAACCAATCGGCACCACTGTTATGTGAAGTATAAATATGCGTATGATAAAGAACAGGAGATGCCTCTTCGATTACGGCAAGCACCAATGTTTTACCATCGGTCGAATAAGCCAGCTTTGCTACACATTTTGTTTTTTCATTCCAGAAAGTGGCATTGTCCTTAATTAAATCGCCTTCATGAAAAAGCTGATTTGGAATGAGGTTCCATTTAATTTTATTATTCTTTTTTAAATTTCCTTCAAAAATTCCATTGCCTTTAGGCAATCCAAACAAATCCTTGTTTCGTGATTGACGGATTTTTGGCAATCCTGTGCCGATAAGAATTCGATTTCTATTTTTCGGATGAATAGCAAAATCACCAATGGATGTTTCTGGAAGAAAATCGGTATTGAGTAATACCCAATCATTGCCGTTACCAGAAGGTGAGAGCCATAAACCCGAGCTTACCCCTGTGGCATATAAACGAGTGTTTTTAGGTGATGCGTATTGTGGTTCAAATTTCAAATCCCAAATTACACCAATGCCATATTGATATAAATCGCCTGCACCTGGCCCGTATATTTTAGCAGGGTCGTTGATACCAATCTGTTTCCAGCCTTGCGTTTGCGCATATCCAAAGAAAACTATCATCAATCCAAAAGCAAGATACAATTTACGCATGGGTTTTAGTTTTTCTGTGTGAATTCAATTTGGTGCATAGTATCATTACTAAGATAATTTGCCGAGCCAATAAAACAAAGATATAGAACTATGATTAGGAAGCCATTTTTCTTTGCCATAGAATAATCAGTTTTAGAAATACTTACGACCATGAAATAGATTAGTATTTGAGCTGGGATGAAAAAGCGCACCTCTAAAGCTGTTGGAACCAGGGCGGCAATAAGAAATCCAGCCATCCCAATGAATAATAAGTTGCGTTTCTCCATCGACTTCCATCTTAATAAAAGTATCGTAAGGCCTAAAAAAATTATAGTATAATTCAATAGCCTGAGAACTATGCTCCTTTGGTAAATATCGCCTGTGAGATATGCTTTAGGAGTGGTGATATCAAATCCGTTGAAGAGTTTTTTTAAATACACCTTAAAAATAATAGGGTGATGAAACACGAAATCTAAATATTCGGAAGTACTTATAAAATCTTTATTGCCATGAATTCCGCTCAGGTTCACACCCGAAGCATCCAAGTATTTCACCTCAGGAGTGGGATAAATCGTATCGGTATTTGTTTCATACTTCTGAATACTGAGTCCCCAGTTTAGTTGCATGAGCAATAAACTTTTACCGCCAGTTGCTTGTGAAGCCTGGGTGGGTACAAACCAAGTATTCGAATTAAAATTGAAATGATTCACATACCATTGAGGGGCAACAGCAATAACAAAACCGATGAATGCAAAACCTATTGATTTGATTTTATTACTTATCCCTTCAATAGTGAGTAAGAGATAAATAAAATAAAATGGGATACTCAGGATATACACCAAACGCATATTGATTGCTGCATACAAGCATATTCCTGAAAGAAAAAAATAGAACCGTTTCTTTCTATGTAGAAGAAAAAATGAAGTGAATAATAAAATCATTCCTATCATATCAGTTAATGGGAGTGTGAAATATTCCCACCAAAAAATCAGGAGTAGTATGCCCAAAATGCCATGCCTAACCGACTGGAATTCTTTTCCTAGAAAGGATTTATAGGCTAAAGGTAATAACCAAGAAAAACAAATAGAATAGATTGCAATTAAATAAATCCTACAGGTTAGTAATTCATTCCAATGGAACACCTGTGAAATCTTTAATGATGGATATAAGAATATTGAAAAGAGTACCCCTCTAAGTGCTTCCTTGAAATTCAATAAACTAAATACACCATCTGAGTCTAAGGAATGGGTTAGTTCCCAATACAGTCGGCAATCGTAACGAAATGCAAGTACAGGATTTAGGATAGTTAAAATTAATAATACGATTCCAAAAATCAACCCATTTATAAGCTTAAAATAAGAATGATAGATAGAATTTATTTTCATGATAAAGCATCAAAGAAGCAATCAAAATATTATTACAAGTAGCAATGCTATGCAATAAGGATGAGTCGCACTGACAATGCGAATATATTTATTAGAAAGCTAAAAGGCCAATTATAAAGCAATTAATTTTCGTTACTCAATAGAGAAAGTACAGCATTGAGTTCTAATACCCTTTCCTTGTTATGAATCAATTCATAGGAGTAAATTAAATTTCGGCAACATCTTTTGATGATTTCAATATTGGTACAAGGTTCTAGAAATTCCTCTCCAGGTTGCAAGCCTAATGAATTAATGTATTGACGTACATGTTCATGACTATATATTGCTCCATTATTGAAGGCATTAATATAAAAAAGCACATCGGTATCTTCCCTTAAAGTTTCGCTACCATCCACATAAGCCAACATAAAATGCTGGGGTACATTAATTCCTTTTACTGGAATTTCAAGCATTTCGGCAATAATCATATAGATGATACTAAGCGTTATTGGATTCCCGGTTTTACGCATCAATACCATGTTAAGATAGGAATTATCAGGATGGTGATAAAAATCGGTATTAGGCTTTAGTTCAAAAACAGTAAACAGTATATGATTAATAATTTTAACTTTTTCGAAAGACGTTAGGTCATAATGCAGTTCGAGCCATACTTTTAACTTCAGTTCCCGCAATTGCTGTAATACATTTTCGGTATCCATATCAGGATAGCCAATTTTATTTAGCAACAAAATTCCATCAAGAAGCGAAGGTTCCTCAGTTGATTTCCAGGTCTCAAATGACTTCAGTAATGTTTGTAGTCGGATTTTACGAATGAGTTCGTCAATCTTTTCATATTGCGTTTGATCCATATTGAACAATTCCTGTTCAAGTAATGGAAGGGCTTCTTCTCCCCAATAAAGCAAGCGTTCAGATACATTTTCTGCCACTTCAACATCTTCATCATCGAGCAAAGCAATCAAAGCATGTACTTCGTTTTGACTTATCATAGAACAAATATAATCTAATGCATAGGCTAAATTTTCATTTGTTGAAAATCCATTTTATTGAGCGCGCTAAAGAATATACGTTTTATGAGTAGGCCACATAATAAGCTTTGTAAATGGTTACAAGCCTATTCGATTACTTCAATTTGTCCTTGAAATATTTCTCCAATTTATCCAATTTCGGATTGATAACGATTCGGCAATAACCATACTCTTGGTTATTATTATAAAAATTCTGGTGATAATCTTCGGCCGAATAGAAAATGCTAAAAGGGGTAACTTCGGTTACAATTGGGGCATCGAATACCTGTTCTTTATTCATTTCAGCAATTACATTTTGAGCAATTTGTTCCTGTTCAGGAGTATGAAAGAATATGCCCGAACGATACTGCGTTCCATGATCATTCCCTTGTTGATTCAAGGTTGTAGGGTCGTGTGTCTTGAAAAACACATGCAATAATTCGGTAACTGAGATTACGGTTGGATCGAAAATCACTTGTATTGCTTCTGCATGACCTGTGGTACCTGTGCACACTTGCTTATACGTAGGATTTTCAATACTCCCTCCTGTATAGCCAGAGAAGACAGTATCAACTCCCTTAAGACGTTGAAATACCGCTTCGGTGCACCAAAAACAGCCCGCGGCCAGGGTGATGGTATCTAATTTACTATTGCTGGAATTCATATTGTGATTAAATATTGTGTTAGCATTTTTCTTAATGGGTTGTGCGCAAGAACTGATAAAAGTTGACAGGATGCAAATAACGGCGATTAATTTGGTTTGAAATATCATGGTGTTATACTTAAAACAAAGATACATACGTTATAGTTTTGAAAAAGGTTTTATATTTACCGCCAATGAGTAGTTTTGTTTCCAGGTTGCGTTTCCTATTATTGATTCTTGTATTATTATTAGCTAATAGTATTCGTGCGCAAGTCGACGCCCCCCATGTAAACTTTGAAGTATCGCATTCAAGCTTAGGGAAGGTTTCCAATGCGGGCATCTTGGTTTCGCTGTTTACCTTTAAAAATACGGGGAACGCTGTTCTATATATTCTGCGTACCGATCATGAAAAAGGGGTAAGTGTTTCCTTACCTCAATATGGCATTCAGCCCAATGATACCGGCTCCATCATTGTATATTATACTCCCGACAGAAAAGGAAAATTCAATGAGAAAATCATGGTGTATACCAATGCATCAGATAAGCCTGCGGTACTCACATTAAGTGGCGATATTAAATCACTCAGCGCTTCACCTCAGGAATGTTATTCTTTTGTACTTGATAATGCCAGCCAAATTAAACGCCCTATGTGTGAAGGGACGGTGATTAATAAGGAAACCAAATTGCCAATAGCTGTTGCAAAAGTTTATATTTATTCATCCAATCAGTTGGCAGGAAAAACCACGACACTTAATGGCGATTTTGCCTTGGCTCTTAATCTCGGACTTTACGATTTTATCGCCACTGCTGAAGGATATGATACAGCATATAAGTACGAAACCTATTTCAATAAAAATACAGCACGATTAATTTTTGAATTAACACCTCGCAAAACCAGACAGGATACACCTATTGTTGTAAAAGTAACTCCACTAAAGAAAGACACCTCAGTAGTTGTGGTTGTAAATCCTACCCCTGTTGATACACCGGTGGTGTCGAGAAACAAACCTGGATTGCTTTCCTATGATGAATACAAGCCAAATAACATTGTGTTCCTTATTGATGTATCGAGCTCAATGCAAGGCAAAGAGCGACTTCCACTCTTGAAAATATCCATTGAAAAGATGATTTCACAATTGCGAGATATAGATAAAATAACGGTAATCATCTATTCCGATAAGCCTCGTGTATTAATCCCAACGACTACTGCCGACAATAAAGCAGCCATTTATTTGGGAATAGATACCTTAAAAGCATATGGAATGACTTCTGGTTCAAAAGGATTAGATATGGCCTACAAACTAGGTGTACAGAGCTATATTGATGATGCCAATAATCAAATTATTTTAGCTACTGATGGTTCATTTACCTTGAAAAGCAAAGACCGTAGAACCGTTTCTAAGTATGCAAGTGGCATCACTAAAAAGATCACACTTACTACCGTTGGTTTCGGATCAAGCCGTACCGATTTGAAAAACCTGGAGGACTTGGCTGCAAAAGGAAAAGGCAATTATATTTATATCAATTCAGCGGAGTTGGCAGAGCGGGCTATCTTAGATGAAATTAAAAATAATAGTAAGCGATAATGCATTTAAGTTTCTTTGCACTTAGGCATTTCTCCTATGCATTGAATACCCTGCTAAAGGAGAGCACCTTTATTAATGCCTTTAGTTTTAGTAAGGAAGAAATCATCTTTAGTTTTCTGAGTCCCAACAATCTAGAGATCTTTTTATCAGCACATCTGGTTAATAAATCATGTTATTTCCAGGTGCATGATCAATACAATAGACCCAAAAGAAATTTCCTCTATCAATTGGAAGCTGCCAATGGAGGTATTGTTGAGTCGGTGATTCAGAGCAATTTCGACCGGAGTTTTTATTTACAATTAAAAACTGGAGTGAAGTTACTCTTCAAGATGCATGGGGGGTTTAGCAATGTGTTATTAATAGATAATGAAGAAGATGTACTGGAAATATTTAGAAAAGAATTCACGCTTGATTCGGATTTAAAGCTTGGTAGTTTAAGCAAATATTTCGACTGGGAGCTGGTTATTCAATCAGCTGCTGCGAGCTACAAAGAGTTAAGAGGCATCATGCCATTATTTGACGAGCACTGTCTGCGATTTATGGAATGCAATAGTTTCTTGCAAATGAATCCCGCAGATCGCAGATCATTTATTTCAAAATACTTTATTGAATCGCCCAGCCCACTTTATTTAAAAACGGATTCGGCTAAGAGCTATTTAAGTATTTTTCCAGAAGCCGAACTTACCAGGTATGAGGCTATCACAGAAGCTTATACACGACTTGCCAGGCTGGTACTTCCTTCTTATCAAATGGATGTTCAGAAACGTGATATACGTGGGCAACTGGATGAAAAATTAAAAAAGGTAAAGAAGCAATTATTTAGTGCGCAAAAGCATTTGGAGAATGCTGAAAGTTTTATCGGATACGAAAATACTGGGCATATCATCATGGCGAATATGCATGCAATGCCTAAATCGATTAGCACCATCGAACTTCTTGATTTTTATACAGGGAAGATGACAGCGATAAAGCTGGATAAAAACCTCTCCCCGCAAGAGAATGCTGAGAAATACTATCGAAAATCAAAGGCACTGAAACAAGATATTCCAAACCTGAAGAACCAGGTAGTTCAACTTACTACTGAACAATCGAAACTGGAAAATATGATTGCGCAGTTTAACACCATTGAACAAATTAAGGAACTGAAAGCATTTGCTGTTCAAAATGGTTTACAAAAACTTAAGGAAGATGAACCCATTTTTCCATTCCGTAAAATGATTGTAGATGATTTCGAAGTGTGGATTGGTAAGAATGCATCGAATAACGATTTGCTCACCTTTGGCTATGCGCATAAGAATGATTTATGGATGCATGCCAAAGATGTATCAGGCTCCCATGTAATCATCAAAAATCAATCAGGCAAAATTATCATGAAGCCTACGATTGAAAAAGCTGCCAGCATTGCTGCCTTCTATTCAAAATCGAAAAATCAAACCCTGGCGGCAGTAACCTATACCCAGCGCAAATTTGTGGTCAAAGCCAAAGGAAGAAACCCAGGTGCAGTGCATCTTTTAAGCGAACAAACCATTTTAGTAAAGCCCCAATTATTTTCTTAATCTCAGCGCCCCCATTCGAAACCCATAGCTGATGATACTCCTAAACGTTGCTGATAATTTAGCGCAAGTTGAATTCGTATCGATTTTGATTTAATTGTGGTTCCAAAGCTTAATAAATCATTACTTGAATTGCATCCCAAAAACCAGTCCAGCATGGGGTGTGAGCTATAGCATAATCCAAACATCAATTGATTCGGCTCATGCAATCCCAACTGGTATGACAAATAGCATTTCAATTGTTTCGACACTTCATAACTTATTCCTGAAATCATATTACTCGAAATACGCTCGGAGGTGCTTTGGGTAAGTTTGGTGGCAAACGGATTGAAAATGGTGAGCCCAAAGGCAATCTTTTTAGTGGATTGAAAATACAATCCTGCTTTGCCTGTAATGATATTTTTATTCCCAATAGTTTGTTCGAATAGATTAAGATAAAAGAAACTCACACCCAGAAACAATCGGTTTGTGATTCGTTTGGAATAAGCCAGGATAAAAGTATTTTTCTTTAGATTAACTGTGCCTTCATATTGAATATTAAAACCAATGGCATCCGTTTTATTGATATTTGCATTGCCTCCTGCCCCACCCTGTTTCAATGTATTGATCAAATAGTGATTCATCGCCATGATTCCCAATCGGAATTTTGTTGTACTCTTCTCATCATATTTCGCACAGAGTGCCGGATTGCCCGATGCGCTGAAGGCATCGCTGATAAAGAGCTGCTGACCACCAAGAGCAAGTGCAGGCACCGAATAGGGTGCATCATAATTTTGTGAATAAGCTGGAATAGTGGCAACGAGAGCTATTGCCACCCAAAGGGTGAATCTGAATTTTTTCATATTTATTTATTACTGTTTTTATTTTTTCAAATTAATTACCTGCAAGCCAGATAATGGCATTCATCAATAATTTCTTATGGTCACCTTGCACTTCACCATTATAGCCTGCATATAATTTATCGTTTGTATCGCCAGTTCCATCATCGGCCGGACTGCTATCGCTTAATGCCACTACACGTCCTTTTCCGTAGGTACACACTGCCACCAATACGCCATGATTCTTGTCCTTACTTTGTTTCGAAACACACAAAGCATCGGCTCCTTTTGCCAAATGCATTTGCGTTCCTGCGGAGATCTGAATCCATTTAGGCCGGCCATATTTACCATCCAAAACGGGATGCTGGTCCATAGCAAAATGATCTGATTTCTGTGTGGTCTTAATTAAATCGAATTCAATTGGGAAAGTTTTTCCTGTATTCAAATCATTCCAAATATTCGGACTGTCCCATGAATCGCTGTTACGGTCGCTTTGGTCATGATCGGCAATCATAAAGAGTCCTCCCCCATTTTCTACGAATTTAAGAATGGCCTCTTTCTCTTCTTTCGTAAAACGAATATTGGGCTCATCAACAACGTAAATTTTATAATGCGATAAATCTTGTTCGTTGGTTTGATCGCCATAGGTGATGCGACTTCTAAAAGGAAGTGTTTCAACATAAAAACCTTCCTTAACACAATCGATTCCCCATGCGCTAAGTGCCCCTGTCCAGTAATCTTCTTTGGTATCTGCAGTAATATTATCTTGTGCTGGAGTAGGAATACGTTGTGGATTGGCTTCGTTGCTCTTCCCTTCCATCATACTGCCAGTATTATTGTATCCCAGATTATAAACGTCGGCATCAAGCACCCAATCGGCATTGCCACACATTTCGGCTTTGGTGGCATCAAATAATATTTTCAATTTCTCTCCTGATGGATTACTGCCTTTGGGTTGCGATGATTTATTACCACCACAAGAGCATCCGAAGAAGAGAATAAACAGGAAACTGTATTTTATCATTTTCATTTTGCCTAAAGTTTTTCCAGGATATAGCGAGTCATTTTACTATACAATTGAAATCTAATTTCACGTCCAGAGATACTATGATTTTTATTCGGATAAAACTCGCTATCGAATACCTTCATTTGCTTTTCCATCGCATCCACCATCATCACACTATTCTGGAAATGCACGTTATCATCGGCGGTACCATGAATGATTAAATAATTGCCTTTCAATTTTGAAACCATATTTACAGGTGAGTTATCATCATAGCCCGATACATTTTCATTCGGGCTTCTCATATATCTTTCGGTGTAAATATTATCATAATAGCGCCAGTTGGTTACCGGAGCAACAGCTATAGCAGTTTTAAATACATCAGCACCTTTGGTTATACAGGTGCTACTCATAAATCCACCATAGCTCCATCCCCAAATACCAATTCGGGCTGCATCCACAAAGTTCCAAGTAGCAATCGATTTCGCAGCAGCAATCTGATCATCACTTTCGTATTTACCCAGTTGTAAATAAGTCTTCTTTCTAAATTCTTCACCTCGAAAACCTGTTCCTGTATTATCTACTGATACGATGATATAGCCCTGTTGAGCAAGCATCTGGTACCATAAATAATTGGCGCCCATCCAGCTATTGGTAACGGTTTGCGAATTGGGGCCTCCATAAACATACATCAATACAGGGTATTTGCGCGTTGAATCAAAATTCGATGGTTTGATTATCCATGCATTTAAATTATTGATGGTTGTGAATTTTACAGTTGAAAAATCGTAGTCCATCATTTTTGTTTTTAATGCTTTATTATCTTCTAATATTTTAATTGAAGTACCATTCATATCGCACAGTTGATAAACAGAAGGCGCATTCGCAGTGCTATAATTATCGGTAAATAAAGTGAAGCCAGGATTTATTTCAATTCGATGAATTCCATTGCCTTTAGTTAATAGCACTTTTTTAGTTCCTTGAAAGGTAATGCTGTAGAACTCACGTTCAGAAGGCGTTTCGCAGGCTGCGGTAAAGTAAACCTTTTTATTCTTTTCATCTACCCCTTTAACCTCCTCTATATCGTAATTCCCAGGAGTGAGGCAAGTTTCCACACCACTTTCAATATGACGAATAAATATATGATTCCATCCATCTTTCTCACTGCTGTATACCATATTTTTCCCATCTTTCAAGAAGGTAAGGTTATCATTCATCTCCAAATACGATTTATTTTTTTCGTCGTATTTTACAGTTGATAATCCGTTTTCAATATTGGCGAAGAAGAGTTTCAAATTATCTTGATGGCGGTTCAGATTAAAGATACAAAGCGTTTTTGCATCGGCGGTAAATTTAATGCGAGGGACATACTCCAGATGATCTTTTGTAGCAAATATTCTGAGATTCTTTCCAGTGGCAACCTGATAGCTCCAGATGCTCACAAATGAGTTGTCTTCACCTGCTTTAGGATATTTATAAGTGTAATTTTCAGGATATAGTTTGCCATAATTCGCGAAATTGTATTCGGGAACATTCATTTCATCAAACTTATAATAGGCAATGAAATCGCCTGTAGCATTCCATTGAAAGGCTTTTGAAAACTCAAACTCCTCTTCATATACCCAATCGCAATTCCCATTGATGATATTGTTTTTCAAGCCATCGTTGGTAACAGCCGTTTCCTTATTAGAAATCAAATCATAGATGTAAATATTATTATCCGTCTTCACATAGGCAACCTTGTTCCCTTGAGGGTTAAAGGTAGGGTGAAGCACCTTTTCAGGGCTTAATATCCAAGTCTTCTTAGTGGATAATTCATAAATATAAACATATGATTTCACACTACGGCGATAGATATTTTCATTTTCGGTGCGAATAATAATTTTGCTTTCATCGTCACTAAAATAAAACTCACCCAGATTTACTTTTTGTTGTTCGAAGGCGATATCCCCATCGTTGATTAGGGTGGATATGACATTACCGGTTTTCACCTCTTTTTTTAATAATGCATTATCCTTAACTTCTGTGTAGTACAATCCATTATTCATAAAATTAAAGCCATAAAAACCTTTTGTAGAGAAAGTTCCTTTAAGCCAAATATCTTCCAAGGTGATATTCTTTTTCGATTGAGAAAAAACCAAGGTTGGTAGTAAAAAAAGTAAAACAAGAATTTTGCGCATGATTAATCAACTTCATAATGAAGGGGTACAAATATGCTAATATGTGTATAGAATACAAAATACAAATAGGGGGAGATTTTTGAACAAACAATTATTGTTAGTACTAATAGGATAACCTTATCTTTGATAACCAATAAACTTTAAATTATGTTTCTTATTATACTCGGTATTATTATCATTCTTGTAGCGCATTATGTATTAAAAAACAATGCTCGAACTTTTAGCTATGTAACCTTAGGCTACCTATTAGGAGTTGTAGTAATCCTCTCCGGAGTTTCCTCTGCATGTATTAAGCAAATCGATGCTGGACATATTGGAGTGAAGATCTTATTCGGAAAAGTTCAGGACGATATTCTTTATAGTGGGTTGCATTTTGTGAACCCATTGGTTGAAGTAAAAACCTTAGAAGCCAAAACGCAGAACTATACCATGAGTGCTGTTCACGACGAAGGCGACCAACTAGGCGATGATGCCATTCGTGTGCTTACCAAGGATGGCTTGGAAGTTGTGATTGACCTCACCGTATTATATCGAATCATGCCCGAGGAGTCGCCTCGATTATTGCGTGAAACTGGCGCTGATTATAAGGACAAAATTATTCGCCCAATAGCACGTACTAAAATAAGAGACAACGCAGTATATTATGATGCTGTTGAGTTATATTCTACCAAGCGCGATACTTTTCAATTGAGAATATTTAATAGTTTGGAAGAAGATTTTAATAAACGCGGACTTATTCTTGAGCAAATGTTGGTGCGTAATATCGACCTGCCTGCCTCAGTAAAACTCAGTATTGAATCGAAAATCAATGCAGAACAAGATGCTCAGAAAATGCAATTTGTATTGCAAAAAGAAAAGCAAGAAGCGGAGCGCAAGCGTGTTGAAGCGCAGGGTATAGCAGACTATCAAAAAATTGTGAGCTTAGAGTTGAACGATAAAATGCTTCAATACGAGACCATCAAAGCGAATAAGGAAATTGCAACATCACCCAATGCCAAAGTAATAATTATGGGAGGTAAAAACACCCCTGTAATTATTGATGGAAAATGAGTTGAATCACAACAAATACTAACATTTCAGCCATAAATATCCCATATAAATTATATTACCTTTGCCATAATAAGCAAGGAAGTATTATTACAATTATTCTTAGTTTTCAAATTCATGATGCAATTAAAGATCAATAAAGCCAGTAGTATTTATATTGCGATGGCATTGTTTTTCATTATTGATATCGCATGGACTTTGGCACCCAAGCATCAAGATGCCAAGGTGGAAGAGAGTAATGTAACCTTCATTTCCAAGGCACCATTGGAGACCATCATCGCTAGTTCTGTAAGTTTAAATGGGATTTTAGATACAACCAAGCGGGAGTTCCTCTTCCGTATAAATATGGGGAGTTTTCAAGGCTTTACGAGTCCATTACAAAAAACTCATTTCGAAGAGAACTATCTTGAAATAGCGAAATACCGATATGCTACCTTTAGTGGGAAAATTATTGAAGAAACATCCTTTAGCAATAATGGCGATTATGAAGTTCGTGGCAAGGGAATTTTCAATTTACATGGTATCTCTCAGGAGAAAACCATTAAATGCAATGTCAATGTAAAAAATGGGGTATATACTGTAACATCAACTTTCCCAATAAAACTTAATGATTACAAGATTCTGATACCCCATTTAGTTAAGCAAAAGATTGCGGAGGAAATAACTGTTACCCTATCTATTAAAATTAAATGAGGTACTTTTTTCTACTAATTTGCTGCCTCATTTCAGGAATCGTATTAGCACAACAACCTTTATTTAAGGAGATAAAACTCACCTACGAGGGTAAGGTACTCGATATCCATAATGGACTTGTCGATTATCATGGCATGCTTTGGATTTGTGCAGAAGACGGCATCTATTTGTCGGATGGACAAAATGTAACACGCCCCGTGAATCTCGACAATTCATCGATATACGTTACAACCATCATTGAAACTAACGATCATCATATAGTAGCCGGAACAAGCAAAGGCGATATACTTTATTTTGAGAATTATAAGAAGGTAAAACCTCCAATGAATAGCCCTTTATGTGAGGCTCCCATTTCAATTATTAAGGAAGATAAACTGGGGCAATTAATTATTGGAACAAAAGGCAAAGGGGTGTTTCTCTTTCAACAAGATCAATTAACCCATATTTCACAAGCAGAAGGATTGAATGATGATTTCATTTATACATTAGCGATAACCTCCGACAATCATTTATTGGTAGGTTCGGATAGGGGAATAAATTTTTGCAGCCTTACCCAAGGTGCGTTGAAACCGGAAAAAATTCTGAACGATAAATTCGGCTTGAATGATAATATGGTTACTCAATTGGAAATCGCGGAGAACGATGTGCTTACCATCGGGTCACAAGATTTTGGATTTCAGTTATATGACCTCAAATCGAATTCCTTTTTAAAAATCAAAGAAGAAGCGGGAACAATTTCAACCATAGCTAATATTCGCAACGAACAGTGGATTGGGTTTGATGATGGGCATATTATGGATTTGGAGTATGACCCAGTTTTTATGATGCGACCCATAATCGATAAAGGCAATGAGTTATTTCAAAAAATACAAAAAATAATCTACTGTAATTATTATTTCGAATTGGTGATTGCCAATAACCGAATTTATTATACGGCGGGCGAATGGCACGAAAAAATACTACCTCCTGCTAAAAATCTTGTACTTAAATGTCTAACCTATTCGGGAGAGAAATTATTTGCAGTGTATGATAATGGGATTTATTGCAAAGGGCCTCATCAAATTTGGCAACGGATAAATATTGGATATACATTAAACTATAATGCCGTGAGCAGTATCTGTATCGACCCCAATGGAGTAGTATGGCTAGGCAGTTTGAATGATGGGTTAATTTATATTACCCCACAGGGTATCACCCAAAAATTAAGCCCCGATGCCATTAATTATGATATTAGTATTTTCAAATTAACCTTGATTGATCAGAGAATTTATATCGGCACGATGAATGGCATCTATGCCGTGAATTGGAAATTACGATCATTTGAATCTGGGAATACGCCATTGAATAATGCCTTGAATTCAACTCGTGGAAAATATATTTATTCAATTTCTGGTGAGGCCAATGGTAAACTTTATTTCGGCACCGATGGGTTTGGATATGGGGTTATTGAAAATGGCGAATCGAAGTATTTCACCGACTTTGCATTAACACCTCAGAAATCGGTATTGAATATGACGGAAACCAATGACAAGAAACGGATTTGGTTTAGCACTTTGGATATTGGGTTGTACAATAATGAACAAAATAATTTCATTGTAAATGATGCGAGGTATACTTATAACAAATATGAAATTTTAGGGATGAGTTCCGACTATCAAAATAATTTAATATTGATTCATGAGAATCTGCTATCCATTTTAAACCCTGAAAACAAGCAGCAATACACCTTGTATTTTGGTGGAGAAGGAAATGAAAAGTTGTTTAATAATAATATGATTTCGCAAACCGATGCGAATATTTATATTGGGTTAAATGATGGTATTCTATCCTTGCAACCGCATCGATTTATTTATCCTGAGAACATTCCAGTTACCATACTTCAAACCTATTTAAACTTAAAAAAACTCGACAATGGATATGATCCAAATTTTAACCATGACGAGCATGATATCTCCTTTAAATGCTATTTCCCGTGGTTTCAAAATCCTGAACAGGTGCGATATGAGTACTTTTTGGAAGGCTATTCAACCGATACTTTTGAATCATTGGAAAGCCTAATCTCTTTCCCGAATTTATTGCCAGGTGAATATAGTTTTAAGGTGAGAGGAAAAGCCGAGGGGTATTTATTAAACACGCCTTGGACAATTATTTCATTTACAGTGCATAAAGCATGGTATAATACTTATTGGTTTTATTTTTTATTGGCGATAATACTAGGCTTTTTATTTTATGTAGTGCTAAAATTAAGAGTAGGTCAATTAAATCGTTTATCAGAAATCAAGACCAATCATTTGAAACAAGAGATCCGTGTTTTGAATAGTCAGATAAATCCTCATTTCCTATTTAATAGTTTCAGCAGCTTGGTAGGGCTGATTGAGACGGACACCAAAAAAGCTGTTACCTATACGGAGAACCTTGCAGATTTTTACCGTAATATTGTAAAGTATAAGGATGTAGAAAGCATTCCAATTGAAACAGAATTGAATATTACGGAGACCTATATCAAGCTGCAAAATATTCGGTTTAATGATTCTGTTCGGTTTGAAGTGGCACCAGAAATTCGGGCCATGCATAGAAAGATACCACCTATGACCTTTCAAATTTTAGCTGAAAATGCGATTAAGCACAATAGATTAAGTACAGCGCAACCATTGAGAATAAAGCTTGAATTGAATGGAGAATATATTTGGTTTTTAAATAATTTAGCATTGAAACTCACCAAGGAAAATTCCACCAATTCGGGATTAAGTTTTGTGAAGGAGCGAATATTGATAACCACAGGAAAAGAAATTGAAATTGATCAAACCCGTACATCATTCATAGTTAAAATACCAATTCAATTATAAATACATTTCACAACCTATATTTTTATTAAATATGAAATACCAGATACTTATTTTAGAAGATGAAATGCATTCTGCCAATCGTTTGAAACAAATGGTTGAAGAGGATTCCGAATCTTTTGAGGTGGTGGCCATGCTACCAAGTGTTGAGGAAGGTAAAATTTGGCTTCAAACCCACCCATTGCCTGACTTAGGATTATTTGATATTCAATTATCCGATGGGGTATGTTTCGATTTAATTAAAGCCACCAAGCTAGAGATTCCAATCATTTTCACAACCGCCTTCGACGACCGTGCTATTGAGGCCTTTGAGCTTCAGGCCATCGATTATTTGCTCAAGCCTATTAGTGGTGAGAAATTAAACCTTGCATTGCAGCGTTTTAAGAAACAGAAGAATATCATTGATGAAAGTAAATTGTACCAGTTGATGCGACGCATGCAACAACCTGATGGCAATTACCCTGAACGTTTGAAGACCCAGATTGGCAATACCCTCAAAGTATTTAATGTGGTAGATATTTCTTATTTCTTTGTGGAGAATAAAAGTGTTTATGCGGTATTATATACTGGCGATCGTTATATGCTTTCATACTCCTTAGACGAAGTGGAAACTTTGTTAAACCCTAAAAATTTCTTCCGTATTAACCGTCAATTTATTGTTTCCTTGAAATCGATTCAAAAAATGACCGTTTATAGCAAATCACGAATCAAGCTAGACTTACATCCTGACCCAAAAACCGAGACGATAACGAGTGTTGAACGGTCGTCAGAGTTTAAGAATTGGCTTGGTCAATAACTGATTCAAGCCTCTTAAATCCTTAATCAGAGATTCAAAATGCTGATTCAAGTCATTTTTGTATAAATCACCCCAGGATTTATTAAATTTGCACCGTCTATGAAACGTATTAATGCCTGTCTTATTCAATTTTCGAATCCCCTGTTTTATCAAGCTATTTACCTCTTTTCGTCACCCAATTTACAAGAAAAAGTCATTTCGTTTCAAGATTTGCCAATATCATTTTTGAAAAAGGCAATTTCGGCTATAAAAGTATTATTCTCCCCCCACCTTTTGGCACGAGAATACGTAATGTTAAATATAATAAAGTGAGTATTATGTACAGAAGAATCGGAATAATTATCATCATATTAATAAGTTTCAATATTGGAAAAGCTCAGCAAGACAGTTCACTCTTGGATTTGCTAGGCGAAGAAAAAGCACCTACTGAATATGTTGATGCCACCTTTAAAGGAACTCGAATTATTAATTCTCAATCCATAGAAAATGTATATAAGGGCGTCTTAGATTTTCGTATTGCCCATCGTTTTGGGTCGGTAAATCGTGGGATGTATGATTTATTTGGATTGGATCAGGCCTCTATGAAATTGAATTTTGACTATGGAATTACTCGTTGGTTAACGGTAGGCTTAGGAAGAAGTAACGTAGAAAAAACCTATGATGGATTTGCAAAGATTAAATTGATACGACAAACAACAACCAACAAGATGCCTATTGGAGTGGTAGTATTAGGCGGAACGAGTATCTCAATGCTTAAATGGGCCCAACCTACTCGTAAAAACTATTTCACTTCCCGAATGAGTTATTTCGGTCAAATTGTTATTGCACGTAAATTTAATGAGAGCTTTAGTTTGCAATTAATGCCGAGTATCGTACATTATAACTTAATAGCCGACAATACAAAAGAGCAGAATGATCATTATTTCCTTGGTATTGCTTTACGTCAGAAGCTTACCAAACGTACTTCTATAAACCTGGAGTACTTCTATGCATTTAACCCGGTAGTTGGTCAAACACGTTACAATTCATTATCCATTGGTTTTGACCTTGAAACGGGTGGTCACGTATTTCAATTACACTTCACCAATAGTTTAGCGATGCACGAACGAGGCTTCATGTCGGAAACCTCCGAGTCATGGCTAAAAGGCGGAATTCATTTCGGATTCAATATCAGTCGCGTATTTACAATAAAATCAAATCACTAATCATGAAAATATATTTATCAGCTTTAATAACCCTCGCCATTTGTGGGATGATTTTGGCGGGAAGCTGCAAACACCAACCCGATCCCTATTGGTCGAATATACCAAGAGATACCGCAGGAGTGAATGCTCCATGTGATCCAAATATAGTTTATTTCAATAAAGATATTCAACCATTACTTACTTCCTATTGCTCTGTGCCAAGGAATTCCACCACCAATGCTAGGGGGTGTCATGATGCGATATCAAACAGAGAAGGGGTAAACCTTAGCAATTATAATAGCATTATTAAAACAGGTGAGGTAAATGGAGGTAGCCCTTCAAGTGGCAAAATGATGGAATCTATTTTAAAAGGTGATATGCCTCAAAGTAATTGGCCTCAACTAAGCGCGGATCAAATTGCCTTGATACAAAAATGGATTACCCAGGGGGCAAAGAATAATTATTGCGCCGAATGTGATACTGCAGGATACAAGTTCGCAACAGGAATTTTTCCATTGATTGATAAATCTTGTAAAGCTTGTCATTCAGGAACGAGCCCAAGTGGAGGTATAATGCTTACCAATTATACTGAGATTATGAAAGTTGACACCGCAGTATTGCGTCGGGCCATTACCTGGGGAAACACAACACTATCTAAAAACATGCCCCCTTCAACTAAACTAATGAATTGCCAAATCGATAATATTACTAAATGGATTAATGATGGACGGAAAAATAATTAAAATCGCAATTGCTATCATCATATTAGCAGTTCAAGGATGCTATTATGATGCTGAAAACTATTTGTATCCTGAAAGTGTATGCAATAGTAAAGGTTACTTCGCTGCAGAAGTGCAACCACTTATAAATACAAAATGCAAATCATGCCATTCAGGAAGTTCCATAGGTGGAGGAATTTCATTGGAAACCTACGACCAAATCAAGACCAACGCTACTAAAGTTATTAATACCATGAACCATGTGGCGCCCCTTTCTGCTATGCCAAAAGGCGAACCTATTATGCCGGCCTGCGATATAAAGAAGGTACAATTATGGATTGATGGAGGTATGCAGAATAACTAACAGTTAATACTAAAATAATAAAAGTGCAATATTAACCCATTGCACTTTTTTTATGAATTGGCTTTTTCCCTTATTTGATTAATGCACTAAATGACAATTTCACCAACTCAACTATCAATTTTGCCCGTTCAGCAAGATTAACTTTAGAGGTACTAGCTATTGACCTAAACTTGCATCATCAAATTAATATAATTTATACATCATGAAATCTATCTCAAAATTATGCGCGCTATTTGTAGTTCTAGCTTTTACTTTTGCATCATGCACTAAAGTAACCAACAACTCAAGTACTTCTACAATTATTCAAAAAGGTGATTGGAAGGTAATTCTCTTTAGTGAATCGGGAAACGATCACACATCGAACTACAGTGCCTATAGCTTCACTTTCAACGCAAATGGTACGCTAGATGCGGTAAAGAGCGGCGCAACTACCAGCGGAACCTGGAATACAGGATCGGATGATAGTCAGCAAAAACTATATATCAATTTTGCAGGTAGCAGCCTCAATGAGCTTAACTCTGATTGGCATATAATAGAAAAAACAACCACACTTATAAAACTTGAAGATGTAAGTGGTGGTAATGGAGGTACCGATTATCTTACCTTCTCTAAAAATTGATATCTTGATTTGTCCTAGAATTTAATTGCGGGTTGCAATTAACGGTTTTGATTTTAACTTGAGAATTTGTCATTCCAGTCCTGCTCGCTGAATCCGAGCAGGATTTTTTTTGGCTCCATAACAAGCAATGGACGTTTAATCATGGAGGTATTCGAAATCATTAAATTGATGGCCTTACTCTTCGTTGTTATTTTTGCTTTATCCTCATCCGACAATGCTTTGAAGGTGGCGCTCTTCGTATTTATTACTTGCTCTAAGGGAAGTATATCCAACCACGCTTTAATCGTTTCCTTATCAATCCCTTCCGTTTTATAATTATGGAAGGCGTATTTAATTTTATGTTTGTCGAGATACTTGAATGCCTTTTGCATGGTATCACAATTTTTTATTCCGTAGATGATCATGAGGTTAACTTAACTTGTTTTACGATAGTTCCAAAGTGCCCACGCATTTAGAACCACCGCAAAAATAGCAATGATTAAGAAATGAAATCGAATATCTTTAAAGTTACTTCCTTTCAATATTACCATTCGCATCACCTCGATGAGGTACCTCATTGGATTAAACCGTGAAACTGTTTTAGCCCATTCAGGCATGCTATCTATAGAAGTGAATAACCCTCCCATCAACACAAAGATCATCACAAAGAAAAACGCAATGAACATGGCTTGTTGCTGCGTATCACAATAGGTTGAAATTAATAAGCCAAATCCCAAAACTGCAAGTAAGTAAATTGCAATAAAGCCATAGAGCAATGGAATACTCCCCAAAGGAACAATGCCATAAATAACCCTTGACAAGGTGAGTCCGATGGAAAAAACTATTATTCCCATTATCCAAAATGGAATGAGTTTACCTAAAATAAAATGAATCTTCTTAATTGGTGTAACATTAATTTGCTCAATGGTACCCATCTCCTTCTCTTTCACAATATTCAATGCAGATAAGAAACCGGCAATCATCGTAACAAGTATTGCTAGAATTCCAGGCACCATAAAAAGATTATAGTTGAGTAAAGTATTGTACCAATTGGAATTGGTCGTTTGAATTACTGGCAAGGGATTAATTTTAGTTTGAGGAATTAATTCCATCCTCAAATCCTGATTATAATTTCTAATAATTGTTGATAGATATGCTCCTCCCAGATTGGCTTTCACACCATTGATTGCATTTACTGCTAAAAACACTTTCTGCTCTTCTTCTCTAATTAAATTTCGTTCGAAATTCGCGGGAATTTCTAATGTTAAATCAGCCTTTTCCGATTCAATATTTTCAAGAGATTCCTTAAATGAATCATTATAACCTGTGAGCTTAAAATAACCCGAAGCAGTAATCTTAGAAATAAGTTGTGATGAGTAAGCCGAACGATCATGATCTGTAATAGAGAGATTGATATTCTTGATCTCATAGTTAGCCGCCAGTGGCAAGATGAGTAATTGAATGGTTGGCATTACCAGGATTATCGCAATAATTGTCTTGTCGCGAAATATCTGCCTGAATTCTTTTTGCAATAAAAATTTAAGTGTTCTCATGCCAATCGTATTTTAAAATTTTTAATACTTACAACAATAAAGAAAAGCGTGATTCCTGATAAGATTAGTATGGGTTTCCAGATATACATGAATCCCAAACCTTTAATCATAATCGATTTAATCATGATATAATACCATTTGGCAGGAACGATATTACTCACGATTTGCAAGGGCAATGGCATATTTTCAATTGGAAACATAAAACCACTAAAGAGTAAGGTAGGTAAGAGCATTCCTACCAAAGAAATGAGCATCGCCGCTTGTTGCGTTTGCGTTTTCACAGAGATAAACATCCCTAAGCTTAAGCAAGTGATGATAAACAATGTACTTACAGCGAAGAGTAAACCCAAACTTCCGTTGATAGGTAAATCGAGTACCAGAACACTTAGCGCTAATATCATCGTAACATTTACTAATGATAAAATTAAATATGGAATTGTTTTGGCCACAATCACCATGAGGGGCTGAAAGGGCGATACCAAAAGTATTTCCATGGTGCCTGTTTCTTTTTCACGTACAATGGCAATGGCCGTCATCATTACACATACCAGCATAAGTACCAAGGCCATCACGCCAGGAACAAAATTGTGTACGCCCTTTAACTGCGGGTTATAGAGCATTTTTATTTCGGGAATAATGCGGTACGGAATATTTGTTCCTTGCATCAAACTGCTTTGAAAGTCATTGATGATAGAGTTTACATAAGTATTCAGCATATTGGCTGTATTGGGGTCGGTAGCATCCGAGATAATTTGAATCGTGGCTTTATTATCGTGTAATAGGTCGTGTTGAAATTGATCTGGTATTACAATGGCCATTTTTATTTTCCCTTCCTTAAACGCTTCTTCCATTTCATCGCGGCTGGTTACCGACTTTTCGATTTCGAAATATCTGCTTGCCTCAATTTTATTTAGCAGTTGTAATGCAGATGCATCCTTCGACTGATCGAGAACAACAATTTTTGAGTTCTTCACCTCGTTGGTGAGGGCAAATCCGAAAATCATTATTTGCACGATGGGCAATCCAAATAAAATCATCAGCGTTTTTGGATCACGCAGTACATGATGGAATTCTTTTTTTACAAATGATATCAATCTTTTCATATTATGCATCTTTTCTTTGTGCACCGCGTGCCAGTTCGTAAAAAACTTCATCCATGGAGCTTGCCCTAAACTTTTTCTTTAAAAAATCGGGAGCCCCCATCGCACCAATCTTACCATCAACCATGATGCATATTCGGTTACAATATTCAGCTTCATCCATATAGTGAGTAGTTACAAAAATGGTAACTCCTCTGTCGGCAGCTTCATAAATCAAATCCCAGAATTGTCGGCGAGTTAAGGGATCCACACCACCAGTGGGCTCATCTAAAAAAACAATTTTAGGCTCATGAATTACTGCTACCGAAAACGATAGTTTCTGTTTCCATCCTAAAGGTAAGGAGCCTACCAATTTTCGTGACTCCGATTCCAAACCAAGTTTTTGTATCAGGGCCCTCCCCTTCTCTTTTATATCAGAATTACTCAATCCATAAATGCCGCCAAAGAATTGAATATTTTCTTCTACCGTTAAGTTTTCATAAAGCGAAAACTTTTGACTCATGTATCCAATATTTTTCTTGATTGATTCCGTTTCTTTATAAACGTCAAACCCTGCAATCATAGCATCACCAGAGGAGGGAATAGATAAACCACATAACATTCGCATGGCAGTGGTTTTACCAGCGCCATTAGCACCTAAGAAACCAAATATCTCACCCTTGTTTACCTCGAAACTAATATTGTCGACAGCAATGAAATCGCCGAAGCGCTTACTAAGATTACGAGTTTCGATGACCAGTTCTTTCATATTAATCATGTAATAGTTTTATAAAACAATCTTCAACCGTGGGAGTTACCGGATTTATAATAATATTCTGATGACCTTTTGAGGTAAGGTAGGTATTCAGCTCTAATTTAGAATTTACATTATTTTGTTTGAGAGCGAGATGTAAAAATTCTCCGAAGGTGAAACAGCTTAATGTATACTCATAAGCATTTAAATCACGCAGCAGATAATACAAATTATCCGCTTTGATCTCCATTAAGGCATCGGGATAAGCCGCTACAATGGCATTTGGAGTATCGATGGAAAGGATTTTTCCTTTTTGAATTAATGCAATTCGATCACATAAATTTGCTTCATCCATGTAGGGTGTTGAAACAACAATAGTAATATCTTGGTCTTTCAATCGTTTTAACATGTCCCAAAATTCTTTTCTTGACACTGGATCTACCCCGGTAGTAGGCTCATCTAAAAATAAAATTTTGGGCTTATGAATTAAAGCACAACAAAGGGCAAGTTTCTGTTTCATCCCTCCAGAGAGTTTACCTGCTCTGCGTTTTTTGAAAGGCTCGATTTGCACATAAATTTCTTTGATGATTTCATAATTCTCTTCGAGGGTGGTTCCAAAAACGGTAGCAAAGAAATTGATATTCTCTTCGATACTTAAATCCTGATACAAAGAAAATTTGCCTGGCATATAACCAACATTGCTTCTAATTTTTTTATAATCAATAACAATATCATTTCCATCAACCATAGCACTGCCTCCATCGGGAAGCAGCAGAGTAGTAAGCATACGAAAGATACTTGTTTTCCCTGCCCCATCCGGCCCAATCAGGCCGAATACCTCGCCCCTGTTTACTTCAAAAGAAACATCATCAACGGCCACCGTCTTCTCCTTACCATACACCTTGCGGAGCTGACTGGCCTTGACTATTATATTGGGGGTGATATTCAACATTGATTTATGTGTTGGTCGCTTAGCTACTTAATTGAAATTTACATCAGCATACATTCCAATCTTCAAGAATCCATCGTTCTTTACTTTTATCTTAATGGCATACACCAAATTGGCACGCTCATCTTTTGTTTGGATGGTTTTGGGAGTGAACTCCGCCTTATTGCTAATCCATTCAATAGTGCCTGCATATTCTTTCGATTTACCACCTTCATCATCAATCAAAACTTTCACGGGCTGATTTAATTTAATGGCTGAGAATTGATCGCCTGTGATATATGCTCGCAATAACATAGATGATAAATCGGCCACCTTATAAAGTGTTTTTCCCATTACTGCCATCTCATTAACTTCTACATATTTGGTGAGTACGGTGCCATTTATTGGATTAATTATAGCACATTTTGACAACTGATCATTCAATTGTTCAATTTGAACCAACAACGGATTCACTTGCTGGGCAATGCTTTCGGAAGCAATACTTAAGGCAGATAACTGGGCCTCTCTTTGTTTTTTAATTACCTCCACTTGTGCATTCACATCGTCGAGCTGTTTGGTTGTTGCTGCATCGAGCTTCACCAATCGTGTAATTCGTTGTTGTTCTTTTTGAGCCGCTTCGAGTTGCACATTAATTGCGGCCAACTGTCGAGCGATATCAGGTTTAGAACTTAAGGTAGCACTGACCTGAGCGATGACTTGTTTTTTCTTCAAATACAAAGCCACCGAATCGATATAACCTATTGTTTGACCCGCAGTGATTGTTTGCCCTTCCGTAATATCAAATTGATTTATGATGCCAGATGCTTCTGCGGCAATCATGGTTTCATCGGCTTCAAATGTTCCTGTTGCATCGTATTTGCTTTTACTGCTTTTACATGCATTCAGCATTGAGAAGAAGACTATCACTGTGAACAGTATGATAGTGCGCTGATTCTTAAAAATTGAATTCAGCGTAAAGGTTTGATTGGAAATATTCATAGATATATTTTTATGATTTTATTTTTATGAAATTAATTACCTAAGGTATATTGTAAGTTATATTGCAATAAAAGAAACTGTAGTTCATGCACCGACTTCGTTTCACGAGCCAGCTGCTCTGCATTTTGTTCTCTTAAATAATCGCTGGAAGTAATCACCCCATTTTCGAGTTGCACCAGCGAAGTGTTTTTGATTTTTGTTCTCAGTGTAATGATAGCATCATCCGATTTAAACAATGCCTGATACTTTTCAAGCTCAGCTTGTTGCTGCCTCATAGCATATTGGGTATTGAATAGGAATAAATCTTTTTGAATTGAGAGTGATGACTGATTGATATTTAAGATAGCCCGGTCATTTTTAACAGTATAAAAACCATTCAGTGCCCAGTTAATTCTTACACCACCTATATAATAAGGCGAAAAATCATTATTTAGCATATTCAATGCCGGCCTTCCCATTCCAGCTTGTAAAAAGACGCCCACCTTAGGTCGGTTACGTACATCCAACATTTTTGTTTGAAGCATAACAGCCTTTTGCTGTTGCTCGATTAGCATCAATTCAGGGCGATTGATTGCGGTGGAGCTAATGGTACTTGGAAAATCGGGACGTTGAAAAATGGTAGTTTCGTTCAGGGTTTGATTTAAGAACAAGCCTAACATATCCAGATAGGCTTTCCTTGTCGCCTTAAACTCAACTCGACGTTGATCCATACGAAGCAACTCCACTTGTAATGCGTCGTTATTGGATTTGAGGGCAATACCTTGAGAAATTGCTGCATTCGTTTTGGCAATCGCAGCTTCAATATCCTTCTGTGAAATATCTAATTGCTTTAGTTGTTCATTTACAAGCAGCACACCAAAGTACAATTGATTGATTCTTTCATTGATTTTTTTCAACTCCACTTCATTCTTTTTATGGTCAACCTGAGCATTGGCAGTGATGATATCCTTCTGAGATTTTACTGCACCTCCATCATAAAGTGTTTGAGTTACTTCAGCATATACTTTGTATTGATCCTTACTCATGGAAGGTATTTGCAGATTAGGTAACTTAATCGGAATCTCTGTGACTTCCGATTGGTAAGAAGCTTGAGCATTCACACTTACTTGTGGCATCCAGGCCTTGGATGCATTTTCCATGGCAAAACTTGCACTTTTAGAGACCAGCTCATATTGATTTATAAGCGGGTAGTTTTGTTTAGCCAGTTGATAACATTGCCCCAAACTAATGGTCGACGGCGTTTGGGAAATAACCCAATGCTGCGTAGCAATAAAAATTAGAATGATGAATAACCTTTTCATGATAGGTATAAATTTCTTGTTCGATTTATTTAATAGTAAGCATGGCATTAATCCAAAGTGGTATTAACTTTTTGCGTGATTCAATTAGTTTATTAAAATCATCGGGTGTTAAATTCCCAAGATTTCTAAGTAGCGGACTCGCCACAAAAGGAAATACGGTTAGGCTCATCATATTCATGATGATTTGAAAGGGTTGTCCTTTCTTTCCGATGGCAGCTATTAATTGTTTGTAGAAGTGGGTACCAAAAATCACATTTTGAATTCCTACCCTCTCCACAAATTTATCGGGATTGGCTTTTATCTCATGTAAGATAAATAAAGGCAGGTCGGGATGCTGGGTAAGCATATCAATATAGTTGCCTACAAACTGCTCAAATTTCTCCTGTAAAGTAGTGGTTTCATCACTCAATACCCCTTTCATACCCATTACAAAATGCTGCATATTCTCGAGCATGATGAGATCGAACAGTTTCTCCTTGCTTCTAAAATAATAATTCAATAAGGCGAGATTGATTCCTGCTTCTTCGGCAATATCGCGGGTACGAGTGGCGGCAAACCCTTTCTGAGTAAACATTTTACGGGCAGCCATTTTAATTTTCTCTTCGGTACTATGATCACTCTTAGTAGCTTTAACTGAAACTTTGGCGGCCTTTTTTAATTTAACCATGGCGCAAAGATGGAATCATTTTTTGAATTAAACAAATTTTTTAATCATTTGATTAATTATTTTACAATTAGTAACCTTTTTCATCCCATTGATATTGATAAATATTATATTTGAAACAATAAAAAGTTATAAAAATCTAAATATTTTGAAGTTTATGGTTTATGAAATGAATATGGAAAATGATAGTACTGTAATATATTATCACGGCACCAAAGCCAATTTAAATATTGGCGATTTGATAGTACCAGGATACACTTCGAATTACGGACAAAGAAAAAAGGCAAAATATATTTATCTCACTGCCACGCTGGAAGCCGCCATTTGGGGCGCTGAGCTTGCCTTTGGAGACGACCGTGAAAGAATTTATATTGTTGAACCAACAGGACCTATTGAAGATGACCCGAATTTAACGGACAAAAAATTTCCAGGCAATCCAACCAAGTCGTACCGCTCCTCCTCCCCTTTTAAAGTAACTGGAGAGATTCACGAATGGACATCCCATCCCCCCGAGCAATTGAAGATGATGAAAGATAATCTTACAAGACTGAAAGAGCAAGGAATTGAGGCGATTGAGGATTAAATTAATGGCATGAATTGAATAAAGTATTATTAAAATTTCTTTAAAATTAAGGGACACGCAATTACAGAATAGAGAATAAATCTTCATAAATTTCGTTTAAAA
>CAIVZR010000006.1 GCA_903910445.1 uncultured Bacteroidota bacterium
AAAGGAATCTCTACCCTATTCGAACCCCGCGATGCACAAAAAGGTCGTACAGCGCGTGCGATGTTATACTTCGCCATACGATATAATAATCCATCTTATGGATTGGTTACCTTCTTCGGACCACAAGAAGCCATACTTCGTACTTGGTGTCTGCAGTTTCCTCCCGATTCAATTGATAGAAAAAGGAATACTGATATTTTTGGATTGCAGAAAAATCGCAATCCTTTCATTGATCATCCTGAGTTTTTAGAACGTATTACCTCCATCGCTAATTTATCGGTAGCTCCTGCAAAACGCACACTTTGGTATGATGCGCAACCTATAACTAAAGCTTATGCTGTATATGATTCGATAAATTATAATGTAGTAATTTATAATTCAGGGAATACAACAATTCAATGCAGTAATATAAGCACTATCCAAAATAATTTGGTTATTAGTGCGCCATCAGATAGCATACCAAAAGCAACATCCCTTACCATCACATTAAAGAAATGGATTGGAAACACCAGTGCCATTATTGATACCTTAGTTATTTTGAATAATAGTACCAATGCGCCTTCCATAAAAATTCCAATAAGTATTACGCCTACTTTATTTCATGTAATATCCACCAAAACCAATATTCAAGCGACGGCCGATAGTGCCGTACTTTCTATTGTTACCAGTGGAAATGTAATTTGGAATAACACATTAACCGGAAAATCATTAACAGTTAAAATAGCTGGAATTTATTATGCAACGGTAACCGATAGTAGTGGTTGTCATCATACTGATACGGTGACCATTACGAAGAATAGTGCAGGAATTAATTCAATTCGCAATACAACCTTTCGTGTATTTCCAAATCCGGCGAATGATCGTGTAACTATCGATAATAGAGGCAATTTACCTATTGCATTTCAAATGATTAATGCATTGGGGCAAGTGGTAATCACCATAAGGGTAGAAGCTCAAGACATGAAAGAAATGGATATTCGTTCTATGGTGAATGGTATTTATTTATTGAAAAGTGATTCGGGTGCCGAATTCAGATTGGTGATCAACAGATAATAACTTTTATTTTACCAATTGTCCTTGTAATCGCAATAATTCTGTTTCTGAAATTTTCATTTCATAACGTGCTGTAACAATTCGGGTGATGGCATCCTCGTAGCTTTTTTGCGCCAGCATCAACTCAATAGTATTGGAGGAACCCAGGCGAAAGCGTTCCAGTGCTACCGTTACATTTTCTTTTGCGATACTGATATTCTCTTCTTCCAGCTTTAAAATCTCCTGAGTGTTTTGGTAAGATTTCCAGGCATTTTGCAAAGAAATATCCACCTTCGACAACACGCCTTTATAAGCTATTTCACTGGTAGCCATTCCAAGTTTTGCAATTTGAATTTGGGTTCTTGTTTTATAACCATTAAACAAATTCCATGAGGCTGAAAGGCCTGCATTTAATCCAAGATTTTGATTTAAAAGAATTAATCCAACTTCATTTTGAGCACGAGTTAAATTATAATTTACATTAATACCAACTTGAGGCAAGGTATAGCTCTTCACTTCTTTTAGGGAATAACCAGTTATGGCCATATTGCGTTTTGCAATTTGCACCTCCGAATTATTTGCCATGGCATTTTGCTTTATGTTTTTTAAGTCGAGTTGAGTATTTACACTAATGCTATCTTCCACTGTGAATGTATTGGTGGCTTCGAGAGTAAGGAGTTGATTAAGAAATACCATCGCGTTTTCCAAGGCAATGTTCTGACGAAGCAAAGCCGATCGTTGTGCATTCAAATCAACACGAGCCTGCAGTAAGTCGATCTTTGAGCCCGAACCTATATCGAGTTTTTTCTGAGCTATTTTCTCTCGTTCCTCATAAATTTTCAAAGTTTCTTTGGAAGCCTTAATCAACTGCTGTTGCTTTACCACTTCATAATAGCGGAGTATTACTAGTGAGATGGTATTCTCAATTTGCAATTTTAATTGTGTTTGACCCTGAGCAGCGAGTGCATCCAGTTTATCCTTGGTAGCAAACATTTTCATGCCATCGAACACAATCCAATTCAATGCAATGCTTGAATTCAAATTACTTGTTAAAGCATTTTTACGATCCACCTTTACCCCCGTACTGAATTCTTGTTTGGTATTATAGTAGCTTCTACTTGTTGATGCAAGGAAGTTTACAGATGGCAAAAAGCCTGCATTTCCATACGTATTAGATATTGTGGAAGCTTGAGCTCCATTATATGCAATTCTAATATCATAGTTTTTTTCCAAGGCAACCGAGATGGCTTGTGAGAGTGTTAGTTTGCTTTGGCTAGTTCCATTGAATGCAGCAAAGACCAAAAAAATACTGATTGCAATTTTAGATTTCATCAGGTGCTGGTTCTTGTATTTCATGATTTTGATTCTTATTATGAGAAAAATAGGAGTAGATCGCAGGAATAACGAATAAAGTAAGTACCAATGAGAAAAGCAAACCACCAATAACCACAATTCCCATTCCCATGCGGCTTTTAGCGCCTGCGCCGAGTGCCAGGGCAATAGGCAATGCGCCGAGTGCAGTAGCTAAGCTCGTCATTAAAATTGGTCGCAAACGAGCAGCTGCAGCTTGTATGATGGCTTCCCTTTTATTCAATCCTTTTTCTTGTAATTGATTTCCAAATTCCACGATAAGGATTCCATTTTTCGTCACCAGTCCAATTAGCATAATGATTCCTATCTCACTAAAAATATTTAAAGTTTGATTGAAATACCAAAGCGACAATACCGCTCCAGCCAATGCCAGGGGAACTGTAATCATGATGATGAGCGGATCGATGAAACTCTCGAATTGTGCGGCAAGGATGAGATAAATTAAAAGTAAGGCAAACAGAAACGCAAAGAGAATATTGGATGAGCTTTCCGAGAAGTCGCGCGATGCACCTGTTAATGCAGTAGAGAACGATTCGTCGAGCACGTTTTTAGCAATCTTATTCATCTCATTTATTCCATCTCCTACGGTTTTCCCAGGGGCTAAGGATGCCGATACAGTGGCCGATTTGTATCTATTATAATGGTAGAGCTGGGGTGGATTGCTTTGCTCTTCAAGCTTCACCACATTATCGAGTTGCACCAATTCGCCACTGCTGCTTTTTACATAAATTGATTTTAAATCGAGGGGCTCATCACGATTCTCTCGTGTGACCTGACCAATTACTTGGTACTGTTTGCCACTCATATTAAAATAATTGAAACGTTGACCGCTCAATGCTAATTGCAATGTTTGGCCAATATCGGCAGCAGAAAGTCCTAAGTTTTTTATTTTATCGCGATCAATGATGAGATTCAATTCAGGTTTATTGAATTTCAGGTTACAATCCACCATTTGAAATACTGGATTCTTATTGGCCTCATCTAAAAATTTAGGAAGCACCTCTTTGAGTCGTTCAAAATTGGGTGCTTGCAATACAAACTGCACGGGCAATCCAGCACCTGGGCCACCACCACTCGATGAAATGGTTTGTTGTTGAATGACGAATGTTTTTGCTTCAGGAAACTGCCTTGTGATTTTAGTAACATAGTTGGCAATATCCTGTTGACTACGCTTACGCGTTTCGGGATCAGTAAGTGCCAATCGAACAAAGCCCGTATTGACAGCACCTGAGCCAGCAAAACCTGGTGCAGTAACTGTTAAACAAACCCTCTTTTCGGGTACCGAATCACTAATAAACTGAGCCAATTTATCCATGAATTTATCGGTATATTCATACGATGCACCTTCGGGTGCAGTGATGGCCAATCGCATCCAGCTACGATCTTCAAGGGGTGATAACTCCGATGGAAGCAATCGGCCTACCGTAAATATAAGTGTAATAGCGCCAATGATAATCACAAACGCCCAGCGACGCACTTCCAAAAAGCTTGTTAAAGCCTTGGTATATCGATCAACCATTCCTACAAAAAATGGTTCAGTACGATTGTAAAAGTTTGATTTTTTATGAGGATCCTTTCTTACCAAATAGGCATTAAGCATTGGCGTAAGTGAGAGTGAAACGAAAGCTGAAATTAATACCGCTCCTGCAATCACGACTCCAAACTCTCGAAACAAACGACCAACAAATCCTTGTAAAAAGATTACTGGAAGGAATACTGCTGCAAGTGTTATAGATGTTGAGATGACTGCGAAGAAAATTTCATTCGATCCTTTTATTGCAGCATCATAGGGTTTCATGCCGGCTTCAATTTTCTTGAAAATATTTTCGGTTACCACAATACCATCATCTACCACCAAACCCGTTGCCAATACGATGGCCAATAAGGTGAGTACATTGATGGAGTAGCCCATGATATACATGATAAAAAAAGCACCAATGAGTGATACTGGGATATCGATGAGTGGACGAAATGCCACGAGCCAATCGCGGAAAAATAAAAAGATAATTAGAATTACAAGAATCAATGCAATGATGAGTGTATCCTTTACTTCGTCAACAGAGAGCTTAATGAATCGCGTATTATCGAGTGCAATATTTAAGTTATAATCTTTAGGTAAATCTTTTCGAATTCCTTCCACGCGCTTGTAAAACTCTTCAGCGATATCAAGGTAGTTCGCACCTGGTTGAGGTGAAATAGCGAGCCCAATCATTGGCACACCCGATAGTTTCAAAATTGTTTCTTCATTCTCCGGACCTAATAAGGCATAACCCACATCTCTCAATCTAATTACTTTATCGCCAACCGATTTAATGAGCATGTTATTGAAACTTTCTTCATCGGTAAATTTCCCCATAGTCTTCACGGTGAGCTCGGTGGTGTTACCCGCAATTTTACCTGAAGGCATTTCCACATTTTCTCGATCGAGTGCTTGCTTTATATCGAGTGGGGTAAGCTTGAAAGAAGCGAGTTTGGCGGGATCCATCCAAATTCGCATTGCATATTTTTTTTGCCCCCAAATTTGCACGGTACTCACACCGGGAATTGTTTGTAACCTTTCGGCAATCACATTCTCGGCATAGTCGCTCACTTGCAGTTGATTTTTAGAATCAGATTGTAGCGTGAGGGAGAGAATCGCATCAGAGTTTGCATCCGATTTTGTGACAGTAGGCAGTGCATCAATATCCTGAGGCAATTGTCGCACTGCTTGCGATACTTTATCACGAACATCATTGGCAGCCGATTCCAGGTTGGCATCCAAATTAAACTCTACGGTTATTTGGCTTGTGCCTTGGCTACTTGAGGAAGAGATGGAGCGGATGCCTTCGATTCCATTCAAGCCTTTTTCTAAAGGCTCGGTTATTTGCGATTCGATTACCTCAGCGGCGGCGCCTGTATAGCTTGTACGTACTGTGATAATAGGTGGGTCGATAGATGGAAACTCTCGAACACCTAAATATTTATAACCAATCAATCCAAAGGTCACGATGATGATCGACATCACAATGGCCAAGACAGGTCGTTTTATACTGGTAGATGATAAACTCATGGTGAACCTGCTTAATTAGAATTGGTTTTTAGTGAACGAACGGGTGCTCCTGGCTTGAGTTGCATGATGCCAGTGGTAATAACAGAGTCGCCAATTTTGAGACCACTCACCACCTGAACTTGTGTATCTGTGCGAATGCCTGTTTCAATAATTACTTCCTGTGCTTTTCCATCTTTACAAATGAAAACTTTCTTTCCTTTTAAAATTGGGATAACAGCTTCAGTTGGAATCATCAATGCATTGTCGATCGTTCGTAATGGCAATTCAATTTTTGCGAAGGCACCTGCAAATAGTTCATTTTTAGAATTATCAGTGAGTGCTCTAATTTGCAATGTTCGCGTAGCCTGATCTATTTTGGGTTCGATGGCATAAATGCGGGCTTTATATTGTTTGTTGTTTTCGGAAACAGTAAAAGCTATATTATCATTCTGGTTAAGGGTGCCCGCATATTTTTCGGGAACAGAGAAATCTATTTTTATAGGATTCACTTGTTGTATGGATGCGATACGGGTAGCCGTTGTGATAGTGCTTCCTTCACTTACATACTTTAATCCCATGATACCATTGAAAGGTGCTCTTAGTTCGGTTTTGGCTATTTGGGCTTTTATATAATCAATATCGGCTTTGATGGTATTGGATTGGTTCAGGGCTATATCGTATTCCTCCTGACTAATTCCTTGTATACTGAGTAATTGCTTTAATCGCGCCACTTTCTCATCAGCAATTTTTAATTGCAATTCCATTTTCCTGAGTTGTGCCTGAAAATCGGCATCATTTATTTTTAATAGCAAATCGCCTTTGCGCATTTGACTTCCTTCGTGAATATAGAGCCCAACGATTTTCCCTGAGATTTCGGGAAGTAACATCACTTCTTCATTGGCTAATAGCGTGCCAGTAGCATACACATTGTTTTGCAGCACTTGTGGGGCTACCACGTACATATTTACTGGGGCAGGAGGCATTTTCTGAGTGGGCCCACCCGCTGGAGCTCCGGGTGATTTTGGGGTTAGAAAAAATATTTTAATCAGTGCGAAAGCACCGATGATAATGGCGATTGTGATTATAACTTTTATTGTCTTCATTTGATATTCTTTTTTACTTTTTTAAAATTGATGATAACTCGGTCGGAAGGCAGATTATCTAGATTTTCGGAGATTAAGCAAAGTGCTTTATTAAATTCAATTGCTTGTGTTTTATTGAGTCCTTTGAGAGCTACTTTATTCAATTCATTAATTTTTTCATGCAGTTCGGGCATTATCAGATGGGCCTTGGGAGTGAGCTCAATCCAATAGGCACGGCGGTCGGCAGGGTTATTGGTGCGCTTAATCAATTTCTTTCCTGAGAGGTAATCGATAACACTCACCATAGAAGCTTTATCAATTTTTAAAGTATCGGAGATAAATTGTTGTGTGCATGGATGTTCACTGTTTTCAATCAGTACCAATACTGAATAGTGTTTTTCAATTTCCAAGTGCTCGAGTTGTTTACTCAATGCACCATAATACATCTTTGTAAGAATTGCCAGATGTCGGCCTAATGGCATTTGTTGTTTAATAGATGGTTTATTAGTCATAAACTTGAAGGAGGCAAAGGTATACTTTAAAACTCGAATAGTTTAAAGTACAAACTATTAATATATTGTAAAATTATTTTGTAAAAAAAAGAGCCATCATTTCTGATGGCTCTTAACGTCAGCTTAGAAATGATTACATATCATCGTGATTTGGATCCAAATCAATATCGTGCATATCAGAAGAGAAAGAATCAGTTTTCTGTTCTTCAGCTGCTGGTGTTTCAATCACAGGCATTTCGAAAATTGGCATTGGAGGTGCAATGTCCATGATGTCAACAGGTGGTGGAGCTATTGCTGGTGAAGGCTTTGGAGCTGCAGGCTTTTTAACCTTCGGTTTAGAGATTACTGGTTTAGCAATAACCTTCTTAGTCGCGATTTTTTTAGGTGCTGCTTTAGGAGCAACTTTTTTCGTTGCTGCTTTCTTAGTTGCAACTTTTTTAATTGCCTTCTTCGGAGCAACTTTTTTAGTAGCTACCTTTTTTGTTACCGCCTTCTTTGTTGCTTTTTTGGTTGCAGCTTTCTTAGGTGCAACTTTTTTAGTAGCTTTTTTCGGAGTAGCTTTTTTAGTCGCTGTTTTTTTAGTCGCAATTTTTTTGGTAGCTTTCTTTGGAGTAGCTTTTTTGGTTACTGCTTTTTTAGTAGCTACCTTTTTAGTTGCTGCTTTTTTGGTTGCTTTTTTAGCTATCGGTTTTTTGGTGGCTGCTTTTTTGGTGGCAACTTTTTTAGCTGCTTTTTTTGGTGCTGCTTTTTTCTTGGTGGTGCCTCCTTTCGCTTTCTTCTTTGCTACTTTACTTTTTGGTGCTGCCTTTTTTGTGGCCGCTTTTTTAGGTGGACTTTTTTTGGATTTTTTGGTAGCCATTTTAGAATGTCGTTAATGTGACAATACAATATTAAGTGATGTTATAAAACTATGCAAATTCTTTTTTGAAAATAATGGAATTTTTAAAACAATACCTTTTCCCGGATTTCAAATTCGGGTGGATTTTCGATAGCGATTGAGTGAGGTTGGTTCGCTCTATCAAGAAAATAATTTCTTACATTCGCAAGGATGTTAAAAAGAAGCCTTCGCTTTACCTTGTTTTTTACCGCCTTGGCCGGAATCATCCTGTATGGATCGTGCCGGAACCGCCATTTAGCCTCTAAAAACAAGAAAGAAAATGCGGATACCCTAGCCAATTTCCCATACTGGATAGGACTCATGGACAGTCCAGGGGTGAATTACGAATTTGCCGTAAATGCATTTAATAAGTATTGGGAGCATCGCGAACGGCCTACAGAAGCCGATGGCGAAGGGCAGGATATCTATGGAAATGGAGAAAAAGACAAGGAAAAAGGCTCACATCCTTCAATTCAATACGTATACGAATACAAGCAATTTTTAAACTGGCAACAACGCAATAAAAATCTGGTGAAACCCGACGGAACGGTCATGACCCCAGAAGAATTACTCGAACAATGGCGCAAAACTCAAATAGATACAATCACCCGATGAAGAAATTCTACCTAATAATATTTCTTGTAATTTTTGTTTCAAGTGTTTTTGGACAAAATTATGCCACGTTTACACAAGCTGGACCAGTGAAATTTCCAGCCAACCCCAGTGTACAAACCACTGGAATGGGGCGAGTTTCTCAATTGGTGTATCATCCAACCGATAGTAATATATTATTTGCTGTGAGTGCTTCGGGAGGGGTTTTCAAAACCTCGAATGAGGGCATTAGCTGGAGGCCAATAAGCGATTTCCTACCTCAAACCTCTTGCGCCTCTTTAGTAATAAACCCATTGAAACCCGATGTGATGTTTTTAGGTACAGGGGATGCGAATTACAATGGCGGTGGAATGGGTGTATGGAAAACCAATGATGGCGGGAGTTCATGGAACCAAACCACCACCGGCTTAGGCAATAAATTGGTATCTTATATATTATATACTCCCAATGATACGAATACAATAATCGCCGCATGCTCTGATGGAATTTATAAAAGCACGAATGCAGGTTCATCATGGGTAAAAAAAACAACAGTGAATGGTAGCTATCGTGCCTTAAACTATCGTCCCGCAAGCAATAATATTATTTATTCAGCTACCGATACTTATTTCTACCGTTCCTATGATAATGGTGAAACATGGATTCAATCGACTCTTAATGCTAGTATAGCATGCGCAGGAATTAAAATCGCTGTTTGCCCATCCGACACTTCCCGTTTGTATTGTATTGTTTGGAAAAATGGCGCAACAAGCCCATTTGGCGGTGTTTATAAATCTACTAATAACGGTGCCAACTTCACCCTTCAATCCGATACTCCTAATATTTTAGGGTACTCGGGTAATGGCACAAGCATGGACGGACAAGGTTCTTATAACCTTGGAATCATCGCCGATCCTACCAATGCGGATATCATTTATTTAGCCGGAATCAATGTTTGGAAATCAACCAATCAAGGGCTGGCTTTTACCTTATCTTCTAGCTGGGGTTATGGTGTTCATGCCGATAAGCACGGATTTATCTTCTCCCCTTATAATTCCAACAAATTATATATTCATCATGATGGAGGACTCGATCGAACCATTGATGGGGGTGCAACCTGGACTACTTTTGAAGATGGACTCAGCGCTTCCGAGTTTTATAGAATGGGAAGCAGCCCCCTCTATAATGATTATGTTATTGGTGGATTACAGGACAATGGTCTAGATGTTGGAACCGACAAGAAATTCTCTACGGTAAGAGGAGGAGACTGGGGTGGAGATTTTGTATTTGATGCTTTCGATAGTAGTTTGCTCTATGAAAACGGAGGATTAAAAAGAAATATCATAAGTCATACTACTAGCGGAATCAATGGTCAAGGCGGGATTTATGGTATACAACCCAGAGACAGTAATACCTTGTTTGAAATTACGACCCAAGTATTTCGCACGAAAAATTTAAGAGCCAACCCAAGCAGTAATGTGGCATGGTCGCAAATTTCAAGCATGACTGGCAATACAGGTCCACGATGCATTTCCTATTCAAAAGCATCGGCAGGTACCTTATATGTAGCGTTCAATTCGCAATCTTTTTATAGAAGCGATAATGCCAATGATGCAAGCCCTTCATTCACTAAATTAACCAGCTTTCCATATAATAGCGGAGAACAAATACGCCAAATTGAAACCTATGATTTCGATTCCAATATTGTGTATGTTCTCACCACCTCTTCTCGTATTTTACGCAGTAATGATAAAGGAGGAAGTTGGGTAAGTATTAATCGTAATTTGCCTGCTAATACCATCATTAAGTTTTTACTTAACCAGAAGGTAACCGATTCCAGCATGTATGCTTGTACTGCCTTTGCAGTGTATTATCGCAATCGATTTATAAGCAATTGGGTGAATTTTTCTCAAGGATTACCTACGGTAGCGCAGATATCTGATATGGAAATTGTGAGTGATGCAACCATCAAAGGTCGATTACATATTTCAACCTATGGCCGAGGTATTTGGCAAACCGATTTATACAAAAGTGCCATCACTTTACCTGTTGCCGATTTCTCTGTACAAGCATCTTCGTCACAACCTTGTTCTAACAGTATTATTGTCGTCGATAACTCCACCTGCTCACCCACTTCACGCAAATGGCAGGTTTCACCAGCGACTGGTTGGGTTTATATAAATGGTACCGATTCGTTTTCATCGCGTGCAGAAATTCGATTTAATACTGCTGGTATGTATTTTATTTCTCTCACTGTTTTCAATAATAAAGGTACTGATACCAAAACGGTGAATTATAATTACTCCACTTTAGCTACACCTCCAGGTTGTGTAACCACTACATCTAATTTAGGTGGTTATACTATTGGTGTGTATCGCTTTGAGTTCAATACCATTAACAATGGTTCGGGAACGGGCAATACAAGTTATGAAGATTTTTCCTGCTCGGCGAATACCATTGTAAGGGCTGGAGCCACTTATACCGCTTGGGTTACCAATGGCAATGCCTATAATGAAAACGCTAAAATATATATCGACTATAATGGCAATGGTGTATTTACCGATGCCAACGAACTAGTAGGAACCATTACTAGTGGTCTTGGAAGAAGATCGTGTTCGGTAAACATTTTATTGAACCCACCACAACTCAATAAGTTTCTTCGTATGCGTGTTGTGAGTGACTATAACACTGTGAACGCCTCCTGTGGCACACTTAATTATGGGCAGAGTGAAGACTATGCCATCTGGATTGATAAAACGAAACCAACTGTTGCTATCAATATTCCAAAACCTACGGTAGGCAATAGCTTCAATGCCATATTCACCACCTCCGAAGTAGTCACAGGATTTGATGTAAGTGATATTAGCTTGAGCAATGCTACCTTGAGTAATTTCACACAAAACGATATCTATTCTTATAGCGCTCGAATCACCCCTATATCTAATGCGATGGTAGTTGTTGGAATCAATGTCAATGGGTTCAGCGATTTGGCTGGAAATACCAACAATGCATTTTCCGATTCCACCTTGTTCTTCCTTGGCATAAAAACATTTACTTTCCTAGGTATCAGTGTGAAGGATACCATTACCCAAACTCTTGGAGGAGGAAGCATCACATGCTATGTTCCTTTTGGAACAGTGCTCGATTCCATAGCAGCAAGCTTCATTACCAACGACAGTGCCAATGCTTATATTGGAGCAACAGCACAGACAAGTACAATTTCTAAAAACAATTTTAAAAACACCATCACCTATACTATAAAATCGGTGGATAATAGTTTAAATAAAACGTATACAGTAAATGTGGTTGTCAATAAAAACATGGAATGTAAATTACTTACCTATGGAATACTTAGCCCATTGGTAAATGGCAATATTACACATACATCTGCGGGAGGAACGGTTGATATCGCCTTGCCATTTGGATCTACCTTACTCAACCTAATATCCTTATTTACTGTAAGCGATAGTGCTAAAGCCTATATTGGAAGTACATTACAAAACAGTGGTACTTCAGTAAATAACTTTACTACCACCGTAACGTATATCATTATCGCACAAGATACGAACTACAAAAAAACATATACTATCAATATTAGCTTTGGAAAAAGTAAGTCGTGCGATCTGCTCACCTTTGCATTTCAAAGCCCTGCTGTTACTGGCACAATAACTCCGAATGCTAATGGCGGAACCGTTTCACTTACGGTACCATTTGGAACTTCACTCAATAGCATAAAAGCACTTTTCACGATTAGCGATAGTGCTAAAATTTATATTGGAACTGTTACTCAAGTTAGCGGGGTTACAAGTAATAATTTCAGCACCACACTCACCTATAAAATCATCGCTCAGGATACTAATTATTCAAAAACTTATTCAGTGAGTGTTATTGTGTCGGCGAATACAGAAGCTAATCTACTCACTTACGATATTGTTACCCCAGCTAGTACTGGCATCATTACTACCAATGCAACTGGTGGAATAGTAGATATCACTGTTCCATTTGCTACCAATGTGAATAGCCTTATTGGGCAATTCACCCTAAGTAGTCAGGCTACTGCCATTATCAGTAATATTACACAACAGAGTGGTGTTACGGCAAACAATTTTTCAGATACCGTTCTATTAGTAGTTAAATCGCAAGATGGTTTGCATTCTAAATTTTATAAAATCAAGGTACATATCACCCTGAGTGCCTTATGCGATTTGTTGACTTATAAATTTAACACACCAAATAGTATAGGCATAATTACTCCTTCCTTTAATGGAGGTAGTGTAGCGTTAACTGTGCCATTTAGTACCAACTTAACCAATTTGGTTGCCGGCTTTACCTTATCAGATTCGGCAAGTGCCACAGTAAATTCCATTGTTCAGGTTCGTAATGGATCAACCAATGATTTTACTAATCCAGTAAATTATTTGATCAAAGCCCAAAATGCAATTAATACCAAAACATATGTGGTAACAGTTACAAGAGCCAATGGTATCAATACTTTAGAGCAACATGGCAATTGGGTAATATTTCCAAACCCGGCCCAAAATTTATTAAATTTAGAAAATCTTCAAAGCACTATAAATAATATCAATTATAATATCGTGGATGTAACTGGCCGAGTAGTTTTACTAGGATCTGTTAAAGAGAAGAAAGCTACAATTGATATTTCTGGGCTCTCTGTTGGTATTTATTCAATTCAAATATTCACTGAACAAGGTACAGCTAAAATTAGTTTTGTAAAGAATTAGTGAACCAAAGGAATCTCAACATTAATATGGGTGCCTCTACCTATTGCCGAATCGATATTCACTGTTCCATTAAGATAATCTACCCGAGTCTTAATATTTTTTAATCCGATGCCTTCAAATTGATCTCTTAAATTGGCATCAAATCCTTTACCATTATCTTCAATGGTTGCCGATATTTCGTTGGCATCACCGATAAGTTGAATATCTAATATACTGGCTTCGCTATGCTTAATTACATTGTTCACACATTCCTGAATCACGCGATATAACACAATTTCAATGGTCTCATCGAGTCGTTCGCTTAAGCCATGAATATGCAAATTCACTTTTAACTTCGGTGTATTAATTTTATTTACAAACTCGCGAACAGCCGATACTAAGCCACTTTTAAGCAATACGTTGGGCATCATTTGATGTGAAATGGTGCGTACTTCTTTGCAGCATTCGTCTATAATATCCTGAGTACGATTAAAAAATACTGATTGATCCTGGCGTTGAAATTGAAGCTCCTCACTCAGTGCACTCATATTCATTTTTGCAGCACTCAGCATCTGTCCTATGCCATCGTGCAAGTCGCCCGCAATTCGTTTACGCTCACGTTCCTCCGCATCAATCACCGACTTAGCAGTTTGTTCTTTCTGCATCGCTTTGGTAGCAAAAATTTCTGCTTCCTTTTTCAATTTATAGCGGTTATATAATAAGAAGCCTAGTAATGAAATAATCACAACCAGCCCGAATCCTAGTATGATGAAAAAATTCTTTCGACGTAACTCCAAATCTTTCAATGCATTTTCCTTATTCGCCAATGCCAGTTTTTGTTCCTTCTTATCTGTTTCAAATTTGGCTTTCAATTCTTCCATCTGATTAAGCCTTCCGTTATTATATAAGGAATCCTTAATTTCTTGATATAAGTTATAATATTCTAAAGCGTCTTTATAGTTTCCTGTTTGCTGATAAATATTAGCTACCTGCTCGTAATTGTATTGTAAAATATCCTGAAAATGAATTTGTCGTGCAATATCAATACTATGTTTGAATGACGATACGGCTTTCGAATAATCGCCTTTCAATGAATAGCATTCTCCAAGAGATGTATAGCTCTGACAAATAGTGAATTTATCGTCGAGCTTGAGTCTGATTTCTAGCGATTTATTCAATACTTCCAATGACTTCTCATATTCCTTCTGCATAGAATAAATTCCTCCAATATTGCAAAGTGAGTAGGAAATTCCTAATTCGGCATTGGGCAACGCTTCATACAATTCTTTTGAACGGGTATACCAAATTAAGGCACTATCTAAGTTATTTATTGTTTCGTAAATGATACCCATATTATTATAGGCATTGGCTACACCTCCCAAATCGCTATTGCTATTGAATAAATCAATGGCGTCATTCAAGTATTTTTTGGAGAGATCGAGGTCGTTGTTCTTTCTAAGTAGGACACTGAGTTCAAGGTAAACATTAGCAGCCCCACTCTTATTATTTTGCGCTTCGAAAATCTTCACCGCATTGAGATAGTTTTTAAGTGCGATTTCATGATTTCCATTGATATAATAAGTAACTCCTATTTGTTTATAAAACGCCGCCGCTTTGAGTGGAAGATTATGATCAAGGGCTATTTTAAGTCCTTCAGATCCATAGTAGATGCTCTTCTCGAAATCGAAGGAACTATAATATTCGCTTAGCTTCTGGCAAACATTCGCATGGGTGGTATCGGGTAACTTTGTTTCTAATAAGGTCTGCAATGAATCGGGCAGGGAGGTTGCCTTTGCATTCATTACAAAAATGACACTTAAGAAAAATATTAGATGGTGGCGTTTCATTAGAACACAAAGGAATGTAAAACTATCAGGATTAAAAATACCTTTAATGGGGTATTGAAGTAAAAAACAATCGCATTAAACTATGGGTTTGAATTGTTCGAATCCTTGTTGGCAATTTTTACAATAATGAATAGAACGGCACAAAGTGGCTCCAAACGGGCTTTCAAAGGTAGTGTTGCGGCTTCCACAAAACGGGCAGGCAATATCGCTCAAAACTTCCAGTTCAATATATCCAGCATGCTTGGGTGGAGGCGCCAATCCGTGTTTTAACAAAGCTTCCCTGCCTCGTTCACTAATCATATTAGAATTCCAGGGGGTATCGAAATTTGTTTTAACACTCACATTTTCCACAGGCATTTTTTCAATGCGTTCACGTACTTGGGATTCCAAAATTTTCAATGCCGGACAACCACTAAAGGTAGGTGTCATAATAATTTCAACGCTATCAGGAGTTATACTAATCTTGGTGATGATACCCAAATCGACCACGGAGATGGTAGGAATCTCAGGGTCTTTCACCTCATGCAAGGCATCGATAATTTCTTCTTGAGTAATCATTGAGGAGGGCTTTATTATTTGGTTTGCCAGATGTTTTTTAATTCTAAATTGATAGCGCTACCAAAAAAAACAGAAGTCGTTTTTTCAAAAGAGTCGGTATAATCGCTCACATAATATTTATCGGGAGCCATCCTTTTTTCAGAGAGTAATCCTTCTTTTTCGAGGATCGCTTTTACCTTGTTGGCTACAATGGTTGTGGAATCAATTACTTTTATTCTTTGTTTATAAAATGCTTTTATCTCTTCCTTGATTAATGGGTAGTGTGTACACCCTAAAATGAGTGCATCGATATTTTTCAACTCCGGTTGTGCCAAGTAGCTATAAATTATTTCATGACTGATTTTGTCATTATAAAATCCTTCTTCAATCATGGGTGCCAATAGCGGTGTAGCGAGTGCTGAATATTCAAGAGAGGCTTTCCTGCGAGTAAGTTTTTCTTGATATATTCCTGAAGCAATGGTGGTTTTGGTGGCAATGATTCCAACGCGTTTAATCTGATCGTCAGCAATTACCTCCTCGATAATAGGATCGATTACATTGATTACTGGTATGATGTTTTTGAATGCATCTCTCAGGTATTCGTATGCAGCAGCCGATGCAGTATTGCAAGCAATGACAATGCATTTACAGTGCTCGTTTTTTAGCAGGTAATTGGTAATCTGCTCGGCATAAAATCGAATTGAATCCTTCGACTTGTCCCCGTAAGGCATATGGGCGGTATCACCGAAATAAATCAATGTCTCGTTGGGCATGGCCTCCGATATGGCATGAGCCACGGTAAGTCCGCCAATGCCCGAATCAAAAATACCAATGGGTTGGGAATTCATTAACGAAACAAAAGTACAATATTAACGTCTTGAATAAAAATTCATTATCGCTCAAAAAGCATTAGGGTATTTGTTATTGCACCCAAATTTTCATCACAATATCTTGAATCTGTAACAGATAAATTCCTGGATTTAAATTAGAAATATCAAGCGTCGTTTTTTCACTCGTAATTTTACCTTGACTAACACATTGCCCTATGGTATTATAAAAGGCAAAATCGCATGACTGCTCTGATGCAATTTCTATATTCAATAATTTAGAAGTCGGATTTGGAAAAACTTTGATTCCAGCGTGATTGACAATATTGTTTTGTATCCCATTGCTGGTGCTCGTTTTAGCGCCCAACTTAATTCCATTCCCGAAACTTGTCACCCAAACTTCCGTTGCTTTAAATGGATTATAATAAACTCTTTCAGGTTGTCTGAATGGGTAGGAATCGACAAGCGTGAATACCGGACTGGCTAATGAAATATCTTGAGTAACCCATAAACCCTGGGTTTCGGTAGTTATGTAAGCGCGCTTCAAATTCCCGGGTTCAAACGTAATAGAAGTAACCCGATCAAATAATGCACCTGAAATTTTTGTCCAACTCGTTCCCCTATTGGTGGTTCTATACAATCCGCCTTTATTATTAGCATTGCCTCCCCACCCACTGAAAACGCAAGCATACCAAGTATTTTGAGTTGCATCGGAAGGATCCACTACCACATCTTTGGTCCAGTATTGCATATTAGCATCACTCTTATCAACCCATGGTGCAGACGATGAGATGGGGTCGAATAAAAACACCCCGCTGCTTGCAGTGAAAGGGGTGGTATTGGATGCCCATCTTCCGCTATAACTGCAAAGCACCTTACCGTCATTCAATACGGTGATGCTTGCAGGATGACCTTCGGTACGCGTGGGTGTTTGTAATTTGGTCCAGGTGCTTGAAGGTCCTAAGTTCAAATCGGTTGTCATCCAAATTCCACCTTGAGAGGAAGCACCTCCGCCTCCATAATGAATAACACTAGCATACATCGTATTGGGATGGTTTGGATCAACGACAATCCAATAAACTGGGTGACCAAATGAATGTAAGGAAGTCCATGTATCACCCTTATCGGTGCTAAACCAAATTTTACCATTGGCATCCGCAGCATCAAGCAATGCATCTTTCAAGCGAGTGCTTTGATACATATCATGAATATTGGAAGTTGCTACATATAAATTATTTCCACTCTTGGCAAATCGATAAGCACTATTCACACTGAATCCTGCATACTGATATCCCCAGGTGAGGCCCCCATCTTTGCTTCTAATAGCACCAATATCACTATAGGCACCGAATACATTCATGCTATCCACCCAAAACATTTGCCATGCTGTGGTATTCTCTAATCCAATACTGTGATATGCCTTTTTTGTAGGCGTGGTAGCATTGGGTGCGTTTTCATCAGAACTTTTTACGTAGGCCTGTTTCCAATTGGCACCACCATCACTACTCACATGCACAAAACTAAAATCAGGAAAAATAACTTTTGAAGAATTGTTTGGTGCCACTGTAATTCCAAAACATGTCTCACCCCAACTCCAGGCTTTATCGCCACCAATACCACTCCAGCCCGTGGTGATGTTTTGATTGTTAGTCGTCTTAAATACCTTTGCCCAAGTTGTTCCACCATCGCCCGATTTATAAATTAACGGACCACTGGTTGCATTGTCTTTCCCACCAAGATAAATAGTACTAATATCGTTATCGGCCATTCCTACATACATCACAAAATCGTTTAGGAAATTAATACCTGTGCTTTTCGAAATCCAGGTGCCGCTATTATTATCCATGAAATAAACTCCCTTGGCATGATTATAATAATCGTAGGGCATGATTCCGTTATAGGTGGAAGTGCCAGTAGAGGCAATGACCACATAACGAGTATTGGCGCCATTTTTTGCTCCTTTAAAACTCCATATAACCTGCCCTGTGGTTATTCCAGTAGTAGTCATCAAACTAAAACTCATACCCCCATTGCTTGATACAAATAGTCCTTCATTTGTTCCAATAGCAATATTATTTCCATCAAAGAATGCACCGCCTATAATAAGTCCGGCGCCACTATTGATGGTGTGTCGCACCAAGGTAAAAGACGTGCCCCCATTATTTGAAATAAATATATCGCCATAGTATCCAATAATTAGTTGATTGGGGTTATTGTAATTGGCTATTAGTTTAAACACTTGCCCATTGCTACTATTATGACCAAGCAATATATTCCATGTTTTGCCACCATCGATAGTTTTCACCGGATAGCCACTATTGCCATCATTAAAATTGCTGTAGGCAATGAGTGAATTATTGGTAAATTCATATGTAGAAGTATTGAATACCTGTAATTTCTTATGATGAATTTGTGTGTACGATTTGCCAAAATCGTTGGTATGAAAAAGCTCACTCATATCGCAGCTTACATAAAACTCATTGTCGTTGGCAGGGTTAATGGTAGGGAAAAACAAGGCACCACCACCTCCAATTCCACGAGGTAAAAAAGTATCAACAGGAGCTTGTGATGAGGCATTGAGAGCGCCAAGAATTAAAACGAGGAATAAAATATGTCGCATACGATTTAAGATTAGCAATACAAATATAGTAATCCCTATCACTGAATCATGCGCCACAATAAGGAAATTCGAAAAGGTTGAGTAAATGGCCATGCATCTCAAAATTTAAATTGTCATTTTTTTATAGAAAAAGAGGGGGGGAATAGTGTCAGTATAAAGTATAATCTTATTTTTGACCTTACAGTTCAATTTAAAAAATTCACACTGCCCGAAAGCTAATGTGATAAACCAATTTATAGTTCGTGAAATGGTTCACGAAATAAGAATCATGTATAGAAGAGCACTCCTGATCTTTATCTGGATTATTGCAGCCTTTGCCTCCAAGGCACAGGTGCAAATGCTCACGCACGATACAACAATTTGCAGAGGCTCTACACTAAACTTACGAACCCAACTCACCACTTCATACGACAGCGTGCTTGTTGGCGCCCCCGATGATGAATACACCATTGTGGTTGACTTGGGTTTTACATTTAATTATTTTGGGAATAACTATACGCAATGTGTGCTCTCAACTAATGGCTATCTTTCATTTAAATTAACCTATGCAACTCAGTTTTCGCCATTTGTCCCTATTACCCTTCCAAGCGCCTCAGCACCGCTAAACTCCGTATTCCTTGCTTGGTATGATATTTATCCGCCGGCAGGAGCAAGCAATAGTTTGTTTAGTTATTCACGTTATGGTACAGCCCCTCACCGTAAATTCATTTATAATATGTGTAAGGTGCCGCTTTATAGTTGCACTTCAATTTTATTTTCTGGGCAGATTATCCTTTATGAAGATTCTAACAAAATAGAATTACATATCACCAACAAGCAAAATTGTACTACATCACAAAAAGCGGTGCAAGGAATGCAGAACGCCGCAGGATCGGCTGCATCAACGAGTCCAAGTAGAAATAATACCGTTTGGAGTGCAGCAAATGATGCTTATAAGTTCATCCCAACCTCTTCGACAACCTATTCTGTATCTTCGATTACCTATAGTCCAATTCGAATTTTATCTGAGCCCATTAAATGGTATGGGAATAATAACTATGTCGGCTCGGGATATAGTATCTCCGTCACACCTCAAGTAAGTACAAAGTATGTTGCACAATCTATTCATTGCGATACATTGGGTACCAAGGACTCTGTTATGGTATGGGTCGATAATTTCCCATTCGAATTTAGTAAACGAAGCGAATGCAGAAACAAATCTGACGGGCAGGCCATTGCCAAACCATTGAATGGTGCACCTTTCAAGTATGTATGGAAAACAACTTCGGGCACTATCATTCGGAATACTGGTTATAAAACTACAGCCGATACCATTCCCAACCTTTCGTTTGGTTCATATACGCTAACCATTAAAGATAGCATCGGCTGCGATTCAACTTTAAGTTTTTCGATTTCAAAACGAGGGCGTTTCACTATTTCTCCTAGCGATGTCGACTGCTCCCTGAATAGACGCGGGTTATCGATTATAACCCCACTTGATACGGAAGGATATAATATAGTTTGGAAAACAAGTGCAGGATCTATTTTACGATCTAAGAGCAACTTGCACTCAAAAGATACTTTGCCCAATTTGATGGAAGGAAATTATATTGCCTATATAACATACCCCGATAATTTATGCGATACCTCATTTGCTTTCAGTATTAATAAACAAAATAAAATTACCTATACCTTCACTTATAATAATATCAGTTGTATTGCAAATACTCGTGGAAGTGCTTTGTTAATTGCAAATAACACCAACCTTCAGCGATATATTTGGAAGGACGCAACCAATAATATTATTCGTTCGAGCGGCTGGAAAAGCAGTAACGATACCTTAATAAATATCTTACAAGGAAATTATTCTCTTACCATTCAAAATGATGCAGGATGTGATAGTACATTTACTTTTCAGATTAGTAAAACCAATTTGCTCTCTTTTAATTTCTCTGTTACCCCTGTGAGTTGTGCCAATAATACCAGGGGCATGGCCATCCTACAACCCAATAATAGCAAGCCACAGCAGTACACCTGGAAAAACAACGCCACCAATACTGTGATCCGTTCAACAGGATGGAAAAGCACTGCTGATACCTTAGCTAATTTGTATGAAGGCTCTTATTCTTTAAATATTGCCAACGATGCAGGATGTGATACCACGTTTGATTTTCAGATTGTAAAATCGGATCCTCTCACTTTTGCTTTTACAAAAACCAATGTGAGTTGCGCGAACAATACGCGTGGCAATGCCATCTTGTTTGCGAATAATACGAGGTTGCAAAAATATACCTGGAAAAATGGTTCAGGTATTCCTATTCAAACCACCAGTTGGATATCCACCAACGATACATTAAAGGATCTATTCGAAGGAAATTATTCAATAACAATTCAGAATGATGCAGGATGTGATTCCACTTTTGGTTTTCAAATTACCAAAGCCGATTTACTGACTTTCACATTTACTAAAACTAATGTGAGCTGTAGTAATAATACTCGTGGTGTTGCTGTTATTACTGCCAATAATTCCCGCCGTCAGCAATATGTTTGGAAGAATGGTTCAGGAATTATAATTCGTGCTACCGGCTGGATTGCAACCAATGACACCTTGAAAGACCTTTTTCAGGGCTCCTATTCAGTAAGTATTTTGAATGATGCCGGATGTGATTCAACTATTAATTTTCAAATCATAAAAGCCGATCCTATCACCTTTGGATTCACCACAACTGATGTTAGTTGTTTAAATAATACACGCGGCATTGCCATCGTTACTGCCAATAATTCTAGACCACAGCAATATACCTGGAAGAACTCAGCAGGCATTGTGATTCATAGTTCGGGGTGGACCAATAGCAACGATACCTTAAAAGATTTATTCGATGGAACCTATTCGTTGAATATTCAAAATGATGCGGGTTGTGATTCTACATTTAATTTTATTATTCATAAAATAGGCAATCCTACCTTTGGTTTTATAAAAACAGATATCAGTTGCAATGCCGGAAACATGGGCAAGGCAGTTTTTGTCACGAACAATGCACGCATACAACAATTCGTATGGAACAATGCCTCAGGAACTGTGATTCGTTCGAGTGGTTGGAAATTTGGTAGCGACAGCCTTATAAATCTTACTCCTGGTGGATATTCTTTGTACGTGCTAAATGATGCCGGATGTGACACTTTCTTCACCTTTACGATTCAAAAATCGAGTACTATTCCACTTCAATTAAATGTGCTACCCGTTTTCTGCGACTCCAGTAGCAGAGGTATTGCCATAGCTACAATTTCAAATGGCTATGCACATACCTATACCTGGAAAAATGCAGCGGGTACAGTAATTCGCCGTACCATATCGCGCCTTGGAGCCGATACACTCGATAATCTGGCCTTAGGCAACTATTCTGTATTGATTCAAAATCCCAATACCTGCGATACTACCATCAACTTCACTATTATAAAAGTAAATAAGATCCCTTTTACAACCACCATTACCGATGTGAACTGTGCTTCAGGAAACAGAGCATCTTTCATATTGAAACCAACCTGGGTTGATGCTCATAATTATACCTGGAAAGACAGTACAAATACAATCATACGTTATACTGATTACAGGCAAGGGGCTGATACTATAGGCAATTTAAAACGTGGCACCTATTCTGTTAATATGTCGAATCAAGTAGGGTGTGATACCACCCTATTTTTCACTATTAGAAATAACAATTCTATTCCGTTCAATTTACAAATTACACATGCCAACTGCGCTGCTGGAAATCACGGAATGGCCGTATTTACAGCACTTAACGCGGCTTCCCACAGTTATATCTGGATGGATAGCGCTTCTGGTAATGTACGGAAAACTGCTTCGAATATTGTAGGAAGCGATACTATAAAATCATTACTTGAAGGAAGTTATAAAGTATATGTTCAAAATACTGCAGGTTGTGATACGATGATTTATTTCCGAATCAGAAAAATTAATTCAATCCCATTTGCATTAACAATAACCAAGGTAAATTGTGCTACAGGCAGCGAAGGATTCGCAATAATTAAAGTATTGAATAATGCATTACATAATGTAATTTGGATGGACAGTGCCAGCAGTAACATCTTGCATACACATAATAATTTTAGTGTAAGCGATACCCTTCCCACCCTACTTCAAGGAAGTTATAAATTATTATTGAGTAATAATATTGGTTGCGATACCTTACTGTATTTTAGAGTTATAAAAGAGAAATCCATTCCTTTCACACTAAAAACAACCGCTGTAAATTGCGCTACAGGCGCACTTGGATATGCAGTATTTGGTGCTCTCAATACTGCTCAGCACAATGCATTGTGGATGGATAGTGCCACAAGCACTACTTTACAATCTACCAATTACTTCAAAGGAAATGACACACTGAAAGCTTTACTGGAAGGTAGTTACAAGGTTTTAATAAGCAATGAGGTGGGTTGTGATACCTTACTCTATTTCAAAATAGCAAAAGAAAAATCGATTCCGTTTAGCCTAAAATTAACTCAGGTGAATTGTGCAACTGGTGCATACGGCTATGCTATTTTCAAGGCACAAAATACGGCGCTTCATAGTACGATTTGGATGGATAGTGCTACAGGTAATATTATTCATACTGCCAATAATTTAAGTGATGCGGATACAGCAAAAAATTTACTCGAAGGAGCCTATAAAGTGTTGGTGAGTAATAAGGTGGGTTGCGATACGCTGCTTTATTTCCATATTGTTAAAGAAAAATTCATTCCTTTTCAAATTGCTCTAACGCAGGTAAATTGCGCAACAGGTGCTTATGGTTATGCCCAGTTTATGGCTAATAACACAGCACTTCACAATACCATTTGGATGGATAGTGCAACGAGTAAAGTACTTCATAGTGCCAATAATATTGCTAACATTGATACTGCTAAAAATTTACTAGAAGGCAATTACAAGATTTTGATTAGTAATAATGTTGGTTGCGATACCTTAGTTTATTTTCATCTTGTAAAAGAAAAATCGATTCCATTTGATCTTCGAATTACACAGGTTAATTGTGCTACCGGGGCACCAGGGTTTGCTATTTTCAAGGCATTAAATACGGCACTTCACAATACCATATGGATGGATAGCGCCACAGGAAACGTACTTCATACTGCCAATAATATAAATTCGGGCGATACCGTAAAAGGCTTGCTGGAAGGTCATTATAAAGTTCTTGTAAGTAATCAGGTGGGGTGCGATACCATACTCTATTTTCATATTGTAAAAGAGAATACCATTCCACTCAATATCGATATCACCCCCGTGAATTGTGCAACAGGAGCCCACGGCTATGCTGTATTTAAAGCATTGAATTCAGCGCTTCACAATACCATTTGGATGGATAGTGCCAGCGGTAATGTGCGGCATACTGCCAGTAATATTTCAAATACAGATACTGTTAAATTACTTCTGGAAGGCAGTTACAAAGTATTGGTGAGCAACCTGGTAGGCTGCGATACGTTGATTTACTTCCGAATGGTGAAGGAACGATCGATTCCTTTCAATGTGTCGCCAGTGAATATTAGTTGCGCTGCAGCAGCTCGAGGTTATGCAATCATCACCGCCATTAATAATACCCCACATACAATTATTGTAACCGATAGTGCAAGTGGCATTGTTGTGCATACTGCAACCAATATCACGATTGCGGATACAATTAAAAATTTATTGCTAAGCACTTATAAAATATATTTTAGCAATGCTGTGGGTTGCGATACTTTCACTTATTTCCGTATTCGTAAATCACTTACCATTCCATTGATTGTAAATACCAAACGGGTGAGCTGCCGCAATGGCAACGACGGGCAAGTTATCATTCAAACGCTCAATAGTGGCCGTTATCAATATCAATGGTTTAGCAATACCAATGTTTTATTGCGTACTACCAGCAATCGGCCTCAGGCAGATACATTATCAGGATTAGTTTCTGGCAGGTACAAAGTGCATATCACCGATGAGCTAACTTTCTGTGATACTTCGTTTAACTTTTATATAGATACAAATTACTATCAGGTGGATTTTACATTCAACACGTTATACTTATGCGGGTCGTATGGGTTTACCAATACCTCGGTAGGACGTTTTGTAAAATACGAATGGGATTTTGGAGATGGCAATACGAGTACAGATATAAATCCTACTCATTTGTATTTGAATGATGGAACCTATACAATTCTGCTCAAGGCATCATCCAATCTGGGATGTATTGATACCGTTTCAAAAACGACCGTGGTGCATGTAATGCCCGGTTATCAATTACTGGCTGATGATACTGCAGTTTGTAATGGAACACCAATCGCTTTTAATAGTCCGCTGCATCCTCTCATTGATAGCAGTGAATGGAATTTTGGAGATGGGACGAAGGACAGGCGGGTGCAAGTAACTCATACCTACAGTAAGCCTGGTGATTATAAAGTCGGCTTAAAGGCTTATACTCATTATTGCAAAGACACGATTCGTTATTTCAATATCCACGTTTATAAGTTTCCATATTTTAAACTCCGAAACGATACCACCATTTGTTCTCCCAATGAATTGGTTATCTCCGATAATCAAAATGATGCACTCACAACGCATCAATGGAATACAGGGGAAACGGGAGCGTCCATCACCATTAATAAAACAGGTGTCTATATTTGTACAGCCACCCGAAACGAATGCAATTATACCGATACCATTGTCATTCATAAAGCTTGTCCCGAATATTTGCCCAATGCCTTTTCTCCAAATAAGGATGGTATCAATGATCGATTCTTATTTACCTGGCAATTACCTTATGATTTAGAAGGCGATTATACCTTGAGAATTTACAATCGTTGGGGGCAACTCATTTACGAAACCCACGACCCATCGGTTGATGGATGGGATGGCATGAGTAATGGTGAGGCCGTTCCAGAAGGCATGTATATTTATACCCTGGATGCCCTATTTTATGATGTACGAATGAAACATTTCAAGGGAACGATTCAAGTAATTCGTTAAGCAATTTATAGTCTTTTTTTCGCATTCCCATTTTTTAAATAAGTATTAAATCTAGAGGCATGACTGCAATCATCTGATCCTCTGATGCCAATCATATTCTTCTGTAACCTAAGTGACACACCACCCTATTTTGTTGTCGGAACTTTGTGCCGTGTTAGAGACTAAATGTCTAACAGCCAATGAAAAATCTAATAATTTTGGGTGGCGGAACAGCCGGCACCATGATGGCAAATCACTTGAACCATCACCTTAAAAATCCCGATTGGTTAATCACAATAATCGACGAAAAAGAAGAGCACCATTACCAACCTGGCTATCTTTTCCTTCCATTCGATATTTATACCCCGGAAGATATTATTAAAACCATCGATGAATTCATTCCCAAAGGTGTGAATTTGATTCGTCAAAAGATTGATAGCATCGATGCCAACCGTAATATGGTAATGCTGCAAAATGGCGCAGTGATGCCTTATGATGTGCTCATCGTCGCTACTGGGGCGAAAATTGCGCCGGAAGAAACCGAAGGGATGCAAGGATCTGAATGGCAAAAATCGGTTTTCGATTTCTATTCATTTGAAGGTTCACTTGCATTAAGAAATAAATTGCGCGATTGGGAAGGTGGCAAACTGGTGGTTCATATCACCGAGATGCCTATCAAATGCCCGGTGGCTCCACTTGAATTTGCTTTCTTAGCTGACTCTTTTTTCAAGCACAAGCACATGCGCGATAAAGTAGAGATTACTTATGTTACCCCATTGAGTGGCGCATTCACCAAACCCAAAGCTACCGAGGCATTGGAGCATTTACTTGAAGAGAAACATATTAAGATTGAGAGTGACTTCGCCATCGAACGAGTGGATAATGAAACAAAAGAAATTATTGATTATGGTGGTCGTACCATCCCTTTCGACATACTTGTTACCGTTCCAACCAATAAAGGGGACGCTTTAATGGAGCGCTCAGGATTAGGCGATGATTTAAACTATGTGCCTACCAACAAAGCTACCTTGCAATCGGTTGCTCATCAAAATATTTTTGTATTGGGCGATGCAAGTAATATTCCAGCTTCAAAAGCAGGTTCAGTAGCCCATTTCGAGGCCGAGATCCTCACCGAAAATATATTAAACTTTGTGCATGGGTTACCATTAAAAGAAGAATTCGATGGACACGCCAATTGCTTTATTGAAACCGGAAACGGAAAAGCATTATTAATCGATTTTAATTATACCCATGAACCCGTGGAAGGCACCTTTCCTTTCCCTGGCCTCGGACCGCTCCGTTTACTCAAGGAAAGCCGCATGAATCATATGGGTAAGCTGGCCTTTCGTTGGATTTACTGGAACGTACTTTTGAAAGGAACACATATCCCATTTGTTTCTGCTACCATGTCGGAAAGCGGAAAACACTATCAATAAACCCTTTAAACAATTATAAAAATGAACGCATCAATTGCAGGTAAAGAATTTACCGTTAACGAAGAAGGTTACCTCACCGATTTTAATCAGTGGAATGAACAAATAGGCGAATCAATCGCGGCAGGAGCAAATATAACCCTTACCCCTCGTCATTGGGAAGTGATTAAATATTTACAGAACGAGCATAAGAGCCAAGTTGCTTTAAGTATTCGAAGAGTAGGGAAAAGTGGGGTGGTTGATATCAAAGAATTTTATGCCCTGTTCCCAAATGCTCCCCTAAAAACAGCGACTAAAATTGCTGGTGTCCCAAAACCCGCCAGCTGTATCTAAACTTTTAAATTTAAAATTATCATGGAAAATAATAATGGAAAAATAAGAAAGATGATGATCATCTTATCTAAAGGAACCTTAGAAAATGTATACGCTGCCTTTGTTCTAGCCAATGGGGCACGTATGGAAGGCATCGAAGCAGAAATGTTTTTTACCTTCTTCGGATTGGAAGCCATTCATAAGAAAAAATTAGAGCACTTACATGTAGCAACCGTAGGTAACCCCGCTATGCACATGCCTACCATGTTAGGTGGATTGCCTGGAATGGAATCGCTTGCCTCCATCATGATGAAAAAGGAAATGGAGAAAATTGATATGCCCGATGTTCATGAATTTTTGGATATCCTAAGTGCATCAGGTGTAAAACTATGGGCATGCAAATTGGCCATGGATATGTTTCACTATAAAAAAGAAGATTTATATGAGGGCGTAGATGCCATCATTACTGTGGGCGATTTTTATAAGCAAAGTGAAGGTGAAGGCGTACATATGTTGATGGTATAAAAAAGGAAGATGCGAGATGATGAGACATCGACGCGGAGGATTGGTGAGATTGAGAAGTTCGTGATGTTAAACCCCAGAAAGTAGTGACTTCTGGGGTTTTTGTTTACCATTATTCGCTCCAATGCTTCATTGTGATTTTCAATTTCAATTCGAAAAACTGACCAATATCAAACTTTCTCTCCGAAGGTTCTTTTACTTTCGCGGAATGGTTGAAAATGAACCATGTACTAAATGCCAGCAATTAATACACCCGAAAAACAATTGGAGCACTTGCGCAAGCAACTTCATTCACAGGATCGTGAATTGTTATTGGTATTAAAAAAACGGATGCAATTGGCTTCGAAAATTGGCACTTTAAAAGCGAAAAATGATTGGGATATTGCCCAAAATGAATACTGGGAGAAAACAGTGGAAGCGCGCTCGAAGCTAGCTCAAAAACTAGGTTTGAATGAGGTTTTAGTAAAACAACTTTTTTTAAAAATTCATAGCGAATCGAAAAAAGCCCAACAAGAAATTATTACAAATCGTAAAAAATGAAACAATCAGTTATGGAGCTTATGGCTCCTGTTGGCTCCTTTGAAGCCCTCATAGCAGCCATTCAGGGAGGTGCCAATGCCATTTACTTTGGTGTAGAGCAATTGAATATGCGTACTCGATCATCGAACAATTTCACGATTGAAGACCTTGAAAAAATTGCTGCAATATGCAATGAGCATTCAATTCGCTCTTATCTTACATTGAACACGGTCATCTTCGATCACGATATCATGCTAATGAAAAATATTGTGGATGCTGCACAAGAAAGTGGCATCAGCGCAGTCATTGCATCGGATCATGCGGTAATGAATTATGCTAAAAAAGTGGGGATGACGGTACATGTATCTACTCAAGCCAACGTAACCAATATTGATACTATCGAATTTTACGCTGCCTATGCCGATGTTATGGTATTGGCTCGCGAGTTGAGCTTAATGCAAGTAGCAACCATTAGTGAAGAAATTAAACGACGCGATGTTCGTGGTCCCAATGGAAAATTGGTGCGTATTGAAGTATTCGGACATGGCGCTTTGTGTATGGCTGTCTCTGGCAAATGTTATCTGAGTTTGCATACTAATTTTGCCTCGGCGAATCGTGGCGCTTGTATTCAAAACTGCCGTCATAGCTATATTGTAACCGATAAAGAGGAGGGCACCGAATTGGAAATTGACAATGAATATATTATGTCGGCAAAAGATTTAAGCACCGTCGGATTTCTCGACCAAGTAATTGATGCTGGAGTGAGTGTATTGAAAATTGAAGGCCGTGGGCGCAGTGCCGATTATGTTTACACTGTTACCAAATGCTATCGGGAAGCCATCGATGCCATTTATGCTGGTTCGTATAGTAAAGAAAAAGTAGCCGAATGGACCGAGCGTCTTGCCACGGTGTATAATCGCGGATTTTGGGATGGGTACTATTTGGGGAGAACTATGGGAGAATGGAATAATGAATACGGATCGAAAGCCACAAAACGCAAAATCCATATTGGTAGAGGCCTAAATTATTTTGATGCAGTAGGTGTTGGCGAATTTCAATTGGAATCGCATTCATTAGAAACTGGTGATGAAATTATTATCATTGGACCTACGACGGGCGTAGTGCAAATGGTGGTGAATGAAATTCGTTTGGATGATAAAAAAACAAATCAAGTGCAAAAAGGAGATATATTTTCTGTGGCTGTTGGAACAAAAATTCGACCATCAGATAAACTCTATAAACTCGTGGATGCCACATGATCCGGATAACCCAACAACGGCAGAAATGTATTGGTTGCAATGCCTGTGTTGAGGTGTCTAAATTTCGTTGGCGCCTCTCTAAAAAGGATGGTAAATGCACCCTCATTGGTGGCACCGAAAAGAAGGGTTGGTATTCGATCACCGTGGGTGACGATGAACTGGAAGAAACATTATTGGCAATTAAAAATTGTCCTGTGAATATTATTCGGGTCGAAACCCTCAAGTAATTCTCAATCAGAATGCTATCCCTGCTTGGGTTTGATAGTTATTTCCTTGCGCTTCAATCAAAACCCTTAAATTTGCATTTTTATCAGCATTGAACTTTTGCCGCGCTAAACTTAAGCGCAAAAGTTAGCATACAATAATGGCTAAAGTAGGGATTAATATTGCCACCGGCAGTATACAACAAGAAGAGATTATCGTTGGAATTGATTTGGGTACTACCAATAGTTTGGTAGCCTTCATTAATTCCAATCAGCAACCATACGCATTAAACGATATGGATGGATATACTATTGTACCATCTATCGTTCACTTTACCGCTTCAGGAGAAGTAATTGTTGGAAATGAGGCGAAACAACACCTCATCGACGACCCGCAACATACGGTTTACTCTGTAAAGCGTTTATTGGGTAAGAGTTTCAGCGATTTAGGAAATATCCAACAGTATTTTGGTTATAAAATTTTGGATGAAGATTCGGAAGGACTTATCAAAATAAAAATTCACGATAAGTACTATACAGCAATTGAAATATCAGCACTCATTCTAAAAGAACTTAAATCGAGAGCCGAGCATTATCTTAAAACCCCAGTGAAGCGTGCCGTTATTACGGTTCCAGCCTATTTCAACGACGCTCAGCGTCAAGCTACTCGCGATGCAGGAAGGCTTGCAGGTTTAGATGTATTGCGCATTGTAAACGAACCTACGGCAGCCAGCTTGGCTTATGGTTTGGGCTTAGATAAAAATGAACATCAAAACATTGCAGTGTACGACCTCGGCGGTGGCACGTTTGATATATCTATATTAAGCCTTCAGCAAGGCATCTTCGAAGTGTTAAGTACCAATGGTGATACTTTCTTGGGCGGAGATGATTTTGATAAGGCCATCGTAAATTATTGGATGGAAGCAAATCAAAAAAACCGTGATGAAATTCTCGCTGATAAAAGTTTAAGTCAGTGGCTTCGACTCAAAGCGGAAGAATTGAAAAAACAGCTAAGCTATGTGGAAGAAGTTTCGTTAGAAGAAAATGGATGGAACCTTTGCATTTCGGCAGAGAAATTTGAGGAATTAATTCTTCCCATTGTAAAACGAAGCATGGACTGTTGTGAAAAAGCCCTTGCCGACAGTGGCTTACAACTCAGTGAAATAAGCAATATAGTTATGGTGGGTGGAAGTACCCGTACCCCATTGGTAAAGAAAATGGTGGACGAATTTTTTAAAGGCGCCCTCCTCTTTGATGCCCTCAACCCTGATGAAGTAGTAGCGCTAGGTGCTGCCATTGAAGCCGATATTTTGGCGGGTAACCGAAGTGATATATTACTTTTGGATGTGACGCCTTTGAGTTTGGGAATTGAAACACTAGGCGGATTGATGGATACGCTCATTCCTCGAAACAGTAAAATTCCTACACGTGCAGCGCGTCAATACACCACATCAATTGATGGACAGAGCAATATTAAAATCAATGTATATCAAGGAGAACGCGATTTGGTTGCAGAAAACCGGAAGTTGGCAACATTCGATTTGAAAGGTGTTCCAGCCATGCCTGCTGGTTTGCCCAAAGTGGAGGTGGGATTCCAACTCAATGCCGACGGTATTTTAACAGTGACCGCTAAAGAACTTAGAAGCGGTGTTTCGCAAGTAATTGAGGTGAAACCACAATATGGATTAACCGATTCCGAAGTAGAGAAGATGCTGATGGATTCGCTAGTGAATGCTCAGAAAGATGTGGACACACGGATGATTATTGAAGCACAAACAGAAGCACAACAACTCATTTATCTTACCGAAAGATTTTTGGAAAAGAATTCGGGTATGTTAAGTGCAGAAGAAATAAGCGGAACAAAACAAAAAATCGAAGAATTGCGTGCCTCCCTTGCAACCAATGACAAAAATAGTGTACTAAAATATAACGAGGCGCTTAATGAGTATACTGCCCCATTTGCCGAACGACTCATGGATATTGCCATTGCACAAGCCATGAAAGGAAAACAGATTTAAGAAACTATTAACGCAAAATAAAAAATAAATTGCCGCTATTGGCGTTCTCAATAATCATGAATAAGTCAAATCCATTACAATACAACTCCACTCCCAATCGATTTTGGGTGTTGTTAGGCATGATGTTGTTTTGGATAACGGCTGCTTTTTCACAAAATGACAATATAAGTGGTACCGATTTCGATGATAATCCGAACCTCCATCTTGGGGTTAAAGCTGGTATTAATTTTAGCAACTTAAAATCGGCTGAGCTCACCCACAAATCGACTTATATAGGAATGGATGTTGGGTTATACGCCAATTACAAGTTAAATAAAGTATTGGCTTTGCAAATCGATTTTATTGGGAATGTAAAAGGAGCCAATTTTAATTATGGTACCGCTTCTTCATTAAATAAACTTGCCTTGTTTTATTTAGACATCCCCATTACAATGCAATTTTCATTTATAAAAAAAGCCAAATTAATCCCTTATGTTGGAATCATGCCCTCTGTAGTATTCCGAAAAGATGCATATAAAACCCAGGAAGCCGTACCTCAACCAATTTCTATAGGTATTAAGAAATATGATTTCGGTGTTAGTGCTGGATTATTATATAAAATGGACCCACGTGTTGGATTGCAATTACAATTTAATTATGGATTGATTGACGTTAATAATCCCGCTCCTAATCAGTTAGTATTACCCTTTTATCCATACCTGGGTGGGGGTGGCAGCATCTACAACCGAAATTTACAATTGAGTTTGGTGTTTTAGCCTTAACGGAATACTTTTGTACTCTCTAATTTTATTTTATTTCAATGGATATTTCAGGAAAGTTATCGTTGCACCTGCCTATAACAACAGGTGAAGGAAAGAATGGCACATGGCAAAAAAGCGGATTCGTAGTAGAAACTTCGAATGAAAAATACCCGAAAAAGGTATGCTTCACTACTTGGGGCGACACCATCGCACAATCTCAGGTATTTCAAGCTGGTGAAGAGGTGAAGGTGAGTTTTGACGTGGAATCAAGAGAATATCAAGGCAAATGGTACAGCGATATCAAAGCCTGGAAGGTAGAACGCAATGTAGGAGGAACTGCCAACGCGGCGCCTGCAGCTCCACAAAATTTCCCAAAGAACAATACCTCCGAAACTCCAGCGAGTTCAGGAACCAGCGAAAGCTTTAATGTAACCCAGGACGACGATCTTCCTTTTTAGTACGCAATTTTGATTACGTTTGCAACGATATCCCGCTAAATAACTCCATTGAGAAAGAAATTTAACATCACCGAAGAAGAACTGGTTGAACTGTTGAAAGACGGCGATGAAAAAGGTTTGGAAGTTTTATATCAAAACTATTCGAAAGCCTTATACAATGTTATTTTTCAAATTGTACGTAGCGACGAAATGGCCGAAGAGGCTTTGCAAGATGGTTTCTTAAAAATTTGGAAGAATGCCTCAAGCTACGATAAAAGCAAGGGCACCATCTTTACATGGATGCTAAATATTTGCCGCAATATCGCCATCGATAAAACGCGTAGCAAGGATTTTAAGAACGAAGCCAAAAACCAAAACATTGAAACTTCCGTAAATGTTGAAAGAGATCACAGTACTGAAATTACTCCCGATCATATAGGAGTAGCGAAAGTAGTGGAGAAATTGAAACCAGAGTTGAGGGAAGTGATTGATATGATATTTTTGAAAGGATACACCCAAATTCAGGCAGCAGAAGCTTTGAAGATTCCATTGGGTACCATTAAAACGCGAAGCCGAAATGCAATCCTCGAATTGCGTAAATATTTTGCAATCATCATAGCTCTCATCACAACGATATTAAATTTTTAAAGCAGTGAACACCAGAGAAATCATAGAATCAGGCAAATTGGAACTTTACGTATGCGGCGCGCTAAGCGAGCGTGAGATGCGTGAAATTGCCTTGCTTGCTGATTTGAATGCCGATCTGCGTCAGGAAATCTCGCGTATAGAAAATGACTTGGTAAACTTTGCTGAAAGTTTTGAGAAGGCTCCTAATCAAGCGACACTCGATAAGGTATTGAAGAATATTAAATCGGGTAACAGAACTTTTCAGGTTGACTTTAAAACCAATCGATTTAATTGGGCCTATGCTGCCAGTATTATTGGATTTATTTTGATGGGTGGCTTATCATACTATTTTTGGAACCAATCCCAGACATACAAAAAACAAGTGGAAGCACTCGTTCCACTCAACGATACCATCAGCAATATCAAAATTGAATTGGCTCATAATGCTTCTGAAATTGAATTCCTCAATCGTACCACCACACGCAAATATAAATTGGTAGGAATTGAAGGAAAAGATAGTAGCGATAATTTCATCTTGCTTTATTGGTGCTCTTTGAAGAAAGATGTGGCCATTAACCCTGGTAATTTACCAAAGCCTCCAACTGGAATGCAATACCAGCTATGGGCTATGATCGATGGCAAACCGGTAAGCTTGGGAATGATTAATATGCAGGAGATGCAAATCATGCAAAGTACACCTCGTGCCGAAGCCTTTGGGGTAACCCTAGAAAAAGAAGGTGGCGCATCCGAACCCAATATGGATGAACTTAGAGTATTTCGTAAAGTTTAATTTTAATTCCATGTTATGAAACCACGCATCCTTTCGTTTTTGGTTTCGCTCCTCATCGCATTAGTAATTTATATTTCTGGTGTTTTTTTGCTTCATGGCTGGCGCAATGCCGCAATACTAGGGGGCATCGCATTTGTGGTTAGTTTTTTTGTTACCATCCTTGCTTTCGAACGATTTATTGCACGTAAAATTAGTTTGGTTTATAAACTTATTTCCAACTTAAAAATAGGTAAAGAGCTCAAGCAGGCACTAGGCAATAATGTTAGTGACGATCCACTGAATCAGATTGAGCAAGAAGTGATTCGATGGGCACAAGTGAAAGCTATTGAGATTGATACGCTCAATAAAATTTCTGATTATCGAAAAGAATTTCTGGGAAACCTCTCCCATGAATTAAAAACACCTTTATTTAATATTCAAGGTTACGTTCAATCACTTATTGATGGTGGGCTCGACGACCGGAAAATTGCCGATGCCTTTCTTTTGAAAGCCGAAAAAAACATCGACCGACTCTGTGCACTAGTAGCCGATGTAGATGTGATGTCGAAACTTGATACTGGTGAAATGCCACTGATCCTTACCAATTTTGATATTGTATCACTCATCAAAGAAATTGCATTCACCCTCGATGAAAATGCAAGAGTAAAAAATATTAACTTTGAATTTACTTCTCTCGATAAACGAGTGGTAGAAGCCGATCGCGAGAAGATGGCTCAAGTAATCACCAACCTACTCGATAACAGTATAAAATATGGTAAGACGAATGGTACCACTACTATTAAGTTTTTTGATATGGATAAGCAAGTGCTAATTGAAATTACTGATGACGGAGAAGGTATTGATGAAGAACATATCCCTCGCCTATTCGAACGCTTCTATCGCGTTGATAAAAGCCGCAGAAGCCAGGCAGGAAGTGGCATTGGACTCGCCATTGTGAAACATATCATTAGTGCACACCATCAAACCATCAATGTAAGAAGTGCAAAAAATGTAGGTACTACTTTTGCATTTACTCTCAACAAAGCCTAATTAACGAAACAATGATCGGTAGTTATTGAATGCTTGTTAAAAATCGTTTTCACTTTTCGTTTTTCCTTACTTTAATCTAAATTGCGCACCGTGAGCCAAGCCATAGTTATAATACCCACTTACAACGAAAAAGAAAATGTTGAGCGCATGATACGCAAGGTGGTATCGCTGGCTTTACCTTTACATATATTAATTGTTGACGACAATTCTCCCGATGGTACCCGAGATATTGTAAAAAAATTACAGATAGAATTTCCTAATTTACATCTACTCGAAAGAGCTGGTAAACAAGGCTTGGGTACTGCATATATCGCAGGATTTAAATGGTGCCTTGCAAGGGAGTATGAATATATTTTTGAGATGGATTGCGACTTCAGCCATAACCCCGACGACCTGCTAAATCTTTATCATACTTGCACTACAGCCCCAGCCGATATGGTGGTAGGCTCTAGATATGTAAACGGAGTAAATGTGGTAAACTGGCCTATGAGCCGCGTTATTCTTAGCTATTATGCCAGTATGTATGTTCGCATTATTACAGGCATGAGTATTCGTGATACCACTTCTGGTTTTGTATGCTACCATCGCCGCGTATTAGAAAAATTAAATTTGGATGCCATTAAATTTAAAGGGTATGCCTTTCAAATTGAAATGAAATTCAAAGCATGGCGCTCGGGTTTTGATATCAAGGAAGAATCTATCATCTTCACCGATAGAAAAGAAGGTCAATCTAAAATGTCGGGGGGTATTATTAAGGAGGCACTGTTTGGAGTGCTCGAACTCAAGATTAAAAGTGTGCTAGGCATATTGAAAATTTAAGTGTGCCTTTAATTTACAAAAGCAATTTTCGTTTCAAAATGTTTGGTACCATCTTTATTTGATGCCAATACAATATAAATTCCGCTACTCGCTCTGCGCCCTTGAAAGTCGTTGCCATCCCATACAGCAATACCGCCATTAGAAACCGTTTCATATACCAGATTGCCTGCGATATCCGTAATTTTAACAATGCAATCAGCAATCAGTCCTTTGATAGCGATAGATCCAGTATATCCAGGACGTACTGGATTGGGATATGTATATACATCCCCAAAATCTTCTTCTGCCGAAACAGCGTCTGTTTTAAATGTCATCAATCCTTTATCGGTTGCAATATATAATTCACCAGTTTTAGGATTGAGCTCTAGGTCGATAATATTATTACTAAACAAAGGGCTGTTGCTGATATTGAAATTCTTCAATGCATTCGACCCATCACTACTAAAAAGCCATAAGCCGTTGCGAGTGCCAATCCATTTTCTATTGGCACCATCAATTTCAATGGCGGTTACCGTTTCATATTGAAGAAGTGGCACTCCCACCGAACCTTCACGCACATAGGGTGTGCGCGAATCGGGAGCATCTAGCTCAAATATACGGCTCGGACTGCTTATTACCGATACCCCATTTCCGGTTCCAATCCATACTTCTCCATCTAAATCAATAGCAACGCATTGTACATCTTTACTTGCTAAGGCACCCTGCCCCTTCTGATCGTTCAATAATCGAACATTCACATTATCGCGATCATTCACATCTAATTCTTTAAATGCGAGTAAGCCGTTCGACTCAAACGTGCGGACCCATTTGGTTCCATTATGATCAATCACCACCTTACCCAATACATCTCGTGTACCAAGAAGCCCGTTAATGGTGAAATTTTTCCATGTCCCATCGCTCAGCCTGCAATGAATTGGATATGGACCAGAGAGGAAATTCACTGCCCATAAAATATCATCTTGGTCATAGGCTAGTCCCAAAACTTTCACCCCACCAGCAGTACCATTACGTACTGTAAAATTGCCTGGTGCTGCCGTGCCCAACACATTGGTGATATCTCCATTAACCATCTCTATGAGTCCATAATTAAATGTTCCGATATACGTATGACTCCCATCCTTGCTAGTAGCCGATACAGCACAATCGCGTAGGGTATCGAAGGCTTTGTAATTTGGAGCATTATAAGGATAGTAAATTGGGGCATACTTCTCAATTGCATAAAATTGTGTTGGACTGTATGCTGGCTCAAGTCGTTGACTATATTTACCACCCATCACCCACATTTTATCATTATTATAATTCAATGAAAATACATCATTAAAACGCGGGCCCAAAGGAGATGGAAATCGCACCGACGCATCAGAAATTTTCTTATCAATCAAACCATTGTCTTTCTTAATAAACCAAACATGGTCGTTAGTTAATACAGCCATCTCAGGAAATTTCTCTACCACATATTGCCGCGTGCCAGCCATATCTTCAATATAAAATCCATCCTCTTTAGCAGTTAGCAATTGATTATTGAAAATATCGTACCCAAATAAAGTATGTTTGATATTGGTTTCGTAAAGCGACCAGGTAGAACCATTATACACCTTATAAACACTATCTACCTCCGCATAAATTTTATTATTGAAAGAAGTGATATGCCCTGAAGTTTCATGCTTTGTTATATCGGTGATGATGGTCCATGAAATACTGTTACTCAAATTATCAGTATCATTTTTATTGGCTTGAATCACTCCAAAATTGGTACTAGCATAAATCTTATTATTACTGATGGTTACTCCAAACACATCGGGAACAGCGCCACCTGGGCCTATATTTAAATAGGAGTCTTTCACTTCTCGTTGGGTCATATCATATACTATGATTCCGAAGCTGGTGCAGATATAGGCAAATTGATCCTTAAAATAAACGTCATGTAAGGTTTTAGTACCTACTACACTATATCGTGATAAATCGGATACTTGAAACTTATAAAAATCCTCAATGCCACTAATTGTAGTTCCACTTTGATAGAGTATATCAATGTTTGTGCTTTCATATCCAATAAAGAGTGCCTTCGATTCTGGATCGTATTTCACCACAGCAATATCCAATTCTGATAATCCATGAATCGTATTAATACGCTTTACCTCATCGGTTTCAGTGTTGAAGGAGAACATCCCACTCTGACCACCAACAAATATCATTTGCTGGGCACGAGTAAGATATTTCATATTGGCATAGGAGAGATAGGAGTTCCATGTTCCCAAAGCAGTTGGTTGTGCAAACATGCCTATTGAAATAATAAATGAAAGAAGTAAAAATCGAGTTCTCATATAAGCCATAACGCTTCAAAGATAAAATTAGTGCCCTATATGTTGGCAATGAATTTTTCTTGACCAAGAAATGACCAAAACTGAAAGCTATCAATACAATCTGTTCTACAAAAGAGGAATTTCATGAACTAAAACCCTCAAAAAGTTATATAACAAGAAATCATTACTTTTGAAATCAAAATTCAAATAGTATATGTGGGTAAAATTTGCGGCCTGGGTTCTTCGTTTTCGTTTATGGATTATCGCATTGATCTTAGGCCTCACCGCTATCCTCTCTTTTTATGCTAAGAATATTGAAGTCTCCTACGATTTCAAAAAATTAATTCCCGCCAACGACTCCGACAATGTATTTTACGAAAACTTCAAAAAACAATTTGGGGAAGATGGAAGTGTAATGGTTATTGGTATTCAAAGTGATCATCTTTTTGAAAAAGAAACCTTCATACAATGGTGCAAACTCAATGATGATGTTGCCGCTATTGATGGAGTAAAGCGAGTTCTTTCCTTTCGCACTTTAGTAAATATTATAACTGATAGTACTACCGGGCAATTCAAACTCGATACTATTATCAAGCAGATGCCAACAACACAGGCCGAGGTAGATGATATTCGAGATAAAATTTTAAACCTGCCCTTCTATCGTCAATTGGTATACAGTAAGGATACAAAGACCACCTTGATGGCCATTACTCTTGATACGTTCAAACTCAATCATATTGATCGAATAGGCCTGGTTAATAGCATTCAGGATTTAGCTTCAAAATTCGAGAATGAGCATCAGATTGAAACACATTTATCAGGATTACCACTCATTCGTACGATGTATGTTACGCGTATCAGTAAGGAGGTGGTTCGATTCATCATCCTTGGATTCCTCGTAACCGCACTTATACTTCTACTCTTTTTCCGTTCATTCACTGCGGTAGTCATTCCAATTTTCTTAGTGGCTATCGGTGGCATTTGGTCGGTGGCATTTATTGTTATTGCTGGTTATAAAATAACCATGCTTACAGGCCTCATCCCTAGTATCATTATAGTTATTGGGGTGCCCAATAGTATTTACTTCCTCAATAAATACCATTATGAATACCGGCTCAGCGGGGATAAGTTTGGAGCTTTACGTACGATCATTTCAAAAGTTGGGATTGCATCCTTACTTGCCAACTCTACCACCGCCATTGGCTTTGGGGTATTTTACTTTTCGGGTACTCAAATTTTGAAAGAATTTGGAGTAGTCGCTGCATTGGGTATCATGTGTATGTACATCATTTCTTTGGTGATGGTACCTTGTATATTTAGCTTCTTGCCTGCGCCGAGTCGTCGACAAACCAAACACCTGGATAATCGCTCCTTGGATAAAATCGTTGCATTTCTCGATCGATTGGTATTTCATCATCGCAAACAAATTTATATTACAACAGCAATAGTATTAATTATTGCTCTGGGGGGATTCTTCAAATTGCGTTCGGTGGGATATATGGTCGATGACCTTCCTCAGAAAGATAAAATTGTTACCGATTTGAATTTCTTTGAAACGAATTTTGGGGGTGTTATGCCTTACGAGATATTGATTGATACAAAGAAACGAAAAGGCATTCGTAGCCTCGAAACCCTCAATAAGGTAGATCAAGCACAACAAATTATTAGCACGTATCCCGAATTTGCAAAACCAATAAGTGTTATCGAGTTATTGAAATTTAGCAAGCAGGCCTTCTATGCTGGCGATAGCACTATGTATTCATTGCCCGACGAATCGGAAATTGCTTTTATGTCGGATGCCATTGGAAAGCACAGTAGTGGCGAACAGCTATTACGTGCCATGATCGATAGTAATCAGCGGGTCATTCGCATTTCAGCGCAGATGGCAGATGTAGGATCTAATAAAATTAAAGTTATTACAAACTCATTAAAGCACCAGCTCGATTCGATTTTTCCTTCCGCAAAATACGACGTGCACATTACTGGTACTAGCTTCATCTTCTTAAAAGGAAATGAATATATGGAAAGTAGTTTGGTAGATAGTTTGATTCTAGCATTCATACTTATTACGCTGATCATGATTTACCTTTTCCGTACATGGCAAATGGTACTCATCTCTATCATACCTAATTTGATACCTATTATCATAACCATCGGTTTAATGGGTTATTTGGATATTCGATTGAAACCATCCACAATTTTAATTTTCAGTATTGCTTACGGATTGAGTAGCGATTTCACCATCTATTTCTTGAACCGATATCGTCATGAATTCAAGCAACATAATAATACCATCTCGAAAATTATTAGCAATACCATGCGCGAAACTGGTGTAAGTATGCTTTATACCGCTATTGTATTGTTCTTTGGATTTATTATCTACACTGTATCAAGCTTTGGAGGAACCATCAGTATGGGTATCCTCATTTCATTTACCTTGATTGTCGCGGTAATATCCAACCTGCTTTTCTTGCCAAGTTTATTATTATGGCTTGAAAAATCAATCAATAAGAAAACACTTGAGCAAGGATTAGATTTTGAAGAATAGAGTACAAAAGCTCCTATTTATTTTTTTATCTCACCAATCACTTTGAATCGACCGAATACGGCTTCGGTATGTGGCGCATCCTTCAGCTCATCGGTTAAATCTTGTCCGGCCCAATGCTCATAATGTTTCCCATTAAACCAAAGGCGGCTCCCCGATACATCATAAATTAAACCCTGGTATGCAATCCAGATTTCGGGCCTATCCTGCCCATTGCGCAATGCCAGTTGTTGAAGGGTATATTGATCGTGCATACTATCTAAAATGCTTAACAATTAGTTTACATTACGTAAACATGCTGTAAATATAAATCTTTAATATTTGCATATATGATTACAATTCAAGGAATTTATGATGGGGTTAAAATAGTACCCACACAAAGAATCCCACAAGGACGTGCATCGAAAGTAGAAATTACTTTTTTTGAAGAGGTATTGACCACCGTGGAAGAACAAATGCACCATTTCGCGAATCACAGTATTTTCGATTTCTGGGGTAATGAGCGCGACGAATCAGAATCGAATAATATCAACGAAAAATAATTATTCGAAAAGTCCTTTCACTTCTTGTTCATCGAGGAATTTGAAAAAATTCTCATCGTTATCGGTGATCTCTTTTGCCAATTGCGTTTTGCGTTGTTGCAATCCAACAATCTTCTCTTCTAATGTATTGCGAGAGATAAATTTATAGATAAATACTTTCTTATCCTGCCCTATTCGATGTGCACGACTGATGGCTTGTTCCTCCACCGCAGGGTTCCACCAAGGGTCGGCCAGAAATACATAATCGGCAGCAGTTAAATTCAAACCAATACCTCCCGCCTTTAGAGATATTAAAAACACTTTAATATTCGAATTATTCTGAAATTTGTCAACTTCATCCCGGCGTTGCTCTGGGGTTAATGTTCCATCGAGGTATGCATATGGAATTTTTAAATCATCGAAATGTTTACGGAACAAAGCCAAATAAGAAGTGAATTGAGAAAATAATAAGAGCTTATGATTTTCATCGATTACACTTTGTGCTTTTTCTACAATATCATTAAACTTTCCGGATTCAAACCGATAATCCTTTTCATGTAAGAGCGGGTGGTTGGCAATCTGACGCAATTTCATTAAGCCCGTAAGCACTTGCAACTTGGAACGGGAAAACCCCTCTTCAGCAATGGTTTTGATGATTTCGTTGCGGTATTCCGATTTCACCCTTTCATACATCTCATGTTGTTCATCGGTCATATCACAATTCACGATGAACTCTGTTTTATCCGGCAAATCAGGGGCCACCAACTCCTTAGTACGTCGCAATAAGAATGGTCGGGTAATCACTTTCAATTCATCAAGTTTCTGTGTGATATTATTTTTCTCAATAGGGATCGTATAATGTTGGTTGAAATAATTCTGAGTTCCCAATAACTTTGGATTCAAGAAATGTAATTGACTCCATAAATCACGTAAGGTATTCTCAATGGGAGTGCCGGTAAGTACTAGCCGGTATTTCGATTGCAATTCATACACCGATTGTGCTACCAAAGAGGAGGCGTTTTTTATCGCCTGCCCTTCATCAAGTATGATATAATGAAAGTATATTGGCTTGAAAATATTGATGTCCTTACGAAGCACCCCGTAAGTAGTAATCACCACATCATAAAGAGCAAAAATTTGTGACGATTTAATTCGTTGATTACCGCTATGAATATAGAATCTTAGTTTTGGTGTAAACTTTTTTGCTTCACTATACCAGTTATAAACCAAGCTGCTTGGAACAATGACAAGGCTAGTGCGCCGAGGTTCCTTCTTCTCTTTAGGAGCTTGTAAATCGTGTTCAATTTGTTCGGTGACGGTTTTTCCGCTATTCTCGGGCAAATCGGAGAGACCAAAGATATCGAGCTGAACAACCGTTTGATGAAATACATCTGGCTTCGATTTTTCTTCAGGAGAAATAATTTCCGGTATGGCTTCCGTTTGTTTGGTCAGATCATCAACTTTATTTAACTCATTGGTATGCTGCATATCTTCCTTCTCCTTTTGAAGCAATGCCAGCGTTTGCAAAGTTTTACCCAAGCCCATATCGTCGGCTAGAATTCCCCCAATATTATATTGTTGCAAGAAATAAAACCAATCAAAACCATGCTTTTGGTAAGGTCGCAGGGTTGCCATAAGGTGCTCAGGCAATGGCACGGAAGGAATTATTTTTTCTTTATCTATCAATAATGGATTGATGATACGCGAATCATTGCCGGTCTGCAAATCTTCGATGAGTCCATAATTATATGCCTTAATTTTTATCTCATCATCATCCTGTTCGCTTAATTGAAACATGGTGGCATACTTCGAGAACCACTCTTCAGGAATGATTGCTACTGTGCCATCGGGTAATGAATATTCTCGGATATTACGGAGGATATGATTTTTTAGTCGGATAAATGGAATCTCAAAATTTCCAAATTTCACCATTGCCTGCACATCAAACCAATCGTTGACCTTACTTACATTTATTTGTAATTCTGTGCGTGAGAAAACAAATTTCTTCTCTTGCGTTTGCACAACCTTGATATTGTTTTCCTTTAAAATATCTTCGTGTGATGCAACCCAGGAAATAAGGTCGGAGAGGCTGCTACTGTTGCTTTCAAAGCCATTATCAAAATTTTCATTAAGCCCATTCTCTGTGAGGATAGCAAGGATTTTCTTTTCGAGTTTTGCAAATCGTTTGAGGCGCTCGAAATGCATTTCTCCATTTTTATAGTTCAATCGAACCAATACATCACGGGTAGATAGATAATGAACACTATCAATTTTATATTTGAAATACAATACAAAATGATAGGTGCCATCCAGCTTCTGTTGCAGTTGCAACTCAGAAATAAAGCTATTAGAAATGGTATCAATAGAAAATCCTTCTGCGTATACATCATACTTCTCGATGACTTTGGTAACGAAGGTGCTATAAAATTTTTCTTCTGCCGATTTCGGAACGAGAATAAATTTCTTGTTGATGAAAGGCGTTAATTTCTTTCCATCGATTCCATCTTCAAAAAAATATAATGTGCGATTTAATAGCAACCATGCGGGTTCATTGCAAATAACACTTGCGCTGTTCTGCATGAAATCAATCTTCTGACCAGCATTTTTTATTGTTGCAAAATAGCGGGTATCAATTTCATTGCGCCTAAAATGAAATAGCACGCTACTTGGCTCGCTCGCAATTCTAAGTCGGTAAGCTGCGGGGTTACTTCCGATCCCTTGCAAATAAAACTGGCGCTTTTTAAGCATAGGAAGCACCTCTTGCATGCGGCGTTCAATGAAGGGCTTGATATGATTTTGGATGAGTTCGGGCGTACAATGCTTTTGAAAAAATTCGGAAGGACGGATTTTTTTCTTCTCACGATAAAACTGACGTGTGATATGTTCATTATCGAACTCATCTAAAATTTTAATGATTTCTAAATCTTCATCGGTGATTACATCCTTAAATAAATCGTGGGTCTTGGTGAAGATTCTTTGGTGCGTGAAAGTCAAATGGTTTTGCTCATTGAGTTGCACCACAAAAGGCTCAATAAGGTATCCCAACTGGGTATGCTCCAGTAGGCTATAAATTAATATATGTGGTTTATCGGGGTCTACTCTCACGGCGAATACTTTCTAAAATCGCGTTGTTATGAAATTTAAATACTCGTAAAAAACTTCAAATGTATAGTAAACAAGGGGTGAAATATTATTTTTTTATTCACCGTTTTTCAGCAAATTTGTGGAGTATAGTTTTCTGATTTTAACATCAATAAATTTTAAGATATGCCAGTAAGAATGGAACAAGACGAGGACAATTCTCCTCAGGATAATTATGATGATAATAACCGCGGAGGAGGTGGTGGTGGTGGCTTTCCAGGTGGTGGCATGATTTGGATGTTTCTGCCCTATTTAATGCGTAACCCAAAACTTCTCATCGTTGTTATAATTATTGGTGGTATTTATTTTTTTAAAGGTGGATGTAATAATGCGGTTGCTCCCAACCAAGCAACTAAAAATGGATATGGTGTTGGTGCTGAATTAAATCCTAAAGAATTTGATAAGGCAGAAGTATTCGCTGCCTTGAGCGATAAAGAAAAACTACCTGAAAGTGTTAGCTTACTAAAATTCGCTCCCGATCGCCAAAATCAAGGCTCACAAGGGAGTTGCGTGGGATGGGGAAGCGCGTATGCAGCACGCACTATTTTGCAAGCAACTGCTACTGGTGAGGATCCAAATAAAATAGCCTTCAGTCCTTCATTTTTATACAACCAAATTAAATTAAACAACGATTGTGAAGGTTCATATATTCAGCGTGCTGCCGAGTACATGCAACAAAAAGGTGCCCTTCCTTTTGAGAAATTTGGATATAATGATCGCGATTGTAGCAAGCGTCCCGAAGCGTTTCAATTGGAAGAAGCCGATCAGTTTCGTATCAATGGTTATAATCGTTTAACCAAAGATGGAGACGATCAAACGATTGATATGTTGGCCATCAAACAAAACCTGGCCAAGGGTGCACCCGTAATAATTGGTATGGCAGTAGGCGGTACCTTCATGCAAGAGATGATGGGTAAAAAAGTATGGCACCCCACAGAAGAGGATTTAAGTAAACAAGGATTTGGAGGCCATTGTATGTGTGTTATTGGTTATGACGATTATATGGAGAATGGTAGGGGTGGATTTCAAATTATGAATAGCTGGGGCCCTGAATGGGGCGATAATGGGGTGGCGTGGGTTTCTTATAAAGATTTCAGATACTTTGTAGTAGAAGCCTATGGTTTAGATCCTCTGATATCAAAATCGAATCCAAATAATACCAAGTTGGGAATCACTGTAGGGTTGGTAAGCAAGAATTTGAAAGGCTATTACGGACTGCAACATGAAGGAGATATTTTCCGCACAGCGCAAACCCTTTCAAAGAAAACTAAATTTAAAATTGAAGTCACCAATACCATCGAATGCTATACCTATGTTTTAGGAAAAGATACCGATCAATCGAGTTATGTATTATTTCCATATACCGAGAAACATTCGGCCTATTGCGGCATCACTGGAACCCGCGTATTTCCTCGCGATTACAGCATGGTACTCGACGAAATTGGCAACCAGGATTATATCACCATCATTATTTCTAAAGAGCCATTGGATATAAAAGCAATCAATACTGCGATGAATACCAACAAGGCAGGCGATTATAAAAAACGTGTGGAAGTTGCTATCGGTAATCGATTATTGAAAGGACTAAACTTCACAGGTACCAACGGAAAGATTGCTTTCCAAACCGAAACAACGGAGAAAAATACTGTGGCGATGATTATTGAAATCAATAAGCAATAATATTTTTATTGCTTATTAGAATTATATAACCTTTCCTCTTTATTCTATAACACTCCCATGGGATTTGTAATGCAACTTTGCATCCAAACCACAAACATTTCCAATGAAAGATACGGCATGAAAATGCATCTAGCGTTGTAAGCTAAGAAAAACCAGAACAATTTTCTCATTATGCCAAGGTGCGAACCGAATATGCTCCTTTTAGACAAATACAAGTAAAGAATTTAGGTGGTGTGATGCCATGATCCGTGATGGTGATGATTGAGATACAAATTTCAATACATGTATCACTTGTAAAGAGGCAGCTGTCATAACTTTCAAAGATGCCTTCGACGAGTCATTTTCAGGACAACGGAGGTGTGAAATAATCTTTCACCAACTTGGCCTTCGCCTTTCCAATAATATTTTCGAGTAACTCCAAAGGAGCTTCCTTTATTTTCTTAACCGACTTCAGTTCTCGAAGCAATTGCTCTGCGGTTTCGGGTCCAATGCCTTTAATGGCTTCCAGTTCATTTTTGAGCGTTCCCTTATCCCTTCGATTACGATGATGTGTAATTCCAAATCGATGCACTTCATCACGCATTTGCTGGATGATTCGCAAGGTTTCACTCTTCTTATCGATATATAATGGCAATGGATCTTCGGGATAATAAATCTCTTCCAATCGTTTGGCAATGCCTACCACTGCAATCTGACCATATAATCCCAAATCCTTCAAAGCCTGCATGGCGCTGCTTAATTGGCCTTTGCCCCCATCCACTACAATAAGTTGAGGAAAGGGTTCCTGCTCATCACGCAATCTGCGATAACGTCGCTTAATGACCTCATACATGGTGGCAAAGTCATCGGGGCCTTCTACGGTTTGTACATTATAATGACGATAATCTTTTTTGCTTGGCTTCCCATCTCTAAAGCATACCATGGCACTTACCGGGTAGGCTCCTTGAAAATTGGAGTTATCAAAACATTCAATATGCCTTGGCAATTCTTTCAGGCGTAAATCGTCGCGCATGATGCCCAGCAACCGGTCTACACGTACTTCTGGATTAAGCTTTTCATATTGCTCTAGTCGGTCGCGCTTATAATACATCGCATTCTTTAAACTTAAATCGAGTAGCTTTTTCTTTTCACCAGCTTTAGGTATGAGTAATGTAAAAGATGGGTCGCTCAATTCTAAATCAATGGGCACGATAATTTCACGAGCATCACTTTTATAAGTGCTTCGAATCTCTGCGATTGCCATCTCTAAAATCTCTGGACCACTTTCATCGAGCATCTTTTTATATTCAAGCGTCTTGGTTTGAATAATCATTCCATTCACCACTTTGAGAAAATTCACAAATGCATATTTCTCATCCTCCGCAATACTAAATACATCTACATTGGTAATGCTATTGCTTACGATAGTTGATTTGCTTTGATAGTTTTCTAAAGTTTCCAATTTGTATTTCATTCGTGCTGCTTCCTCAAAATTCAAGGAAGTACTTGCAGCTACCATCTGTTGTTTCAATGAAGAAATTACACTACCAATATTCCCCTTTAAGATATCGCGTATTTGTGCAATGGCAATCATATACTCCTCCTCCGATTGGGCGCCAACACATGGGCCTTTACAATTACCAATATGATATTCCAAACAAACTTTAAACTTCTGGGCCTTGATATTCGCCTCGCTTAAAATCAAATTGCAATTACGTGTTGGAATGGTGGTACGAATCATATCCAATATGGTATGCATCATCGAGATATTGGCATACGGGCCAAAATATTCTGATCCATCCTTCACCCGATTGCGTGTAGGATAAAACTTAGGGAAACGTTCGTTGGTTACTTTAATTGAGGGATAGGTTTTATCATCCTTCAGGTTGATATTAAATTTGGGTTGATGCTTCTTGATAAGGGAATTTTCCAAGAGCAATGCATCAATCTCACTATCCACAATGGTTATTTCAATATTCTCAATCTTAGTCACGAGCATGGCCGTCTTCCGATTGTCGTGAAGCTTATTAAAATAACTGCTGACCCGCTTCTTCAAATTCTTTGCTTTCCCAATATAAATTATCTTATGCTCCCCATCGAAATACTTATATATACCCGGGTTGTCGGGTAAATTTTTTAGGATGGTTTGAAGATGTTCGGAACGCTCAGGTGTACTCAAGGTTGTAAAAGAAAATAAGGACACGAAGATAAAAATAAAAGAGTTGGCGAAGGAGAATAAACCATGTTCAAATGGAACACCTAAAATTAAGTGATTGGTTTAAAGTAAGGCCCAGAAGAATATCAACACTTTGTTTCCTTACATCCAAAATTTTCTATCTTTGAATCCCAACAATTATGCAACGCATTTCCTATTCACAAGCATCCGAATACCTAGCTGCTACCCAACAAAGGCTCGCAGAGAAGGAGCTTGAGCATAATTTAATCCTTGGCATTTCGAACGCAATCGTCGCTTCGGGGGAAAGCAATCCGAACCATGTCTTTGTAAATATTATTAAAGACGAAAAAATTTTGGCTTCTTCCATGAAGACGGCTTCAAGAGCCATTATTGCAAACTTTTCATCAGATGATGAAGCCGTTAAAATGCTAGCCGAATATTACCAGGAGGTTTCTATCGCCTTGGATGGTGTGGTTGGCGAGCAATCTATTGCAAAGGCTTTCTCAAAACATTATGGGAAAGAACAGATTGCAGAAACAGGACTATTGGTTCATCAGTTACATTCTTTGAACTCCATTGAATTTGCACCTGGAAAGATGATGGTCGCTACGCAAGAGCATTTTAATTTTATATGTGGCTGGACACATAAATTCGAAAAAGATGCTTTGATTGACCCTCCTAAAAGCAAGGAAGAAATTGCCAGAAGCACCCAGCGCTGGATTGATGCTGGTCAAATATTTTTTTGGGTTATTGATGAAGTCATCGTAAGTATGGCCGCCATTGTAAGAACTACTGCCCATGTAGGAATCGTAGGCTTGGTTTATACCCCTGCTTCACTTCGTGGCAATGGTTATGCCACAGCCTTAGTACATGCAGTTAGCGATGCCATCCTAAAACAAGGCTATGCATCCTGTGGTTTGTTTACTGAAAAATCAAATCCAACATCAAATAAAATTTATCATCGTATTGGTTACGTACCCATCGCCGAATTTTCGGAAATCACCTTCCTCTAATTTTTTTATCAGCTCAATATTAAGCTGCTATCTGGCATCTTAAAAAAAATTAAAATAAATTTTGCGCAACCAATTTATTGCATATATATTTGCAACCAATTAGTAGCACGTAATTATAATTTTAATATGAGAAGAGATGTATTTCAGGCCATAGCCGACCCCACCCGTCGCGCCATTCTTACTTTAATAGCCATGCAAGCCATGACGCCCAATGCCCTGGCTGAGCATTTCGACACCAGCAGGCAAGCGGTTTCCAAGCATATAAAAGTACTTACTGAATGTCAACTCGTAAAGCAAGAAGTTTCAGGGCGAGAAATTTATTATCATTTCAATCCAAAAAAAATGAAAGAGGTAGATCGATGGCTGGAGCCATTCAGAAATTTATGGGAAGATCGTTTCAACAAACTCGATATTGTATTAAACCAACTCAAAAAAAAGTAATATGACCACTCCAAATCCAACCCAAATTATTGCCGAGCCTGGCAAACAAGAAGTGACCATCATACGCGAATTCGATGCCCCACGCGAATTGGTGTTTCAGGCGCATAATGACGCGAAACTCTTAGCGCAATGGCTTGGGCCAAAAGATCTCACCATTGTATTCGATAAATTCAATCATGTATCTGGTGGCTCCTATCGATACAAAGCCATTCGCAATGGAAAAGAAATTGCTGGCTTCAACGGTGCCATTCACGAAGTATGTGCGCCTGAGCGTATCATTCAAACTTTCGAATTCGAAGGCATCCCCGATCGCGGACATGTTTCATTAGATACCACCTTATTTGAGGAGTTGCCTAATCATCGTACCCGAGTTACCATTCACTCAGTATGTCGTTCAGTATCCGATCGCGATGCCATGATGGCAAGTAGTATGGAGCTCGGAGTAAATGAAGGATATGAAAAGCTAGATACCATTTTAAAAAATATTTAAGTAACCATGAAAACCAATATAATTAAAGATCTTTCCAATAATCGATTACTAGTACAAAGAACATTTGACGCCCCTTTGGCAGATACCTGGCGTGCATTTACTGAAAGCGAATTTCTTGAGCAATGGTGGGCACCCAAGCCATATATCACCAAAACAAAAATCATGAACTTCGAAAAAGGAGGGCATTGGCTATACATGATGGAAGGACCAACAGGCGACCAGCACTGGGCAATTGTTGAATTTATTACCATCAATGCCATGAATAACTTCGAAGCAATTGTTCACTTTTGTGATGCAGAAGGAAATAAGAATTTATCCCTTCCCGTATCAACCTGGCATTATCAATTCATTTCATCGGGCGAAACAACCAAAGTAGAGATAGCTCTTTCTTATAGCGATGAAGCACAACTTCAAAGACATATTGAAATGGGTTTCGAGGCTGGATTCGATATGGCATTGAATACCTTGGAAGGGATTCTCTAAATTTATTATATTTGTAGGATGTCATTTCAAGCCTACCTCGATAATATCAAAGCCAAGACTGGCAAGGATATCAACGATTTTAAAAAGATCGCCGAACAAAAAGGTTTTCTTCAAAAAGGAAAATTGAATTCTGAGGTTAAAGCAGGTACTATCGTGGCATGGCTCAAAGAGGACTTCGACCTGGGTCATGGGCATTGCATGGCCATCTTTGCAGCCTTCAAAGGGAAGAAAGAATAATAGCATCTTCATAAAAATTTTCGAGAACATTTATATTTCTGTTACCTTCGAATCATGGCAACATTATTCGAACGCATGATACAATTGGCTGATGAGGTATTTGAGGTAAAGCACGACCCCAACCAATTGGATGTGAATGAAGAGGTGATTCAACGCTTGTTTCAAATTCATCCCGCAACGGTTTCCGAGTATAATGAAGGCGAAGGACCGGCAGCATGGGTTCTTGTTTTCCCAACCACCTCCGCATTGATGCATTCATTTTTAAAAGGGGCGATTTCCGAAAAAGAATTATTCGAACAAACTCCAATAGGTGCTAGCTATGATAGTATCTACCTTTGTTCGGCTTTGGTATTGGAGGAGTATCGCCGGCAAGGAATTGTAAAAAATCTAAGCACACTTTCTATTCAAAGTATTTGCAAAACAAATCAAATTAAGCAACTTTTTGTTTGGGCTTTTAGCACAGAAGGTGATGCGTGTGCAACACAAATTGCAAAACTTACTTCCTTGCCTTTATTAAAAAGAGAAAATCCAAAGCACTAATGTCGAAATATTATTTCTTGTTGCTGATATTCCTAGCTGCCTGTGGAACCAACCCAGGCGCCTTGCCCGAGCAACCCATCGACTTCTGCACCAATATTCATCGAAACGATTCGGTGAGTTTAACCAAGGAACTCGAGCCTTTTACGGAGCTGATGAAAACAAAAACGGGTGTTTATGTATTGGAAGATGGTGGCAATTCTATGATTGCACGTGCCTGGCTATCCGAGTATGCAGAGAAAACCATCGATATACAATACTTCATTTTCTCTACCGACAATGTAGGACTTATTGCCTGTGATTACCTTGTACGTGCCGCCGATAGAGGGGTTAAGGTGCGTATCCTCATCGATGATATTATGGTTGAAGCAGGAATTCATGATTTGCTTACCTTAGATTCACATAAAAATATTGAAATCAAAATTTATAATCCTGGGGTGAACCTAGGTAAAAATATTTTCGGCAAACTAAAAAAATATGCCACCTCGTATAGCAATGCCAATCAGCGCATGCATAATAAAACATTTACCGTCGATGGAAAAGTAGTCATCACTGGCGGTAGAAATATTGCCGATGAATATTTTGATTATGACCATGAATATAATTTTCGTGATCGTGATGTATTGCTGATTGGCAAGGCTACCGAATCGGTAAAAAATTCCTTTGAAAGTTTTTGGACCAGCTGGCTCGCGGTGGATGTGACGAAACTCATCTCGGAAGAAGAAGACCCACAAACAGATGACTCCACTCGTTTTGAGCGGTTGCATCGTTATGCATGTAATCCAGAAAATTTTTGGCCACAAGTTCGTAAACGAATTGAGACCTTGCCTGCTACCTTTTTGAAAATTCGTGAATCGGGCCAATTGCTCTGGCTAGATAGCGCAAACTTCGTATCAGATATTCCCGGAAAAAATGATGGAAGCAAAGGCCTCTATGGTGGTGGCGTATGCACCGATGCATTGATTGCCCTCGTTAACAATGCACAAACTTCCATCGATATTCAATCACCTTATTTAATTACCACCGATTTGAGCAGGGCCCTTTTCAAAGCTGCAACACAGCGCGGTGTAAAAATCCGCATCCTCACCAATAGCCTCGCTTCAACCGATAACTTAGAAGCCTTTAGCGGTTATAAGCGCGATCGGAAGGCACTTCTTGAAACAGGAGTGCGTATCTTTGAATTCAGGCCCGATGCTGCCGAACGATTTCGAATAATGACAGGAGCCTTGCAAGAGAAATTACACTATACTCCAATCTTTGGATTGCATGCCAAGTCGATGGTTATCGATGGTAAAATTACTGTGATTGGTACGTTTAACCTCGACCCACGCAGTGCTAACTTGAATACCGAATGTTTAGCAGTAATCTATTCCAATGCCATTGCAGCCAGTGTGGGCCAGGGAATGGAGGAAGAATTCAAAGCCGAGAATTCCTGGGAAACTACCCTGGATAAGAATCCCGACGAAGAAGCAGGGAAATTGAAACGGCTCAAAACAATGACTCGCAGGGTAGTTCCAAAAAATATTTTATAGTCAGGTTATCAGCTACCTACGCTGGCTTACCCGATTCTACTTACGATTGCTTATTTTCGCATTTTTATCCCATGGAAAATCAATCGTATTCATTTAACTTTATCAATTTGCTTAAGTTTCTAGTTCGCTGGTACAAGCACCTATTTATCATCACACTTATTGCAGGCATCCTTACATTCATTGTGTGTAAGTTTGTTATTACCCCGCAATATCAAAGTAGCGTGGTATTTTACCCAAGTACGAATAACTCCATCTCCAATGCATTGCTTCCAGGTATTACTGGTAAAGAGCGCGATGTGCTTGCATTTGGAGCCGAAGAAGAAGCGGAGCAATTATTACAACTCCTCAAATCGGAGAAATTGAAATGGGATATTATCGGTCGATTCGATTTGATGAATCACTATAAACTTGATGCTTCCCAAAAAAATGTATATACCAAACTCAGTAAAGCATTCGATGCCAATGTAAGCTACCGACGCACAGAATATGCTTCTCTTGAAATTGGTGTAACTGATGAAGACCCACAAATGGCTGCGAATATGGCCAATGGAATCGCCGATATGCTCGATACCGTAAAGATGAATATTCAACGCGAATGGGCTATAAAAGCTTTGAAGATTGTTGAAGAACAATACGAAAACAAAAAGAAACAAATTCAAATCATACAAGATTCGTTGAAGTCGCTGGCAGCTTTGGGAGTATATAACTTCGAAGAGCAAAGCCGTGGATTGGCTGAGAAAGGCGCAAATGCCGACCCTCGCACCGTAGAAGCATTGCAAAAATATGGCGCCATTCAATTCTCATTCCAAGAGCGATTGAAACTCGAGAGCGAAGCCTTGGGTGATTTACAAACCAAATACGAAAAAGTAAAAATTGATGCCGAACAGTTCTTGCCATGTAAGTTCGTGGTAAATACCGCCGGCAAATCAGAAGAGAAAGTGTACCCTCGTACAATCATCACTACTTTGGCGATGATGATGACTACTTTCTTCATGTGTTTACTGGTTTTAATTGCCTTCGATTATTTCAAGAAAAATAATATCATCGCTCAGGTTAACGCCAATGAGTAATCATTCTTTTTTACCTACTTCCCTTAATCTAAAATGGTTCTATGGCCTAGGACTCGCATTCATTTTGCTGAGTTTGGCTGGACTGCTTTATTTTGAATTTGAAGTAGGCATGGTATTTCCTATTGTCTTGGCTATTGTTTTGGTTGCTATTTTAAGAAGTGATATTTTAATCCTTGTTATTTCCTTTTTAGTGCCCCTTTCCATCAGTATTAAAGATATTGGAGAAGGAACAGGTTTTGGGATGAACTTCCCATCGGAACCAATCACGTTTGTATTGATGGTAGGCTCCTGGATTAAATTTTTTATCGATGGCCAAATCGATCGAAGAATTTTAAAACATCCGCTCACCAAAGGAATTTTATTTTATTTGGGATGGATTTTATTTACCGCCATCTTCAGTACCCGCTTCGAAGTAAGCATCAAGTTCTTCATCAATAAGCTTTGGATTATTACTGTATTTTATTTTTTAGCAGCACAGCTATTTTCAAAAACGATTAATATAAAACGCTTTTTGTGGTGTTATATGGTGCCGATGATTGGCATCGTGGTGTATACCATTATCAATCATAGTCAGTTTAATTTTCTGCAAAAAGATGCGTATTGGGTTTCCAAACCTTTCTATATCGATCATGGCGTATATGCTGCCTCTATGGCTTTTTTTGTGCCTGTGCTTATTGGATTTTTAGCTTATAGCGGCACATTTCGTTTCAGCAACTTTATGCGATTCGTTATTGGATTATTTCTGGTGATACTAATTATGGGTGTGGTATTTTCATTTACACGTGCCACCTGGGTAAGCCTGGTAGCAGCAGCCGTTTTTTTTGTTGCATTATTACTGAAAATGAAATTGCGCAACATCATTATTATCGGTGCTTTTAGTGCATTTATCTACCTTAATTATAAGGAGCAAATTAGCATGGTACTTCGCGATAATAAACAAGATAGTGCCAACGATTTTGGCGGACATGTAAAAAGTATTTACAATGTAAGTACTGATGATAGTAACCTGGAGCGTATCAACCGATGGCATGCTGCGTTACGCATGTGGAAAGAGAAACCTATCCTAGGCTGGGGACCAGGGGTATACAAATTTGAATATGCGCCGTATCAAGTATCCTTTGAAAAAACAAAAATTAGTACCAATTTTGGTATTGGAGGAAATAGTCATAGCGAATATGTCGGGCCATTATGTGAGACAGGTTTCATTGGCCTTGGTTCGTTCTTATTGGTTATTATTTTATTTACATCAACTGGGATGCGATTTATTTATCATACCAAAAACAAGGAACATAAAATCATTGCCACCTGTTTACTCCTGGGCTTAACTACCTATTTTGTGCATGGCTTTCTTAACAACTACAGCGACAGCGATAAAGTAGGTGTGATGATTTGGGGCTTTATGGCCGGCTTGGTCGCCCTGGAATTGCAGGAAAAGAAGAGCGAGGAAGGGCTGGAATCATAGCCTGTTTAAATTTTTCTCAGAATAATCAAAACACCCGATATGTTATTTGATGAAATAATTAACTATGGGGCGACCCGTTAATTGTATTGATTATTCGCGACGTTGTATTTAGCTCCAGAGGAGCGTCCCGTTAATAGCCACTATGCAACACCCTGCATTTAGCCCCATCGGGGCGTCCCGTTAATAAAAATTTTATTACTATTTTTGCTTTAATAAAAAAATCTTATGGCAAATACATTATCACAAATCTACATTCAACTTGTTTTCGCAACTCAGGGAAGACAAAGCCTTATTCCTAAATCTAACAGAGAATTTCTTCATAAATTCATTTCTGGAATAATCAGCAAACGAGGCCAAAAATTATTATCTATTTTTTGTATGCCCGATCACATACATCTTCTAGTAAGTATTGATCCAAATATTGCTATTTCTGATTTTGTTAGGGATATAAAATCAGGCTCATCAAAATTCATTAATGATTCACATTGGACACAACATAAATTTAATTGGCAAGCAGGTTACGGCGCATTTTCATATTCAAAAAGCCAAATTGATCAGGTTGTAAAATATATTTTGAATCAAGAAGAACACCATCAAAAAAAGTCGTTTAAAGATGAATACCTTGATTTATTAAAGAAATTTGAAATCGATTATGATGAAAAATATTTATATGAATTTTTGGATTCATAAAATATCAAAACCCATTTAACGGGTCGCCCCGATGGGGCTTATGGTACACGACCATTTTCGATTCATTCCTATTAACGGGTCGCCCCGCTGGGGCTTGCAGTACACAACCATTTCTGATTAATTCCTATTAACGGGACGCCCCGCTGGGGCTTGCGGTACACGATTATTTTCGATTCATTCCTATTAACGGGGCGCCCCGCTGGGGCTTGCGGTACACAACCATTTCTGATTAATTCCTATTAGCGATGCGCCCCGCTGGGGCTAAATACAAGGTTAGGGCTTAGAAAATATTTGCATCAATTAACGGGGCAATATGGAGATTTCAGTTGGAAGGTTTATAATGACGTGTGATTAATAATACACCAATAATACATAACCATAAATTATGCTTCTTTGGCTTTAAATTGCTGTCTTTTGCCACTCCTGCCCCAATAATTACCCTAAAATTTTATGCGTCAACATTACTAACTTACTTTTATATTTGCGGTTCTCAAAAAAACACAAAAAAAGCAATGGCTGTAGTTATAAGAATGCCCAAAATGAGCGATACCATGACCGAAGGGGTTATCGTGGCATGGAACAAAAAAGAAGGTGATTCGGTGAAAGTTGGTGATATCCTTGCGGATGTGGAAACCGATAAAGCCACCATGGAATTGGAAAATTTTGAAAAAGGCACCCTCCTTCATATTGGAATTAAAGCTGGTCAGGCAGTTCCCATCGACGCCATCATCGCCGTAATTGGAGAACCAGGAGAAGATTGGAAAGCGTTGCTCGATGCTCCTAAAACAGAAGCACCTAAAGAAACAACCCCTGCTGCCGTTACGCCAGCAGCGACGAATACCCCTGCTGCAATATCAACACCCGCAACCCAAATAACCGTTGTGGCTGCACCAGCCCAAACCGCCGACGAAAGTCGTATTAAAGCCTCTCCATTGGCCAAATCAATTGCCAAAGAAAAAGGAATTGCCTTAACTCAAATTACTGGCAGTGGTGAAAATGGTCGTATCGTGAAACGCGACCTCGAAAATATTCAATCGGGTAGCAGCACCCCAAGCAAGCAAATTACAGTTACTGGAAACTTCATGGCCGAAAGCTATGAGGAAATTCCTGTATCGCAAATGCGCAAAACCATTGCCCGCCGATTACTCGAAAGCAAGAATGGTGCACCACATTTTTATCTTACCATCGATATCAACATGGATAAGGTATTGGAAAGCCGCAAGAGCATCAATGCCAATGGTGAATTTAAAATATCCGTGAACGACTTCATCGTGAAAGCATCAGCCGAAGCACTTACACGCCATCCTATGGTAAACAGTAGCTGGCTGGGCGATAAAATTCGCGTTAACCACCACGTAAATATCGGAATTGCCGTTGCAGTTGAAGATGGTTTGCTTGTTCCTGTAGTACGTTTTGCCAATGGTAAGAAATTATCTCAGATAAGTAAAGAAGTAAAAGAGTTTGCTCAAAAAGCAAAAGATAAAAAACTACAACCTTCCGATTGGGAAGGAAATACTTTCAGTATCTCAAACTTAGGAATGTTTGGCATTGAAGAATTCACCGCCATAATCAATCCACCCGATGCATGTATCCTCGCTGTGGGAGCTACACGCGAAACCGTGATTGTAAGTAATGGTGCATTTAAAGCAGCCAATATGATGAAAGTAACCATGAGTTGCGATCATCGTGTTGTTGATGGCGCTACTGGTGCAGCCTTCCTAAAAACTTTAAAAGAATTATTGGAAGATCCGATTCGTATTATTCTTTAAGAAGATAATTACCCTTTATTGATAATCTACTAAGGCTTCTACATGATAGCCGTATTGATCCCAGTCGAGTACTGTTGGGTAGTGGTTTTTGCGCAAATAATCGTAATCAACATTTACCGAATTCAATACCTTATCGTTGAGCCCAATTTCATCGAGCCATATCTTGAAGGTGAAATTATCGAAGGTGTAGAAATTATCGTTTACCTTATAACTACCCACATCGATATCACTTGGAAAATACCAAGTAGCAGGGTACTCTTTATACAAATAAATTTTACTTAGCATATTGCTGTTATTATTATAAAGCATTTCTACATACAACGGGGTTCCCTTGTCTTTGGATAACGACTGACTTCCACCATATACCTTAAACCTAGTAAAAACAATACTTCCAGGCTCGTTGGAAATACTAATTCTTTGTGAATAGGTGGCTTGTCGGGTGCCACATTTACTGCGAAGCAATACTATATAATTTCCTCCACTGGTATAGGTATGGGTTGGGTTGGTTAAGGTAGATGTAGTACCATCTCCAAAATCCCATACAAACTCCCCTGCAAACGCCGAATAATTATAGAAGGTGATGACTGATGGTGCTCTATAACTTCCTTTCTCAGCGTAGTAACTAAAATTGGCGATGATGGGTTGTAATGTATCGAGTTGTATTACTATCTGACGTGTGCCTTCCTCCTTGCCATTAATGGCTTTCACCAAAACCGTATAACTCCCACTGGCATTAAATACATGATAAGGATTTTGATCCGTAGAAGTAACCCCATCGCCGAAATTCCATTCATACTTTGTATCACATGATACATTGGTTACATTGGAACTGAAATACACACCATATGGAGGCTTGCAACTATTCGGATAATATCGTGCATAATCTACTATCGGTTTCACAAACTGGCAAGAGCCATCATCGTTCTTCGCTCGATTATAATTCTTCGCACATTTATTAGTGCATCCATTTTTCTTACGGCATGCTCCAATGCCCAAGGCTAGGCTAATAGCAAAGATCAACAAGAAGATTTTTTGCATAAAGTGGTTTTGTTTCTTACAAAAATAGCAGTTTTAGCAAACTAACCAAACAGTTGTGAGAATAAGGCATCAAGCTTGCTCACGGTTTGAATTTCAATTTTAAATTTATTCAAACTCAGGCCCTTGGTATTATAACGCGAAATGAAAATTTGTTCGAAGCCCAATTTCTCTGCTTCGGCAATGCGCTGTTCAATGCGATTCACACTGCGTATCTCACCACTCAATCCTACTTCGCCAGCAAAACAAATTTTACTGTCAATTACCATCTCCTGATTCGATGATACCAAGGCTGCTACCACACTCAAATCTACTGCAGGATCTTCAATTCGTAATCCACCTGCAATATTTAAAAACACGTCTTGGGTGCCAAAACGGAATCCACATTTTTTCTCGAGCACTGCCAGTAACATACTCATGCGTCGTAAATCGAAACCGGTGGCGGTACGTTGAGGCATACCATAGGCAGTAACACTTACCAAAGCTTGTATCTCAATGAGCATGGGCCTTAAGCCTTCGAGTGCGGCACTAATGGCAACACCCGTTACCGGTTCATCACGCTGCGAAATAAGAATTTCTGAGGGGTTATTTACTTGTCGTAATCCCGTTCCTTGCATCTCATAAATTCCGAGTTCGGCCGTCGATCCAAAACGATTTTTTATGGTACGTAAAATACGATAGCTATAGTGACGGTCGCCCTCAAATTGCAGAACGGTATCCACCATATGCTCCAGCAATTTCGGACCCGCGATACTTCCATCTTTGGTAATATGCCCAATTAAAAAAACGGGGGTATTGCTTTCTTTTGCAAAGCGCAATAACTCTCCGGCACATTCTCTTATTTGAGTGATGCTACCTGCTGTACTATCTATATTTTCACTGAAGAGGGTTTGAATGGAATCCACTATCACCACCTCGGGCTTCAGTTGTTTCAACTGTTGCGAAATGATTTTGGTATTCGTTTCGGTGAGTATATAACATTGATCGGGTATAGTGCCAATACGGTCGGCGCGCATTTTTATTTGCGCCTCACTCTCTTCACCACTAACATACAATACATTTTGACTTTTAAGAGATAAGGCTATTTGCAGCATCAGTGTTGATTTCCCAATGCCTGGCTCGCCTCCTATAAGTACTACGCTGCCTGCTACAATTCCTCCACCCAAAACCCGATTGAGCTCCGCATCATTGGTTACAAGGCGTTGCTCATTACCAGCTTCTACCTCACTTAATGGGCGAACACGGGGAATGGCCTTTTTTCCATTCGCATCTTCCTTCCATTGTGTCCGTTCATTTTTTTCTTTCACAACCACCTCTTCAACGAGGGTATTCCACTCGCCACAACTATTGCACTTACCCATCCATTTAGGCGATGAGTAGCCACAATTCTTACAAAAGAAAACTATTTGTTGTTTTGCCATGAATATTGATGGACAGGTCCAGTTTTAAATTTTTATTATCAATAACAAAAAGGTCATTACCCAAAAAGAATTGGCGTCGAAAGTGATTATCGTAAGTTATAATTCGCGAATGAAAACATCAGCGAATGAACTTACGCATCAATCATATTTCCTTCCTGACGTTGTATTTTATTGTCTTTCCACAAATCGGCCAATAATACCAATTGTTTCTTAAGGTTTTTTCTATGAACAATAAAATCGAGGAAACCATGCTCTACCAGGAACTCACTACTTTGAAAACCTTTTGGTAAATCCTTACCAATGGTTTCACGAATTACACGAGGACCTGCAAATCCAATGAGGGCTTCAGGTTCGGCAATATTAAAATCGCCCAGCATCGCAAAAGAAGCGGTTACACCTCCAGTAGTTGGGTCGGTAAGTAAAGAGATATAAGGAATTTTATCTTGAGATAGCAAAGCCAGTTTCGCGCTGGTTTTTGCCATTTGCATTAAGGAGAATGCCGCTTCCATCATACGTGCACCACCCGATTTTGAGATCATTAGAAAAGGCATTTTGTGTTCGCGGCAATAGTCGATACTGCGCGCTATCTTCTCTCCTACCACACTTCCCATACTTCCTCCAATGAATCCGAAATCCATACAGGTAATCACAAAATCGTGCTGATCAATTTTACCCACGGCACTGCGGGCAGCATCTTTCAAGCCCGTTTTCATAATGGTTTCTTCTATCCTTTTGGTGTATGGCTTACTATCCACAAATTCCAATGGATCACCACTAATGAGGTTCTCAAATAATTCTTTGTATTCGCCTCCATCAAAAAGGATATCGAAATATTCCTCACTGCCAATTCGGGTATGATATTCGCAATGCGGACATACGTATAAATTTTGTTCTAAATCGGTTTGTAATGTTACTTTCTTACACCGAACGCACTTGTACCAGAGTCCATCGGGAGTCTGTTTCTTTTCCTTTGTGGAAGTGCGTATATTTTCTGTAAGTCGTTTGTACCAAGGTTCACCCATAACCGCAAAAGTAAAGTTTTTTTGCAGTTCAAAAAGCACATTTTTTTTAGTTCAAAGAAGGGGCCATTTCCGTTATCGGAGTGCGATGCTTACGTTCCCCGATTTGTTGTCTCCACATGGCATAATACAAGCCCTTTTCTGCAAGCAATTCATCATGGCGTCCCGACTCAATGATGCGTCCCTGTTCCAATACAAAGATTCGGTCAGCATGCATGATAGTACTCAAACGGTGCGCAATTAAGATGGTAATAATGTCCTTATTGGCATTAATTTCCTTGATAGTATCGGTAATTTCTTCCTCAGTAATCGAGTCGAGTGAAGAGGTGGCTTCATCAAAAACCAGCAAATTGGGGCGACGAAGCAAGGAACGGGCAATGCTTAATCTTTGTTTTTCTCCCCCACTTACTTTCACGCCGCCTTCACCAATAACGGTATCGATGCCCTTATCGGCTCGGGCCAATAACTTATCACAGCTCGCTTTCTTCAATACATCGCTGATATCCGAATCGGTAGCATTGGGTGCTACAAACAATAAATTTTCTTTGATAGTTCCCGAAAATAATTGGGTGTCTTGGGTTACAAAACCAATTTGTTCGCGTAACTCATTTTTATCAATTTCCATCCCATCGATTCCATCATAAAGTACTTTACCTGTGATGGGATGATACAAGCCTACCAAGAGTTTCACCAAGGTGGTTTTTCCACTGCCACTCGGGCCAACAAAGGCAATAGTTTCGCCCTTATTAATTTTGAAACTGATATTCTCCAAAGCTGGATGCTTCGCACTTTGGTGCTGGAAACTTACATTCTCAAATTCGAAACTCACCAACTTGTTTAATACCTTAGGTTTCTCAGGTTTAAATTCAATGGGGGTATCAAATATTTTTTGAAGGTTACTGAATGAAACTTCTGCTTCGCGGTGTATTAAAATGATATTACCTAGTTCTTGTAATGGATTAAAGATAAAGAATGAGAAGAACAAGAATGAGAAATAATCGCCTTGTGTGATACGTGTTTGATAAACCAAAAACAAAAGCAATACTACCATACAACTGCGGGTAAACTGAATGATGGTACCTTGCACGAAACTCAAACTACGAATGTATTTCACTTTCTTGAGTTCGAGACCTAAAATTTTGTAGGTGGTATCGTTCAATCGCTTTATTTCTTGATTGGCCAATCCCAAACTCTTTACTAATTCTATATTACGCAAACTCTCGGTGGTGCTGCCAGCTAAAGCTGTTGTTTCTTTCACAATCGTTTTTTGCATTCCCTTGATTTTGCGACTTAGGTATTGGCTCAAAAATCCAACGATAACTACACCTCCAAAATATATTAAGGCGATATGCCAGTCGCGTTGAATCGCATACCAAAACACAAAGATGATACCTACTAAACTAGTAAATAATACCCCTACCAAAGCACCGATAAATTTTTCGCTATCGGTACGCGCCTTTTGTAAAACTGATAATGTTTCTCCACTACGCTGGTCTTCGAATACCTGATAAGGCAATTCGAGTGAGTGCTTCAAGCCATCGGCATATACATCGGCGCCCAGTTTCTGAATCACCACATTCATAAAATAATCCTGAATGTTTTTGGCAATACGTGAAACCATGGCTACGCCTACACTGCAGGATACCAAAAATATTATGGTATGCCAAAATTGATCACTGCTCAAAGTATGTATTGGAACAATTACCTGATCAACGAGCTTCCCAATGATGATGGGGTCAATCATGGTAAAAACCTGACTGATAGTGGCTAATAATAATGTAATAAATACGGTGGATTTATATCTTTTTAAGTACTGAAATAATAACTTCATTTGAATAATTCTAAATAAGGGCACAAAGGTAATAGAATATTCGAAAAAATTAAGTTCCAAAAAATATTTTTTTAGGTGCGACTAAATTATATTTTTGCACAATCGAAATTATTCATTCCTTATGTCAAACTTGAGCATTTCTGAAGAAAACTACCTAAAGGCCATCTTCCATTTATACAAGCATGGAGAAGGCATAGGCACCAATGCTATTGCCCGACATTTGGATACCAAACCCGCATCGGTAACCGAAATGCTCAAGAAGTTGGCCGATAAAAAATTGCTCACCTATGAAAAATACCAAGGGGTAGTACCAACACGAAAAGGATTTACTTTGGCATTGGGGGTGATACGAAAACACCGTTTATGGGAATACTTTTTAGTAGAGAAACTTAAACTAAAATGGGATGAAGTACACGAAATCGCGGAACAATTAGAGCATATTCAATCGGACTTATTGGTAGAGCAACTCGATGCCTATCTTGGGTTTCCAAAGCTAGACCCGCATGGTGATCCCATTCCAGATAAGGACGGAAAAATGTGTGCTATGAATTGCTGTTGTGTGAGTGAAATAAAACCCAATTCAAATGCCCGCATTTTCGGAGTTAAAAATCACACCTCGGCATTTTTGAAACATTTGGAAAAGCTCAATCTCACCATTGGCAAGACTTTCACTTTGGTGAACAGAAACGATTTTGATCAATCGGTAGAATTGGTTCTTAACAAACAAACGATGCATATCAGTAAAGAAGTAGCAGAAAATATTTTGGTAGAAAAATTAAAGTAAAGATTCAACCATGTCAAATTCAAGCTTAAGCGAAGTCAATCAAACCGTAGCCACTAACAACTCTAATATTTGGTGGAAGCGTTTGTTTGCCTTTATCGGTCCAGCTTACCTGGTAAGCGTGGGTTATATGGATCCGGGCAACTGGGCAACAGATATTGCTGCTGGAAGTAAATTTGGATATTCCCTCATCTGGGTTTTGCTCATGAGCAACTTAATGGCAATTTTATTACAGTCGTTGAGCGCCCGACTGGGACTCATTCGTGGGGTAGATTTGGCCCAGGCTTCCAGAGAAAGTTTCCCAAGATTCATCAATGTCCCATTGTATTTATTGGCAGAGATTGCCATTGCCGCCTGCGACCTGGCCGAAGTAATAGGAATGGCCATCGGTTTAAATTTACTCTTTGGCTTGCCTTTAATTTGGGGAATCGCAATCACCGTGCTTGATACGTTTCTGCTTTTATTTTTATTGAATAAAGGAATTCGCAAACTTGAAGCATTTATTTTTTCGCTCGTATTCATTATTGCTGTTTCCTTCTTCTTAGAAATACTCATTGTCAAGCCCGTAGTTTCCGAAATCCTTGGTGGTTTTACTCCGAGCATGATTGGTGGTGATGCCTTATATATTGCCATTGGAATTATTGGTGCTACGGTGATGCCACATAATTTATACCTGCACTCTTCCTTAGTTCAAACGCGTATTGTACAGCGCAATGAAAAGCACTTATGGCAAGCACTAAAATATAATTTAATCGATTCGACCATTGCATTAAACCTGGCTTTCTTTGTTAATGCCTCCATCTTAATTGTAGCCAGTGCAGCATTTTTTAAAGCTGGTTATAATAATGTGGCTGAGATTCAAGATGCTCATCAATTATTGCGTCATATTTTCGGAAAAGCCGCTCCTGCACTGTTCGCCATTGCCTTGATCGCTGCCGGACAAAGCAGCACGGTTACTGGAACCTTAGCGGGTCAAATCATCATGGAAGGCTATCTCAATTTGCGTATTCGTCCTTGGTTGCGGCGCATCATCACCCGTTTATTAGCCATCATACCCGCAGTTTTTTGCGTACTCTATTTTGGAGAAAATAGTTTAGGAAGACTACTCATTTTAAGTCAGGTGGTACTAAGCATTCAACTTGGGTTTGCGGTAGTTCCTCTCATTCACTTTGTAAGTGATCGAAAGCGAATGGGTGATTTCACCATCAAGCTTTGGATGAAAATATTATCGTGGGTAGTTGCTATTATTATTCTAACTTTAAACATTAAACTGGTCGTTGAGCAAGTCATGGATTGGTTAGAAATTTCGGGCGATAATGATATCTATATTTATTGGATTGTAATTCCAATCATGGTACTCTGTGCCTTGCTATTGCTATATATCGTATTTGTTCCCTTGGTGAAGAGTTCGCTCGAAAAAGAAACACGTACCCCTCATGATACCTTTAAAGAGCTCGACTTTACCTCGTTGGTTCAATATCAAAAAATTGCAGTGACCATCGATTTTGGAAAGATGGACCAAAAAACTATTAATGGTGCGATGAAGCAAGGTGGCACGCAAGCCCAATACTATTTGATTCATGTGGTGGAGAGTGCCAATGCCCGTATTTATGGAAAAGATGCGGATGACTTTGAAACACAAGCCGATATTAAATACCTCGAGCGATATGCCTCTGAATTAAATGCACAAGGATATAAAACCGAAACACGTATTGGTTTTGGCAACCCACGTGAAACCATCGCCAATATTGTGAATGAGCTCGAAGCCGACCTCCTGGTGATGGGAGCACATGGGCACTCAGGGCTTTACGATTTAATTCTGGGTGATACCGTTGATAAAGTGCGTCACTCGGTGAAGGTTCCGGTTTTCATTGTTAAATAATCATGATCTACGAAAAGAAAAATAAAATCTATCTCATCGGATTCATGGGCAGTGGAAAATCAACCCTTGGAAAAAAACTAGCACGACTGCTGCATTACGACTTCTCCGATTTGGATCAATACATCGAATCTACGGCAGCCGATTCAATTAGCAATATCTTTGATTTGCATGGGGAAGAATATTTCAGGAAGCTAGAAAGCAAATGCCTGAATGATTTCAATAATGAAACTTATAAGGTGATTGCTACCGGTGGCGGCACGCCGTGCTTTCACGAAAATATGAATTTAATGTTGTCCCAAGGCTGTTGTGTATACATACGTATGCCCGAAGGTGCATTATTAGAACGATTGAGAAAAGCTGCCCCAAAGCGTCCCCTATTAGCCGGAAAGGATGAAGCGGAATTACGCACCTATATTCATGATACCTTACAAGCTCGCGAAGAAACCTATCTCAAAAGCCATCTAGTCATTGATGGGGTAAGTTTAAGCATGCCCTCTTTAGCACAAATACTCAAAAGCAAGATGATGGAAAGAACCCATTAATCAATACTTTGTATTGTTTTTATAATCAAGGAAAATTATCAAAAATAGGGTACAAAATGCCTGGAAGGCGATAAAATTGTCGATTATTTTCAATCAGTTATCTTTGTCTCCCTAAAAAAAAGATAACCCACCGCATGAAAACCATTGATAACTTTAATTTTTCCGGTAAGAAGGTACTCCTTCGCGTTGATTTCAATGTGCCTTTAAATAAAGATTTCAGCATAGGTGATGACGCACGTATTCAAGCCGCCATACCTACCATTCAAAAAATCCGCAAAGACGGAGGCGCCGTAATTTTAATGAGCCATTTAGGTCGGCCCAAAACAGGACCTGAAGAAAAATATTCTCTCAAACATATTGTTAGCCATTTAAGTCAAGTGCTCGATTGCACCGTGAAATTTGCAGATGATTGTATTGGTGAACAAGCCGTGAAGATGGCAGCTGGGCTTGAAGCCCGTGATGTACTTCTTTTGGAAAACCTAAGATTTTACAAGGAAGAAGAAAAAGGAGATGCTGCCTTCGCAAAGAAACTCGCCGATTTGGGAAATTTCTATGTGAATGATGCTTTCGGAACAGCCCACCGTGCCCATGCGAGTACCGCCATCATCGCTCAATATTTCCCTGAAAATAAATGCTTTGGTTATGTAATGGCCAAAGAAATTGCTAATGCAGAAAAGGTGATGCATAATTTCGAACGCCCTTTCACTGCCATCATGGGAGGAGCAAAGGTGAGCGACAAATTGCTCATCATTGAAAGCTTAATGGATAAAGTAGATAATATGTTGATTGGTGGAGGAATGGCCTATACCTTCTTTAAGGCCATGGGGGGGAAAGTGGGAAAATCGCTTGTTGAGGAAGATCGCATTGAATTATGCAAGGAGATTCTTCAAAAGGCGAAAGATAAAAACATTCAATTCTTATTGCCATTCGATAGCATTACTGCCAATGCTTTTAGTAATGATGCCATCTTGGGGGAGGCTGACAATATGAATATTCCTGAAGACATGATGGGATTGGATATTGGCGCCATGGCTCGCAAAAGCTTTTATGATGTTATTGTTAAATCTAAAACGGTTTTATGGAATGGCCCTATGGGTGTTTTTGAAATGAGTAATTTCGAGAATGGAACCAAAGCAGTGGCTGTAGCTGTAGTTGAAGCCACCGAAAAGGGGGCTTTCACCTTAATTGGAGGTGGTGATTCGGCAGCAGCGGTAGCCAAATTCGGTTTTGAAGAAAAAGTGAGCTATGTGAGCACTGGAGGTGGTGCATTGCTTGAATATTTCGAAGGCAAAGAATTGCCAGGTATCGCCGCAGTGAATGCCTAAATTTCAAAACCTTATTTTGAAAGGTTTTATTTAATCCTTCCTTTTGTTATTATTCTCAAAAACAGTTTGGGTATTTAACAAATTACGGATATGTTTGTAGTGTTTAAAAAAATTAATTTTTCAATCATGAAGAAATTATCTTTAGTCATTGCCTTTCTTATTGCCCTTGGTAATATCACCTTCGCACAGAAAAGCAAAAAAGGTGCAGGTCCGGAAATAGATGTTCCAACTCCTGTTCTCAAAACTTTCAACACCAAATATAAGTTGGCCACTAAAACCAAGTGGGCTCAAGAAGAGGACAACTATCGTGTAGATTTCAAATACAACGATCTAAACATGGCTGCTGCATATAGCGGTGATGGTAAGTTGCTTTATACTGAAAAGGAAATGGCCAAAGCGCAATACAACAAAACTGCGTTGAAATACATCTACGAAAATTATGCTGGATATAAAATTTCTTATATGCGCAAGCGCGATACCTACGATAAGAAAACTACTTATATCGCCATGCTAAAGAAAACTAAGGAAATGCTTGAAGTAGAATTCGACAAAAAAGGCGGATTCATTCGTGATGCTGATAAAACTCCTGTAACTGCTAGCAAGAAGAAAGCGAAGAAAGAAGAGGATGAGGAAACCACTACTGATGAGGAGAAACCTGCTAAGAAGGACACCAAAGCTAAAAAATCTAAGGATAGCGAAGACAATGAAGATGAGGAAGCAACGCCTCCTCCAGCTAAGAAAGAAACCAAAGCCGCTCCTAAGAAAAGCAACGATGATGAGGATGAAGAAGCAACCCCTCCTCCAGCTAAGAAAGAAACCAAAGCTGCTCCTAAGAAAAGCAATGACGATGAGGATGAAGAAGCGACTCCTCCTGCAAAGAAAGAAACCAAAGCCGCTCCTAAAAAATCGAGTAGCAAGGACGATGAGGATGAAGAAGCTGCTCCCGCTCCTAAGAAGGAAAAGGCCAAACCAGCACCAAAACCTAAAAAGAAAACTAGCGACGACGATGAGGATGATGAATAATCCTGTTGTCAGTCAATAAAATTAAAACCCTGCAGTTTTTAACTAGCAGGGTTTTTTTATGATTTAGATTTCGGCTTACCTTTATGACTACACACTCGTCGGACTTTCTAATCTAAATAGTAAAGATGCTACTAATAAGTTTAAAAGGCTAGGGTAGAATGCGTTCACGAAACCCTGGAGGGCATGCGTATCGTACTGAAAAATTCCATGCTGCAAACAATTAATGTATATTTGTTATTCAAATTTTAATACTTATCAATATGAAAAAATTTCTTTTGACCCTCCCGCTATTTCTTTTATTCTTCTTAAATAATAACGTAAAAGCTGCTGATATTACTTTTACGTATTCTTCTACTCCACAATACATGAGTGCCATAAACGGTTGTGACAACATTATACTGGATCGAGGTGCATATGTTATAATTAGTGGTGTTACAATAAAAATGAATCCAAATAAATCAATAACTATTAATAAGGGGGCTGTCTTGAAAATAGAAAACAGTGGTGCGGTTCGCAGCCAGATTACTCATACAGGAAGTGGCACCAATTATTGGAGTGGAATTGATATTATTGGTGATAGAAATTATGCCCAAATGCCAGAGAATATTTACACAAGTAATTTCTTTAGCAGTAATAATGCTACCAATTACCAAGCCATGAATCAAGGATTACTCTGGGTGGAAAATAGTGATATCATGTGGGCAAACATCGCAGTTAACTCTTCCTGGGGCACTGGAGGTGGGTATTTCCTGATAAACAATGCCAGATTTGATAATAATAACTATTCTATTGTCTTAAGAGGTTATTCAAAATTTGATCAGTTATCAAGTGTACACGGATCTTTATTTAATTGTTCTACTTATTTACCGTCAACCAACTACGACTTTGCTCATATTTTAATCCAAGATTGTTCAAAAATAAACAATACAGGATTTTATATTGAAGGTTGCTTATTTAATAATAGTCAGTTGTATTCAAATTTAGTTGGTGTCTCTGCCCTTAATTCATTTATAAGTATTATAAAGGAAACAAAATTTTATAACTTGAAAATTGGAGTCCTTTCTGAAAAGGGTACCTATGTAAACAGCGGAGGGTATTTAGGTAGTGCAATTTTTGAACATTGTGATAGAGGAGCCGTGGTATTGGGTGCTAATAGTTTTATTGCAAGTTACTGCTTCTTTGGTGTTGATAGAAAAGTAATTTACGGTAACTTCAGTAAATTGGTTCCTACTAATGTGCCTGTGGGACTTTTTATTTCTGGCGCCGCTTACTATCGTGTTGATCATTGTTTCTTTGATAAGGCCGCTGCACAATCCATACCACCTTACACTGTTTCAAATTATGGAATCATCGTTGATAATAATGCCAGCCTTGGATTCAACCTTATAGATAATAATACCTTTATTCGAGAATGTGTAGGGGTTCAATCTCAAAATGAGATCAAATCAACATTTTTGCAATGTAATGATTTTGGTATGGGAACAGTAAGTTTAGAAACCATAAACTACGATATTACCGTACCAAAGGGCACCTTACGACAACATTTCGGATGTGGAAGTTCAGGCGCCTTCTATGACAGGCTTCCAGGAAATAAATTTAGTACCAAAGTTCAATTTGAACATAATATTCATATTATTTCGCCCGATCATAATTTGACTAATCCATTAAGATACAGATGGGGGAGTGGCGCACGTCAACAACCACAATCTGCCTCTAATCTTCAAAAATCAAATTCTGGTTGTAGCATTCCTGGTTGTAGCCAAGGGGAAGACGATTCTATCCGTGCTAATAACTTTCTCAGAAGTTTTGTAAGTTACTATGGATCGGCATCAATTTTAGATTCATTAACGAATGCGAACAGCAATGACACCGCCGAAGTTGAAATGGCGATATATTTTAAAAATCATTTTTTAAATGAATTGGTAAGTAGTATTTCAAATGCTGAGCAATTAGATACCGCCTTAACTGTTCTGAGAAACGATACATCGCTTACAAGCGCCTATCAATTAGTTATTTTACAACTCAATAGTGGAAATTACACCGATGCTCAAGGTACTTTAGATAATATTTCTTCGACAACACAAGAAGCATTAAATTTTAAAGGGCTTTATAATATATTAATTCCAGTTTATAATTCTGGCACTTTTGAAAGTTTAGACTCAGTTAGAAACTTAATTGACTCCATTGCCTCTGACTCGGATTTTATTGCCAAACAAGCAAAGTATCTGGTTAATTATATTGATGAAACCAATTCAATAATAGACAGTGTTGAATTTACTCCTGTTTATCTTGACAGTATCTTACCCGATGAAATTATAGATACTGGTGCTGTTGAAGGTAACAACTATGAAATCGTGGTTTACCCAAATCCAATTCAAGAAAATTTATATGCAGATCTTACCAATAATTCTGGATCTGTTGGGAACTACACTATGAAATTATTCAATTCCTTCGGTACTTATATAAATGAAAACCAAACTATTATTAATAATACAGAGACCCAAACCTTACATATTGATACTTCGGGTTTAGGTATTGGATTTTATTATCTTTTATTTTATGATAATGATAATGCAGTAATTGACAACAGAATTATTATAAAAACCCCATGAAAAAAATAATTTCTATTTGTTTTCAACTAGGTATAGTGCTATTGGCCAATTCACAATGTACCCGACAAGTAACGCATACTTCAGGGACGATGAATATTGGAGGTATTAATATAAATGTAACATCTTCAGGAATAGTTGATACTATGACTACCTATTGTACAAGTACCTTCCCATTTGTAGTTGGAGGACATTGGCCAAACATAAGCGGGATTGGTAGATATATGTTCAGCTTTTCCCCCCCTATTGATTCCCTCACTTTAAATTTTAGTCAAATTAATGATGCTAATGATACAAATGAACAAGAAGTAGTTAGGCTCTATATTAATTCTGTACATTACTCAATACCATCTCCCGGTACCAGAAAAGGTTGTGATTCCTTCGCTGTATTAACTCCGTATGGTGATATAACAGGATGTAAGAACTGTGGGGTTGCGGGATGGAATGGTACTACAATTCGAGGTAAAATTTCAACCTTAACTGTGGTTGACACGACTGGAGACGGACTTGGTTTTGGAGGCTCCCTATTTTCACTTTTTATTTCCAGTCCTTGGGGTAATGGAATAAATACTAGTAATAAAAATTCGCCTGCCGTTTTATATCCTAATCCAATTACAAACAATACCCAATTAACTGTTCCCGATTTTATTCCTTCACAGGTAATAATATACGACCTACAAGGCCTTGAATGCATGCGGGAGTACTTTAGTCATTCCGTTATACTAAATATGGAATCATTGCCTAATGGTTTTTATTTTTACAAAATAATGAATGAGCAAGGCGCGGAGTACACTGGCAAAATTTTGAAAGAGTGACATTTTGAAGGTTTGAAAATTGAATGAGTAATTCATTACGATTTGTTCAAAATCAATTCCCTGAAAGTTCCGATCAACAATAGTCAAATTTATACCTATGGGGCAAATGATTCAAGATTCAACAATTTCAACTCCGCTGGGGTTGTAATGCATTTTTTAGCAATTAATTAAACAACCATAAATTGTAATTATGTTCCGATTTCATTCCATATTGTATCCTAATAAATTCTCTAATTTGTTTATTTCTGGTTGAACAAGAGGGTAGTTAAACTTTACTTTGATGTCTCATTAATTCATTTTGGGTTGTGCCGATAAGGAATTTCTCAGAAGCATTTGCATTATATTTATGAAAAATTTCACCACGCACCTGCTTTTGTATTGCACACCAATAGAATTAGATAACAATCGAAACGATATTCATATTGAATCGGCTCAAAGTTTCACTTAAAAATATGTTTAGGTAAGATGTAAAAAATTTAGACCCGAAGGTAGTGCTTGTAATAGGACACAACGTTTGATTAACGAATTTAATAAATATCTTCGCACAACGATTTCAGCGATTCAAGCGATTAGTATTATATGAACAAAAGACGTGTCTTATCACTCCTGGCCATCTTGTTACTGGCAGCAGTTTCAGTTTTTATTTTCCGTAAAAAAATCTTCAAAGAAAATAGTATTAGCGATTTCGCAATACAGGATACCGCCGCTATCACCCGCATTTTTTTGGCCGATAAGAATGGACACCAAAGTACGCTCGATAAAACTGCCAATGGCCACTGGCGCGTGAATAATAAGTTTGATGTACAAGAAAGTAAAATGCAAACCTTGATGGATGCCATCTATCGTGTTCGTGTAAAAAGTCCCGTGCCACAAAAAGACCGAGAAGATGTAATAAAAATTTTAGCAACCTCCGTGAAGGTAATGATTTACAAAGGAGATGAAGTACTAAAAGTATACTATGTGGGCAGTGAAACAGCCGATTACTTGGGAACTTATATGGTAATTGAAAATGCCGAATCACCCATGATTGCTGAAATACCCGGATTTAATGGCTTCTTGACTCCCCGTTTTATGACTCGAGAAGAGGATTGGAAATCGAATACCATGGTACGTATTAAATCGGAAAATTTAGAGATGGTATCGGTGAGTTATGCCAACCATCCAGAAGTATCTTATACGATTACCGGTAGTATTGGCAATTATGAAGTGCATTCACTTGACCCTTCGATTAAGGTTGTATTTAACAACCAACAAAAAATTTCGGAGTATCTGCAACTCTTTTCCAATCTATCCATGGAAGGTTATGATAACCGAGCCAATAAAGCTTTTAACGACTCCCTTAATACGTCCGAACCCTTAATGACCATTAATCTGAAAGAGATGAACGGAACTACTTCATGGATACATGTGTACTTAAAAATGTTACCCGTAGGCAACGAGCGCATCGATGAATATGGAAAAGCCACAAATATAGACCCTAACAGATACTATGCGATAAGCAGTACTGAAGGCAGGGTAATGGTAGTGCAAGCAGCCAATTTTGGCCGCGTCATGCAGCGTTTCGACTTCTTCAAATAAGTATCCGATTTAGTTGGTGGTGGTAGGATGTAAAGCCCTCCACTGTTCATTAAAACTTTTCTCCGCTACAATGGGTGTCTCGCGTTTATCGCCCCATGTTTCTTTAAAGAAGTATTTCATGAATTGATTCTTGAGACCGCTGCTTTTATTCATTCGGCTGCGTTCCATCATACCCCAACGCCATAGTTTCCAACCGTTATTTTCCGTCCACTTATTCAATTTGCTTTTCACCGCATCTCTTCTATTAAAAAGAAGCAGGTTATGGATATCAATTTTTACTGGGCATACTTCGGTGCAATTACCGCAAAGCGTAGATGCATAGCTAAGATGCTTGTATTCTTCCATACCCCGTAAATGTGGTGTTATTACTGAGCCTATCGGACCTGAATACGTGGTTTGATAGCTATGTCCACCAATATTTTTATATACCGGACAAGCATTTAAACAGGCACCACAGCGAATACATCCCAAGGCTTGTCGTTGCTCGTGTTGAGCCAATAATTCTGTACGTCCGTTATCGAGTAACAATACATACATCTCCTTCGGTCCGTCGGCTTCTTCTTTGCCTGCGGGTCCACTTATAATGGTATTGTATGCCGTGATTCGCTGACCGGTACCCGCTGTTGCCAATAAAGGAAGAAACAAATCAAGATCGGTTAAGTTTGGAATTATTTTTTCGATACCAACCACCACAATATGTACTTTGGGAAATGCAGTAGTAAGTCGAGCATTTCCTTCATTCTCGGTAATGGAAATACTTCCCGTATCAGCAATTAAAAAATTAGCTCCGGTGATTCCCACTTTTGCTTCCGTATACTTATCGCGGAGAAGCATACGTGCATGCAAGCTCAATTGCTCAGGAGTTAAATCGGGTGAGGTGCCTAGTTTACGAGCAAAGAGATCGGCAATATCTTCCTTGCTTTTATGCATCGCTGGAGTAACAATATGGTAAGGTTTTTCTCCATCGAGTTGTTGTATATATTCACCCAAATCTGTTTCGATGCTATCAATTCCCTGATGCTTGAGAAGTTCATTGAGTCCTATTTCTTCGGTGGCCATCGATTTGGCTTTCACAATCATCTTAGCATCATTTGCTTTTAGAATGCTCATCACCTCTTTCTGTGCACCTTCCACATCTTCACACCAAATTACCTTCGTTCCTTTTCTTTGGGTATTCGCCTCAAATTCTAAGAGGTACTTATCTAAATTTTCAAGCACCTTCCATTTAAGCATGGCGGCACGTGTTCGGGCAAGTTCGTAATTGTCGTATTGCTTCCGACCATTACTTACAGCCACTTTATATTTCCCAATATTATTATTGATTATCTGGCGGTGACGCGTATCGAATGCCTTGGCATCAGAGGCTTCCAGAAAGGATTCTAATTCTTTTTTTGACACGGTGTGTTAGTTTAAAACCAAGTTGTCAATCAATCGCACCTCATCAACAAAGGCGGCACAAAGTGCAACCGCAGGCTCTGCTAAGGAGTGTAATGGCAACAAGGTTTCTGCATTCACAATATTAAAATATTCTGTTCGGTATAATGGCTCCTCATCTAGCCAACTTTTACACCGTTGCTCCAACATTGTAATATTTTGTGTACGGTAATGCGCTTGAGCATATTGCAGCGCTTCATAAATACGAATGGCTTTATGTCGAGCAATATCACTTAATCTTGTATTTCTAGAACTCATTGCCAATCCATCATTTTCTCTTAGAGTAGCTTCGAAATGCAATACTATTGGTAGCTTCAGGTCGGTAACCAGTTTTTTTATGAGCATGCATTGCTGATAATCTTTCAATCCGAAATACGCATTGGATGGATTTACAATCATGAAAAATTTATGAACCACGATGGCTACTCCTTTAAAGTGACCAGGGCGCAAAGCCCCTTCAAATACGCTATCTAGCGCACCTACTTCAAATTTCAATTCGGGCTCCTTCGTATCGGGGTACATTTCTGAAGCATCGGGTGCAAATAAAATATCACATCCTGCACTAACCAGCAATTCCATATCGGATGGCAAGGTGCGAGGATACTTTTGTAAATCGCTCGTATTATTAAATTGTAAGGGGTTGACGAATATACTGCATACAGTAAATTCATTTTCTTCTTTACTCTTTGCTATTAATGAAATATGACCTGTATGTAAAGCCCCCATCGTGGGCACAAATCCAATAGTGCCTGTGAGTGTTGACAAGTGATTTTGTAGGTCCTTAATTTTTTTAAATAACAACATGATGATGTTTTTAGGGTGTAATTCTATCCAATAATTTCTTCAATTCAAATGGAAAAAATCTTTTAACATTCAATGGAAAGGTCACAGATACTCCCAATTTACGCAACTGCACATTGCCATTCAATTGAAGTGGCAGCGTGATAATTCCATCGTTAAGTATATTAAGAAATTGATCTTTCAATGCTTCCTTGAGTGCTAATGCATCTAGTGTTACAGGGATGGTAAGTGTAAACATTGATTTCTTCTTAATTTGAGTATTCAGGCGTAGCTGAGTGTTTCCAATAAGTATATCCAAGCATCTCCAATCCATTGAAATTTCGCGAAGCTCCACACTCATTGCATTGGGGTTACGAAGTGTAACTGTAAATACGGTGGGTAATTTCCCTTCGTGTAAATCTCCAAATTTCAAATCATCAAAACTCACCCATTCTGGTGGTTTCGGTTTTAAGCCAGAAGCGATATCGGAGAAGAAGGAAGGCATAGATATTTGCTAATTATTTTTCTTAAAGGCACCCTCCCATTTACTTACTACTACGGTAGCAATGGCGTTTCCTACTACATTGGTTGCACTGCGTCCCATATCCAGTATTTGATCGATACCAATAAATAATAAGATGCCCTCTGTTGGAATTCCAAAATTGGCGAGCATGGCGGTAATAACAACCAAACTTGCACGTGGCACACCAGCAATGCCTTTACTGGTCACCATCAGCATCAATAACATCGTGAGCTGTTGCTGAAACGATAAATCAATTCCATAGATATGCCCGATGCTAATACTTGCGAAGGTCATGTACATCATGCTTCCATCCAAGTTAAATGAATATCCCAAAGGCAATACAAAGCCTGTGATATTTTCGGGACAACCAAAACGATTGAGTTCTTCGATGGTTTTAGGCATGGCGGCCTCGCTGCTTGAGGTGCTAAATGCCAGGATAATAGGCTGACGAATATGTCGGAATAAACTAACTACTTTTTTGCCAACTGCTAAAAAACCAAACCCAAATAATATACACCATAATAGTCCAAGTGAAGCATAAAACGAAGCGATATAAACAGCAAATTTATTTAATACTCCGATGCCCAGAACTGCTACTGCTGCTGCCATAGCGCCAAATACTGCCAAGGGAGCCAGGTACATAATATAACTCGTTATTTTTAACATAACGTGCCCGGCAGTATCTAATGCACTCACCAAACTTTTCCCTTTTTCTTTTAAGGCGGCAAGTGCTACACCAAATAAAATCGAGAAGATGACAATTTGTAAAATTTCATTTTTCGCCAGGGCATCGAAAATGTTTTCTGGAAATATATGTGTGATAAACTCTTGAGGGTTGATTGCCGAAGCTTTAATGCCTGTTTCAGCACCTTTTGCAGGCAATGGCATATGTATGAGTTTGCCTGGATGAAATACATTCACCAACAACATTCCTAAAAATAGTGATACAAGCGATGCAAACACAAACCATCCCAAGGCTTTGCCTCCAATACGACCCACTTGCTTCAGATCGCCTAGTTTGGCAATGCCTACAATGAGAATACAAAATACCAAGGGTGCAATGATCATTTTAATCAAGCGAAGAAAAATCGTCGTTAATGTTTGATAGAAAATCAAGGTATTGTTTTTTTCCTTTTCGGCAACCAATTTGGTTTTTTTAGCTTCCGCTATTTTCAGATGCAATGCCGCGGCGGTAGCACTATCGGCCTGGGTACTATCCGTTTGCAAAGCTTGAATTTGAGTACTCGTTTCATCAATTTTTTGAATGATGGCTCCAACCTTATTTACATTCAAATAGTATCCCATGAGAATACCTAGAAACATGGCAACAAAAATTACCGTGGTGAGATTCTTAAAACGCATAATGCGAAAATAATAGTTTACGAATTGACCGGGGCGATTTCTTTTGGCTTATAACTCACCAAATATACGCCCGAGAAGATGATGAGCATATAAGCAACCTTCTCAAAGCTAATAGTATCGGTATTTTTAGCAATGGCGATGAGAATGGCAAGCACTGGTTGCAAATAAATATAACTGCCAACAGTTGCAGCAGAAGCTTTGCTAAGTGCATATGCATTAAGTAGGTAGGTGATGAATGTAGCACCTATCAAAATAAAAATGATATAACCCCAAATTTCGTTAGGAATAATACTGAAGTCGGTATGCTGCAAATCGCTCCACCCAAAGGGTATTACAAATAAGAACCCAATGCCAAAGGTGTAGGCCGATAGTGTAATTGGATGATATTTCTTTAGTAATGGCTTTGCATAAACAAGATAAAACGAATAGATGATGGCATTAAGTGCCACGGCAATATCACCCCAAACATTTTTAGTATCAAAAGTAAAATTCATGCCTCCTAACAACAAAATAGCACCCATACAAGCAATACCAATTCCGATATAACGAATGATAGATAATTTTTCACGAATAAGGAAAGCGGCAAATACTGCCACAAACACAGGAGTACATGCCATCAAGATGGCCCCATTGATGGGTGTGGTAATGGATAAGCCTTTAAAGAACAGGAGCATATTGGCTCCGCAACCAGTAATAGCACAAAGAATTATTTTCGACAAATCTGCTTTTAAATCAACCTTCTGGCGGATAAAAATTAAACTACAAAGGGTGAAGAGAATTCCAGCGGTGCCTACTCTTAATACAATAAATCCAAACGGTTGCAAAAAACCAGGCATCACTAGCTTACTAAAGCTAAAGGTGCATGCGTAAATGAATGTTACGGTAAAAAGTGCGAGATGTACTAGAAAGTTTTTGATACCGTATTTTAATTAGCTTTGAATTGCCATTCGTAACTCGACCCATTCACATTTTCGATAAGCCACATCGCTTTCTTCTTTAATTTCAAAATTTTAAAACGATGCAGTACCTGGCTGGCATTATAATTAATGATGATGGAATCTTGGTTGGCAGTAAAAGCCCAACTGCCCTTGATGGAGTTGAAGCCGTTGTCCTCTGTATAAGAATTATCGGAGCCATAACTATAGGTGTACTTCGAATAATAACCGGTGCTTTCTTGCGAATTCACCACTACCTTCTCCACTGCCCAACTTCCTGCTACACGGGCATCACGTGATTGTAGCGACAAGATAGGTCCTTCAGGATATTTTTTACAAGCACCTACGGTTAAAAGTACAACTAGAGATAATAATAGAATACGCATGAATTTAAAAATAAGCTGCGAATATAATTATTTGATATAGATGCTTGTAGTAATTTCTGATCGGACTGATATAATCATTAATCTATAAGCCGCCTTCCGAAGTTTCCATAACCTTAGGGTTGAATCTTAGCCGTGAAAAAATTGCGCAACAAAAGGTTCGTATTCCAGGAGTTTTATTCTCAATTAAATCTTTATTTTTGCCATCATGCATATACTATCACAAGTTTTATTTGCCGGAGTCTTGGGCGTTGCGGTATTTTATTTTACAAGAAATATTCAGCGCATTCGTCGTAATATATTTTTAGGCCGCGATTGGGAAGTACAGGGTACCTCCGATATGCGATGGAAGAATATGTTTCGGGTGGCTTTAGGCCAAAGTAAAATGGTACGCAAACCTATTGCAGGGATTTTACACATCATTGTTTATGCAGGTTTTATTTTAATCAATATCGAAGTGCTGGAAATCATTATTGATGGGCTCTTTGGCACCCATCGTGTATTGAGTTTCTTCGGGCCACTTTATAATTTAGCCATTGGCTTTTTCGAAATACTCGCCTTTATGGTACTTGCGGCTTGTGCCATATTTTTAGTACGTCGTTATATTTTAAAACTTGGCCGCTTCAATCATATCGATTTGAAAGGATTTGCAAATCGCGATGCCGCAATTATTTTAACTACTGAAATTGTATTGATGTCGGCACTCCTTTTCATGAATGCAGCCGATCAACGCTTACAAGCCTTGGGCAGCGAGCACTACCATCAAGCAGGTAGCTTTCCTGTTTCACAATACTTGGTTTCGTTTTATGGTGATGCAAGTGAAAATGCATTAATGATTGCAGAGCGAGGCATGTGGTGGGCACATCTCATTGGTATTTTAATGTTCTTGAATTATCTGCCTTTTAGTAAACACTTTCATATCATCTTAGCGTTTCCAAATACATTTTACGCCCGGTTCAAACCCAAAGGTGAGTTTACCAATCCCGAGAATGTAACCAAAGAGGTGAAGCTTGCTTTCTTTCCCGATTCACCCGTTGATGAGTCGAAGGAGCTACCTAAAACCTTTGGTGTGAAAGATGTTCAGGACCTTACCTGGAAAAACTTGATGGATGCATACACGTGCACCGAGTGCGGTCGTTGTACAAGCCAATGCCCAGCGAATATCACCGGCAAATTACTATCGCCTCGTAAAATTATGATGAGTACCCGCGACCGATTGGAGGAAGTGGGCCGAAATATTGATCAAAAAATAACCGATGAGAAAACCTTGCATGATACGATTAGTGCTGAGGAATTATGGGCTTGTACCAGTTGCAATGCCTGTGTTGAGGCTTGCCCAGTAGAAATAAATCCATTGGAAATAATTGTTGAAATGCGTCGCTATTTGGTGATGGAGCAGAGTGCAGCTCCTCAGGAACTCAACCTCATGACCACCAATATCGAAAACAACGGTGCACCATGGCAATATGCTCAGAGTGAGAGAATGGGCTGGACACAAGACTAGTATTTCTCGCTGCATACTCCATCATACACATTTTACTTATTCACAATAATAACCTCGATAGGTCGTTATTATTCTCCCGGGGCTTCCTTTACTTTTACGGATTACTAATTCCCGCGTTTCATCTCATTTAAGGTGGCTAAAAAAGTACAATCAAAAGAATCAGCAAAGAGCGATTTCGAAAAAGAAAAAGTGTCGAAAGAAAAACCAAGTGTAAGTGGTTTTGTTGGATTTCTGCGCAGTGAAAAATTTCGTCGCATCCTCGGCTTTCTCTTCATCGCTTTTGCATTGGCATTGCCGCTTGCATTCACTTCCTTTTTAGTTTCATGGGAATATGATCAGAGTGTCGTCACTGGATTATCATTAGGAAAGCTTTTTGAAATAAATCCGGATGCTGCCCAAAACTGGTTAGGCATAGGAGGCGCCTGGATAGCCCATGTAATGATTTATAATGGATTTGGTATTGCAGCATACAGCTTTGCACTCCTCTTCTTTCTTATTGGCGTAAAACTATTTTCAGGTACTTCCCTCCTTCCATTTGGTAAAACCTTCGCCTATACTTTTTTTGGAGTTATTTGGTTGAGTATTTTATTGGGCTCCATTTTCACCACTCATTTCTTTAATGCGGGTGGCTCTTTTGGATACTTTGGTTTTCTCTGGTTAAAAAGTATTGCAGGTTATATTGGTGTCGTGCTTTTCCTCATTGGATACCTGGCCATCTTTAGCATCGTAGTATTCAATACCGATTTCTCTTTCTTACTTACGCCTTTTCAAAAATTGGGAAACATCTCTTTGAAGAAAAAAGCTCCGCTATCCAACGAAGAGCTCGAAATAACACAACCTGAAGTAGCTGCCGAGATGCCAACGGGTAACGTGATAACATTTAGTCCCGATTCATTTGAGAACGAAGCCAATAGTTTTAAAGAGCAATTGGAGGATACAACCGAAGAAGAGGATATCAATGAAGAAGAAATAGCACAAAGTATTTCTTTATCGAAGAAAACGGTTCCTGTGATGAAACAAGAGCTGACCTTCGAAGTAGAAGACACCACACTAAGAGAAGAAGAGGTTGCCGAAATTGTTGAAGAGCGACCACGCACTACCGCAGAAGAGCTGGTTGCCGAGTTTGGTCTCTACGACCCCACCCTCGATTTGAGTAATTATGTGAAGCCTACGCTCGATTTATTAAGCGATTACCCGAATATAAAATCGCAGGTGGATGTGAAGGAACTGGAAGAAAAGAAGAACATGATTTTAGATACTTTGAAGAATTATAATATCGAAATTCAAAGTATCAAAGCAACCATAGGACCCACGGTTACACTTTACGAAATTGTGCCAGCCGCCGGCGTACGTATTGCTAAAATTAAAAACCTGGAAGATGATATTGCATTGAGTTTGGCTGCCCTTGGTATTCGTATCATTGCGCCCATGCCAGGCAAAGGTACGGTGGGTATTGAAGTGCCCAATGCACGACCGGAAATGGTACCCATGAAAACGGCGTTGATGAGTCCGAAGTTTCAATCATCGGATATGGACCTTCCGATTGTAATGGGCAAGACCATCACCAATGAAGTATTCGTTGCCGATTTGGCGAAGATGCCGCATTTACTGATGGCAGGTTCTACAGGTCAGGGAAAGTCGGTTGGATTGAATGCACTCATCGTATCGCTACTTTATAAGAAGCATCCCGCCGAATTAAAATTTGTGATGGTCGATCCCAAGAAGGTGGAGCTCAGTTTGTACAAGCATATTGAAAATCATTTCTTGGCCAAACTACCAGGCGATGCCGATGCGATTCTTACCGATACCTCATTGGTAGTAAACACCTTGAAGAGTTTGACCTTAGAGATGGATCAGCGCTACGAGCTCTTGAAACATGCCGAAGTACGTAACCTCAAAGAATACAATAAGAAATTTTTAGAGCGCCGATTATCTCCAGTTGATGGGCACCGCTTCTTGCCTTATATCGTTTTAATTATTGATGAGCTGGCCGACTTGATGATGACCGCTGGTAAAGAGGTAGAGCTACCCATCGCCCGTCTAGCGCAGTTGGCTCGTGCCATTGGAATTCATTTGGTACTTGCTACCCAGCGTCCGAGTGTAAATATTATCACAGGTACAATTAAAGCCAACTTCCCTGCCCGATTGGCTTTTAGGGTAATTAGTAAAATCGATTCGCGCACCATTCTCGATTCAGGAGGTGCCGATCAACTCATTGGAAAAGGTGATATGCTCTTCAGTACTGGCAACGATTTAATTCGTTTGCAATGCCCTTTTGTAGATACTCCCGAAGTAGAACGCATTGCAACCTTTATAGGGCAACAGCAAGGCTATGCACACCCAATGCATTTGCCTGAAAACTTTGAAGGCGCTGAAAAAGAAAAAGAAACTTTCGACCCCAAAGAACGAGATCCATTATTTGAAGATGCAGCCCGCATCATTGTTCAGATGCAACAAGGTTCTACCTCATTGCTTCAGCGTCGTATGAATCTTGGATATAACCGTGCTGGCCGCCTTATCGATCAAATGGAAGCTTGCGGTATTGTGGGACCCAACGTAGGAAGCAAAGCCCGCGATGTACTGGTGAAAGACATGGAGATGCTGGAACGCATGTTGGAGAATATGATTTAGTAGTGTATCTCTCCAAAAACTAAATTCAGAAACATTTTTAAAATTTCTAAAATACTCCTCAATTAAATGGAGGCAACTTCTCATCCGTATAACGATTGAAATACATCGACTGGCCAAAAATCGTGAGCCATACAAAACCAGTAACTTTTAAGGTATTGGCATCCTTAAGTATGATATACGAATCGTACTTCTTTCCTGAATTCAAATCATAAATTTCACCATTTTTCCATTGATTTCCAACATAAGAAAAGTGTTTCATCACAACATAATTTAACCATTGATCCTCGGGTACAGCTACATTTTTCCCATGCTCATTGTCATAGTAGTTTTTGTACCAAACAATTTTCCCATAATACATACCATTTACTTTATAACAACTAACAATTAAATCCTTTTTGGGGGTTATCCAATTGCCTATTATTTGATCGCACGCAGGTACTTGTGAAAAGGCCACGATATTATTAATGAATACTGCAATAAAAAAAAGTATTCTTTTCATCTTTAGAAAAATTATTGAATTACGAGTCTTTTAACGAGATTGTGTTGATTATTTTGAGTTATTACTATTTGATAAATCCCTGGAGCAAAATCACTGATATTATAGTGATGCGAATTTGAAACTTCACTAAGCTTTTGTTTTTCACCCAATGTATTGATGAGAAATACTTGTGATTCATCTTCAATGCCTATTAAGGTTATTTCATAGGATGTTGGATTTGGAAATATTTGAATTGATGAACTACTAACGAAAGTAGGGATACCATCAATGCTAGCACAAGCTTCATTGCTAAAAGCACTATTGCCAACATTATTAAATGCCAAAACTTTAAAGCAATAATTATTACTTACTAAATTAGAATCCAAATAATAATTAATATTAGTAGGTGTAGAATCTATCATGATATAGGTACCTCCAACCGTATTGCTTCTAAATATTTTAAATCCTTTTTCATCGTTGCTGCTATCCACCCAATTCAATTGAATATTTTTTTGAGTCACCTTCTGCAAACTCAAATTCACTGGGGCTTTCGGAACGGTGGGCGCGGGTGCAACAATCGAATCCTTGATTGCAAGCCATATGGTGGTATTCATAATTAGCAATTGATGATTGCCAGAAGCATCTACAAAATATCCATTATAAAGCTGGTCACCGGAATCGCCGCTACCATCATCAAATGGTGAGCTATCGCCTATTGCGGCAACTTTACCTTTACCAAATCGAGCATATACCACCATAGCTTTACTATTGTTATTGGTAATACCATTACGATAAACAGCAATTTTTACGCTTGGATTTATGGTAGGATCCACCGTGATATCACAACCATTAAACCATTGAATTTTACTCACTTCGCCAAAGGGGCCATGTATTAAACTATCGGTGCTAATAGCACTAACACTGGTAGAAGTTTCTGAGATATTGGTTAGATTAAAAGTAATGCCCATACCTGAACCTGATAGTAGGTCGTTCCAAATTGCTGGCGAATCCCAGCCATCATTATTTCTATCCGATTGCGTATGATCGGAAATCATGTATAAACTACCGCCATTTTGCACAAAAGCCAAGATGGCAGATTTCTCGGAGGTTGTAAAGCGGATATTGGGTTCGCACACCACAAAGATTTTATACCTGGAAAGATCCTGTGTGTTACTTGTATTGTTATAGGTAATTGAACCATTGTATGGCAGGGTTTCTACGGCGTACCCTCTCTTCACACAATCGATTCCCCACGATGAAAGTGCTCCCGACCAAAATGTTTCGGCCGTGCCAGATATAATATTTGACTGGGCAGGTAATGGAATTTGTTGCGCATTCGATTCCGTTCCACCATTCAAGCTGGCATTGGGGTTCCATCCTAAGTTGTGAGCATCAGCATCGATAATCCAATCAGCATTATTGGCGGTCTCGGCTTTGGTGGCATCGAATAAAATTTTTACTTGCTGTGCATTCAATGCAAAACCGAGTAAAAGAAATATTTGTAGAACTAAAATTCGCATGCCTGACTTAATCATTATATTTTTTACGTAAAAAAGATATTAGTGTCGGAGGTTTTTACTTAGAAATAAATTCTTAAGATATTGTCATCAAAGATAGTACATTCCTTTCTCTATTAATTTTACAGTATTAATAATCATGAAATGAATTACAACAAGAAAAATTTAGTTCTATCTTTTAAAGGCTTGCATCACGGGTAAGGCTCTTCGATTAAAATTGAAGACTGCCTGATTCTCCCAAGATGATCCAGTAGTAGAAACAGGTCCCTTAAATGCAACCCATTCGCAACCCCAGTAACAAAATCCCATACCCAATTTATTCTGCTCAAGGATGGAGCGAATCTTTTTCAAAAAGTTCAATTGACCAACAGAAGTGGGTTCATAGTTACTAACAATTTGTGAAGTATCACCTATAATATTATTGGTATAATCATTCCATCCAAGTGTGAATGGATAGGATGTTTCGGCAATCACCACCTTTTTTCCTGTTAGTGAAGTTAATCGTTTTAAACTTTGTTCTAAAGTGTCTAAGTTGCGCCCATGCCATATCGGATAATACGAAAGTCCCATGATATCGTAATCCAGTTTATTGGTTTGTAATAGGGTATAAAACCATTCTGAATTATTGAGCCCGGCGAAGTGAATAATTATCTTACTTGCTGGCAGTGCATCGCGACATGCCTTACTTCCCGCTTTCAATAAATCAATAAAATTGCTTTGATTATTTATACTTCCTATATTCCAAAGTAATCCACCATTGATTTCATTTCCAATTTGCACATACTCGGGTTGTATTGCACTCATTACTCTTTTAGTGTAGTTGTATACGGTATCTAATAAAATTGAAGTATTCAATCCATTCCATGCACTTGGTAACGTTTGATGGCCAGGGTCGGCCCAGGTATCCGAATAATGAAAATCGAGCCATAATTTCATCTTGTTTTGTTTTACACGTTTGGCCAATTCATATACTTCATCAAAACTGCTATGCGTATTGCCTGGATTCACCCATAGCCGAATTCTCACTGTATTGCATCCGGCAGATTGCATTATAGATAATACATTTCCCCCTACACTATCAATATTGTAAAACTGGGTGCCCGTCTGTTCAATTTCGGGCAGGAATGATAAATCGGCACCACGAATAAACGTGTCTTCAACAATGGTAATAATGGGAGGAGTTATCGGTGGAATTGTTTTCTTGCGGCAAGCAAAAACCAATACGATGGAAAGGAGTATGATTAAATATTTATGCATTGGCTAAGCGCCTGCAATTTACTCAACAAAATACATATCAATATCCCCTTTGTTTTTGGCGGCTACCTTGCCACGGTATGAGCATTTGATATCGTCTTTCACCAATTCGTAGGTAGTGTTAGATATATTAATTCTATTGGTATCGCCACTTTCTTGCATACGTGCTGCAGTATTTACCGTATCTCCCCAAATATCGTATGCGAACTTTTTAATCCCTACAACCCCTGCCACCAATGGACCGGTATGAATTCCAATTCGAATATCAAAGGCTACATTGGTATTTCCTTCACTTGCTGTTTTTAATTTGTTTACTTCATTTAAAATCTCTTGCGATAATTGCACCGCACGAATGGCGTTGTCCTTAGTTTCCAATGGAATACCCACTGCACAGATATAGGCATCACCCACCGTTTTTATTTTTTCTGCACCAAATTGCCCTACCAAATTATCAAAGATTTCATAGTACATATCAATAGTAGAAACTAATTCTTGAGGACTCAATTTCTCACTTACCTTCGTAAAATCTTTAAAATCGGCGAATATCACCGAAACCATTTCGTAATGACGCGCACGAGTTTTACCTGTGCTCTTCAATTCCTCCATCACCTCGGCAGGAAGAATATTAAGCAACAATTCATCACTGCGTTGCTTCTCTTTATCCAGTTGTTTATTTTTTTCATCCAAATTCTGTAATGCTGTATTTTTAGTATTTTCAAATACCAAGGCAATTAAAAAAATGAGGACTCCCAATCCGTTGAGGTTAGAGGTATTGAAAATAATTAGAATTGATTGATTGGTTTCGTCCGCAAATTGAAATCCATTCAATGTAAGTGCTCCAATAAATGAAATGGTGAGATAGGTGACGATAGTCCAAATCCATCCACTTCGTTTATTAATGAGCATGAGTGATGCGATGGGTAAAACAGCGAGCCAAGGCAAACTCGTAGAAATAAGACCACCAGTATAAAAAACAGTAACCACCACCCCAATCGTTCCGATGAGGATATACCCATTGGTAAGCACCTTTAAGGGTAGTAAATCGTGTTTTAATAAAAAGGGTAAAAGTAGAAACCCTATTACATTAAATGCCATGGCCCAAAGCACGTGTGGCATCCCCGCCATGTAAGAAGTGAGGAAATAAAAAGATGAAAATAAACTTGTAATAAAACAAGTTGTAACAAAAAGTCTGACTTTCCGAAATACCTCTTCATCATTTCGGTATTTATCAGGAATAAAGTTCAGTATAAATTCTTTGATATTCATATTTAACCAATAAAATAAAATGCTATGATACATGCAAGCCACATCACCAATCCCTGAATAATACCTAGTATTGGAACCCATTTTAATGCAATGGTTTCGCAACGATCAAAGAGGTCGGGGATGGTTAACATCAAAAGCCCTTCTGTAATAAAGATATATATTGGAACTACACCCCACATTGGTGCATTTTCATAATGCCACCATTCAGCATGAATGGCAAGGTATTCATATAGTGGGATAATCATACATCCTAATAAGCCTACAATTAGAGAGGTGATTAACAAATTATACTTCTTGTTGATTAAGAATCCAATATATCCAATTTGTGTTAGTACAACAATCCAACTAAACGGCATATAGGCTGGAGATGCATAGAGCATGGGCTCATTGGGAGGATAAAATAAAGTATGAGTTACATTCACCAACCAATTGTCGGGTAACAATTCGGTGAAACCTGCAGCTGCCGAGAACAATAGAAACCGCAGCAATATTTTATCATTAAATAAAATAGCATACAATAAATAAAGACCCGAGAAACCATAGCCCCACCATGCTGCACCTTCCCATCCATGATATTTCCAAGCAGCCAATACCAAGCAACCTATTGCAATGGGCATGCTCCCTAAAATAAACCAGGCTCTGCGTTTATCGGCATTGAGATCGGCATTATCGGGAAATATTTTTTTAATGATAAGCTTCACAAATCCTTCTACCAGGCAGAAGGCACTCCAAAATACCATCGTAATTTTTAACCATAATGGAATATGCATCGTCCATGGTAATCCTTTCTTCCAGCGCGATTGATCATACAGCTTCATCGGAGCTAAAAACAACGGTTCCTCTAAATTCCAAATAGTACAATCCTCCACATTGCTTTGGTCGGCATCGAGTAAGCAGTTTACTGCTCTTCGGGCTGCTTCATTGGCGCCTTCCATCGTGGCCAAGTCGGTGAAGGTTCTTACATAATCGGCAGCGAAAAATAAGTTATCAATATCGCAATTCGCATCAGGGCGCAAATTCCATGTATTGACATTATTCACCAATAAGGGTTCAATATTTTGAAGTTTATTATTCGGGTCGTTCTTCACCGAAAGTAAATCAAAAATTCGTTTACCACTAGGGTTCCCATCTTCATAAGCCTCAATCGTTGTCTTTGGAGAAATATCTCGATCAAGATACCAATCCACCAACATATCATCTCTTAAAATCACTTGTCCATCAACATTGATACTATTACATAATTGTGCCCATACCTCATCCTTTATTTGCTTGGCATCGCAATCGTCCGCGTGCATGGTGGTAGTGAATTTACCAGGAGCAAACCAATCGCTAATATCTACACTGAGCAAGCCTTTTACATTGCCATTGCCTTTGGTAGTGATATCAAAATCGTCCCAAAATTGAATTTGAGATATACAGGTTACAGCCCATTCACTATCACAACAAATGATATGGCCATTATTCAAGACCACTTCTTCATTCAAATAAAATTGAATTCCATTCATCCAACTAACACTTGGGGCCAAATCGCGAATATATTGCAGGGTGGCATCGGCTTTCACCATCTCATCCGAAATAAGTGATGCTGCGCGTTCCACTGGAGTAGCCAAAATAAAATAATCGCCAGTCACTTCGAAAGTCGATTTGTCTTCACGCATCACTGTAGCTGACGTAACTTGTTCGGTTTTATTGATATTGATTGCAACCACTTCATTTCCTAAATGATATTGTACCCCCTTGGTTTGAAGGAATGAAAGCCATGGATTTAACCATCTATCGTTGGTAGGACCATCCAATACCCTATCGGTATTAATTGCTGGATTAGTCATACAAAATAAGAGCTGTAAAAAAATATCCCCTCCTGTTTTGGTACTTGCCGTTTCTGCACGAGCTGCTACCAGGGTACGTGTAAGTCCTTCAACCAATAGGCTTCGATAAGTATCACTAAATCGGTCGGCTTCCAAATATTGCCACCATCCCAATCGCTCATAATCATTATTACGGCGTAACGTGCAACTCGTCATCAATTGCCATGTGCGCTCAGCAAAAAACTTTTCTTCCTCTTTCGTAAGTCCCGTATTGGTTCCAAAAATATCTTTCATCAATACTTCCAGGTCGGCCAAACTTTTAGGAAAAGATGCATTGGCAACGATGGGAGCCATCCCATATCTCGCAATCATTATTCGAGAAGTAGGTGTTAAATTGTCGTATACCGTAGATTGTTTTCCATTATTATTAAATGGAATACGTTTCATGGTATCGATGATATGTTTGTAAAATCCAGGAAAAAAACGGAATCCATGTTCACCTGGAAGTGGGGTTGGGTAAGGCTTATTGGGGTCGCCAAAATAATCAATACTTCGAGCTTTACCACCTACATAGGTGGTGTTTCTATCGTAAACTTCAACGGCGTAACCGCGCTCAATGAGCTCGTGGGCAGCACTCATACCGGCTACACCACCACCAAGGATGACAACTTTTTTTTGCATTATTTTTGGAATGATTAACTACTATATTAATACAATTCGTTGGTGAAGGTAAAATTAAAATACAATTATGAAAAATATTTATACCCTAAAAATTACATACCTTTTTCTCTTTTAATAATTTCCTCTCAATTTCCTGATTAACAATATCAAACAGAAACCTAGTATGACTAACCTTAATTAAATTAACCGATGCATCCATTCTTATCTATTCTAGTGCCAATTAGCCCATTCCACAAACTCTTAAATTCAATTTTCCTACACTTTAAAAATAAAAATTATTTTTGCTAAGTGATGCAGCCATATATCGTAGGAATTACTGGAGGGAGCGCCTCCGGAAAAACAAGTTTTTTAAATGCGTTGAAGGAAGGTTTTACGCCTGAAGAGGTGTGTTTAATATCCTTCGATAATTATTATAAACCATTGGCTCAAGTGCCTTTAGATAATAATGGGCGCCCTAACTTTGATGAACCCGAATCGCTCGATATTGAAGCCTTTGTGAGCGATTTAGAGAAATTAAAAAATGGTGAACCCTACGAACGCCCCGAGTATAATTTTAATGTAGAAAATTGGATTCCAAAAATTATCAATCATCGCTCAGCAAAAATTATCATTGTTGAAGGACTATTTATTTTTAGTGAACCCGATATTTTAAAGCATCTCAACCTGCGAATCTACGTAGATGCCAACGACCTATTGCGCTGGCACCGAAGGGTAAACCGCGATCGCGACGAGCGCAATGTAGATGATATTACCTCAAAATATCAGTGGGATAATCATGTAGAGCCCTCCGAAAAAAAATATTTGATTCCTTACAAAGAAATTGCCGATATTATCATCCTAAACAATACCTCATTTAAGGTAGGTTTGGAAATTGTAAAAAATCATTTTAAACAAATATTAGTATGCAATCCATGAGATACAAATTTGCTGTCATAGGTTTAGGGCGCTTTGGTACCCGTATTGCCAAAACCCTCAGCGACCGCGGTGCAGAGGTAATTGCCATCGACCGTTCGATTGCAAAAGTAGATGCTCTGCGCGATGATGTTTCATTGCCAGTATGCATGGATAGCACCGATTTGAAAAACTTAAAAGCGCAAAACATCAATGAGGTGGATGCGGTGGTGATTGCCATTGGGGAGGATTTTGAATCTCTCTTACTTACTGTGGTGCATTTGATGAGTTTGAAAATTAAACGAATTATTGCTAGGGCTTCTACCCCGCAACAACGCCTTATATTAGAACGTTTGGGGGTCGACGAAATCTTATCGCCCGAAGAAGAAGTAGGAAGTATCGTCGCCGAACGACTCATCCACCCGAACGTAAAAACATTCCTACAACTAAGCGACCACTATGAAATTGCAGAAATTAAATCGCCTGCGAAAACATGGAATAAACCAGTAAGCGAAATTGGTTTTCGCGAAACGTATAAACTCAATCTTATCACCCTTAGACGTGAGATGAGTGAAATGATTGGTGGTAAACCTACCGTTACTTCTACCATCATTGGGGTACCCAAATCAGATAATATTATTTATGATAACGATACAATCATCGTTTTTGGCAAAACCTCGGATATTGAGAAGTTTGTGGAACTGAATTCCTAAAATTAATCTTTTAGTGGGTAGTTCTACCTTAATTGGGGGCCTTTCCTAAATACCTTATTCCAAATACTCCCTTTTCCCTATCTTCGCGCTCTCCTTATGATGCTCATTCCTGGCTTTATAAAACACAATCGGCGCCTACTTAAACTATTTCGTTTTTGTGTAGTAGGCGGGTCTGCTTTTGTGTTAAGTATTCTTGTTTTTAATATCCTTAAAAATTTTGTTCCTTACTTCCGTGTTCACTTTGTGCTTGCCTCTATCATTGGCGATTTAAGTGGATTGGTATATGGCTTTTACATCAATAAACACTGGACCTATTCTTCTCAAAAGAAAGAAGAAGAGAAGTATTTCTTTAAGTACATGCTTCTTTATACTTTCACCATTATTCTAAATAGTTTATTACTTAAAGCCTTTATTTGGGTGCTTACTCATTATACCATCTTCGATGAAAGTATTACTCAAAACATCAAAGAGAATATTGCCAAAATTGCTGCTACCGTAATCACTACTGGGCTTAACTTCGTTGGCACCAATTATGTCATCTTTGTACATGAAGAGGGCGACGATGAAGAGGAAGAAGAGGAAGAAGAAATAAACGCATCCGAAAATAATCACTAGAAAGCTATGCAAAACATTTTAGTCACTGGAGGTTTGGGATATATTGGCTCTCATACCGTTGTGGCCTTGCACGAGGCAGGATTTAACCCGATAATCCTCGACAATAATAGTAATTCATCTCCCGAATTTCTTCAACGTATTGCAAAAATAATTGGACAAACTCCTACACATTATAATTTTGATGTATGCGATAAAAATGCATTAAACAATTTATTTGCTAAAGAAAATATTTCAGGAGTCATTCACTTTGCTGCTTTCAAAGCCGTGGGAGATTCGGTAAATAACCCACTCTCCTACTATCGAAATAATGTAGATGGCCTCTTAAGCCTACTTGAAAGTATGCAGGAGAATAAAATTAAAAATGTTGTGTTCTCTTCTAGTTGTAGTGTATACGGCGATGCTAAGGAGCAGCCTGTAAATGAGAATACTCCTACCGAAAAAGCACAATCGCCTTATGCTCATACCAAGCAAATTGGTGAAGATATTTTGAATGCCGCTGCTGTTGCCAATAATCAATTGAAAGTAATTGCCTTAAGATATTTTAATCCCACGGGAGCGCATGCATCAGCGATTATTGGAGAAGCACCACTGGGAGTGCCTTCCAACCTCATTCCTTTTTTAACTCAAACAGCCGCGGGCATTCGCAAGCAACTTACTATTTATGGTAATGATTACGATACCCCCGATGGCACTTGTATTCGCGATTATATACATGTTACCGATTTGGCCAATGCGCATGTCATTGCCATCAAACGCATGTTAGAAAATAAAAATTTAAGTGGATACGAACTGTTTAATATAGGCACAGGCAAAGGAAGCAGCGTATTAGAATGTGTAAATATCTTTGAAGAAGTAACGGGCGTAAAAGTTAATTATACCATCGGTGAAAGAAGGGTTGGAGATGTAGTTCAAGTATGGGCCGATACCCGCAAAGCCAATGAAGTGCTAGGTTGGAAATCGGAATGCGACCTAAAGATGATGCTTAAAAGTGCATGGGATTGGCAATGTGCACTCCTTAATAATGAATCATAAGTAAACAATTTATTTAAGTACATAAATATATTCAAATGAAAATACTAATCACCGGCGGTGCCGGATTTATAGGAAGTCATGTGGTACGTTTATTTGTAAACCATTACCCACAATACAAGATTGTAAATTTAGATAAGCTTACCTATGCAGGTAATTTGAAAAACTTAACCGACATAGAAAATAAGCCAAACTATAAATTTATTAAGGGCGATATATGTGATGCCGAGTTCATTCAAAATTTATTCGCCACAGAAAATTTTCAGGCCGTGATTCACCTGGCTGCCGAAAGCCATGTAGATCGTAGCATTTCCAACCCCTTGGAATTTGTAATAACCAACGTGATGGGAACGGTGAACCTCTTGAATGCTGCCCGCTATCAATTTCAAAAAGAGGGCGCCACCTTCCAAAAGTTTTATCATGTAAGTACTGATGAAGTATATGGTTCACTCGGAAAAGATGGTATGTTCACCGAAACTACTGCATACGACCCACATAGCCCCTACTCCGCTTCGAAAGCATCGAGCGATCATTTTGTAAGGGCATATCACGATACCTACAAATTGCCTGTGGTGATTAGTAATTGCAGTAACAATTATGGACCGTATCATTTCCCCGAGAAATTAATTCCACTCGCCATTCATAATATCAAGAACAATAAACCCGTTCCTGTTTATGGTAAAGGGGAGAATATTCGCGATTGGCTTTTTGTTATCGATCATGCACGCGCCATCGATACCATCTTTCATAATGCACAAATTGGAAGTACGTATAATATCGGCGGACATAATGAATGGAAAAATATTGATGTTATCGAATTGCTATGCGATATCATGGACCAAAAATTGGGTCGTCCTCAAGGAACATCACGTGCCTTAATTAGCTTCGTGAAAGACCGTGCAGGCCACGATTTGCGCTATGCTATTGACGCATCAAAACTACAGCGCGACCTTGGCTGGATGCCTTCCGTTCAATTTGCCGAAGGGCTAGAAAGCACGGTTGATTGGTACCTCAACAATGATGTTTGGTTGCAAGAAGTGACCTCTGGCAACTATCAAAATTATTACGAAGAGCAATATCACAAGCGATAAAAAGCACTTACAATTACATCTCGTTATTTCAACTAAATTGCAACTTTAAATTATTTAATATTATAAATGACCGTTATAAAACTCACACCCAAAGTATCTAATACTATTTGCACCGCAGCCATCGCTGCTAAAAATTCAAAATTTGATACGCTGAATTTAACTCCTGCAGAAATAAAATATGTAGCTCAAAAAATTAAGGATGATGAGAAATCTATCATCATTAATCAATTAACACGCATTGTCTACATCAAAATAAAAGATGATAAAAAAACAGGGTATGCTCTGGCCGAAAACCTTCGTGTAGAAGGCGCTAACATGGGAGGATTATTAAATAAACACAAATACAAAGAAGTACAAATTACTGATCTTACAGGTGATGATGCCAATGCATTATCGATGGCAGAGGGTATGGCTTTGGCCAATTATCAATTTCTAAAATATCGTAAAGAGGCAAAGAAAGAAACCAATAGCCTAACCAGTATTTTAGTCGCCGTTGATAAAAAACTTAACCAGGCAATTACCGAACTCAATCATGTGATTGAAGGAACTTGTGCAGCACGTACCCTTGTGAATGAACCACAATCTTTCCTTACTGCTGAGCAATTCAGTAAAGAAATGCAGGCTTTGGGTAAGTCGGCTGGCTTTCGCGTAGAAGTGCTTAATAAGGCGAAAATTAAAGCGTTGAAGATGGGAGGCCTCCTTGCCGTAAATATGGGCAGCCAGTTGCCACCTACATTTAACGTACTCGAATACAAGCCCAAAAATGCGAAGAACAAAAACCCTTATGTGCTGGTAGGTAAAGGCGTGGTGTATGATACCGGTGGTTTGAGTTTGAAGCCAACTGCCAATAGCATGGACTACATGAAATGTGATATGGGTGGTGGTGCTGCAGTAGTAGGAACTATGGTGGCGATTGCCAAAAGCAAATTACCAATTTATGTTGTAGGATTAATTCCAGCAACCGATAACCGCCCAGGCGAAAATGCTTATTGCCCTGGTGATGTATTGAATATGATGGACGGACAAACGGTAGAAATGCTGAATGCCGATGCAGAAGGCCGATTGATATTGGCGGATGCTTTACATTATGCGAAACGATACAAACCAGAATTGACCATTGACCTTGCAACACTTACTGGCGCAGCCGCAGCTGCTATTGGTGGATACGGTATTGTAGCCATGGGTAATGCTGATGAGAAAATAAAAAACAAATTAAAAGATAGTGGTAATCAAGTGTACGAGCGCCTGGTAGAATTTCCGATGTGGGATGAATATGGTGAATTATTGAAATCGGATATTGCGGATATGAAAAATATCGGAGGACCTGTTGCTGGGATGATTACTGCAGGAAAATTCTTAGAGAAATTCACCGATTACCCTTGGATGCATTTCGATATCGCGGGCCCTGCCTTTACACACAAAACCGATAAATATCGCGGTAATGGTGGTACTGGAGTTGGAGTGCGATTGCTTACCGATTTCTTAAAAGGATTGGCAAAATAAAAAATCAATATTAAAGAAAAACCCGGTGGAGATTCCATCGGGTTTTTTTGTTTTCACTTAATTTGATAATTAAAAAGCAGGTATTGTCAAATGCTAACTTCCTTCACCTTTTCAAATTTCCTACTCCTTATTATCTCCACCATCCTCCTTCTTTGGGGGGCGTTGGTTTTGCGGAGGGCGGTTGTCCTTCGGTTTACCAGTATTGGGGTTATTATTGTTTTGCGGAGGGCGCTGATTTGGATTCGGGTTTTGTGGCGGACGCTGATTCGGGTTATTATTATTCTGCGGTGGGCGCTGATTCGGATTCGCGTTTTGTGGCGGACGTTGATTTGGATTCGGCTTCTGCGCGTTCGGATTATTATTATTTTGCGGTGGGCGTTGATTCGGCTTCTGCGCGTTCGGATTATTATTATTCTGAGGAGGGCGTTGGTTACCTTGTGGTGCATTTGGATTGGGCTTGCGCTGCTCGTTGCCTCTGCGGTTATTCGTATTCGATTTCCCTTTCTTATTGAAACGATTTAAATCTCCATCCAATTCTATATTCTCTGTTTCTGCTGCTTCATCTACTGCTTTTTCAAGAACCACTTCCTTCGAGGCAAATCCATCAGGATCGGCTGGTTTGGTGCCTTGTGTATTTAATGCCATCACCTCTTTTACATTGCTCAAAGTGAATTTAAGCCATGCCGGACTCGCAATATCTTCCGAGTTCTTAGGCTCGGCCACAAACCACATGGTGCGTTTCAGGATATCCGTTTTCACCCATCTCAAGGTCACCGATTCAAAACGTAAGCGAATGCGTTCGCTCGATGTTTCAGGGAATTCGCTCAAAGCTTCGGAGTAGGTATCTAATTCATAATTCAAGCAACATTTCATCTTGCCACATTGTCCGGCAAGCTTCAATGGATTGATTGATAAGTTTTGATAACGGGCAGCATTCACACTTACCAGTTTAAAATCGGTAAGCCAAGTGCTACAGCACAATTCTCTGCCACAGCTACCAATACCACCTAGGCGAGCTGCCTCTTGGCGGTAACCTATCTGACGCATTTCGATACGAATACGAAATTCATCGGCATAGGCCTTAATGAGTGCACGAAAATCCACGCGATCTTCGGCAGTATAAAAGAAAACGGCTTTGCTATTATCGCCCTGAAACTCGATATCACTGAGTTTCATTTTGAGCCCTTGCTCCAAAGCAATGGTACGAGCACGTTGTAAAACGAATACTTCGCGACCTTTGGCTTCTTCATATTTTTTCAAATCGCCCTCATTGGCCTTGCGATAAATTTTTTTAATCTCCTCGCTATCTTCCTTGATAAAATATTTCTTGAGTTGTAAACGTACCAGATCTCCAGTAAGCGATACCATGCCTACATCATGACCCCCAGTACCCGTTTCGACCACCACATTATCACCAATGATGAGCTCGATATTATTGACGTTACGGTAAAAAAGCTTTCTACTGCCTTTAAAGCGCACTTCAACAATATTGAGCTGCTTATATCCTGGTGGCATTTCCATATTGCCTAACCAGTCGTAAACGTTTAATTTATTGCATCCCGAGGTGCCGCAGGTACTACAACCTGTAAATTTATCTTTTTTCTTTTCTGTTGCTACTTCCATGATTTGAAAATACAAGATATCCTGCATTGGTTTTTTTTTACCCCAATAACAAGAGCTTGCTATTTATTCGTTTCGTTTTCCCCCGATTGGAAAACCTGATGAAGATCAGGCCGCCGGTATCTTAAAAAGTTTCTCTACTTGCAAAGATAGGTTTAATAATGTAATCTTTGGATTGGCATTTCGCTCAATATGATAGATGGCATCATTGAACTCAGAAGCAAAGCTGTACATGTTTTTAGGGTGAATAAATCGGGCAAACTTGCTGATGAATTCCTTATCGGAGGTATTGGCTATCAAACTTTCATACACTCCATTATTATAAAGCATGCAAGCTCTCATTACATACAATCCATAGCTAAGCAGGTTCTTAAGTTGTATTCTACCCATGCTATTCATTTCTTCTATCTGCCCCATCACTACACCCATCTGGCCTTTTACACAGGCCAGCATCCAATCGCGAAATACCTCGTGAAAATTATTTTCTACTTCGCCCATCAGTGATACCGCCGTATTAAAGTTGCCATCAGCAATTTTAGCAATGGTGGCAGCCTGCACTTCGGGCAACTGATATCGGGTAATGAGTCCTTCGGTAATTTCTTCTTCGCTGAGTATTCCAAGCTGCACTATTTGTGTACGACTTTGAATAGTACTTAAAATACGGTCACGATTTTCGGTTACAAACAATAAGATCGTATCGTCCGTGGGTTCTTCGATGAGCTTTAGCAATACGTTTCCATCTTTACCTAAATACTCGGGCAACCACATGATAAGCACCTTGTAAGGTCCTTCAAACATTTTCAATGAGAGCTTCCGAATAATCTCATGGGTTTCGGCGGCGGTGATATTTGCTTGTTTGTTTTCGGTGCCGATGCGCTGCACCCATTGTAGTGCATTGAGATAAGGGTTCTCAAAAAACGCTGCACGCCAGTCTTCAATAAAAGTGGTACTTAATATTTGTGCTCCAATCGCAGGATATGAAAAGTGTAAATCGGGATGAATGAGCTTCTGATATTTATTACAACTATTGCAAGTACCACAACTGTCTTGGTCGCCAGGATTCTCGCAATTTAGATATTGGGCATAGGCAACCGCCAGTGCAAGTCCACCCGAACCTTCACCGCCACAAAACAATTGTGCATGGCTCACTCGCTGGCTCTTGACTCCCTGTATTAAATTCTTCTTGATGATTTCTTGTCCGACAACCTCTTTAAACTGCATAAGAATGACTGAATAAATACTGATTTATTTTCTTCGTAAATTACGGTAGTTTATAACGTAAAAAAAAATAGCCTCAGAAGAATCTTCTGAGGCTATTCGATAAACAGGTAAAATGAATTACTTGTTAACGGCTGTTGCCAAATCGGCGCCTGCTTTAAATTTAGCTACTTTTTTAGCTTTGATTTGAATGGCTTTTCCAGTTTGTGGGTTTCTGCCTTTACGAGCAGCACGTTTAGAAATTGAGAAGGTACCGAAACCTACTAAAGTGATTTTATCACCTTTCTTTAAAGTTTTAGTAGCTACTTTGGTAAATGCATCTAATGCCTTACCAGAATCAGCTTTAGTCATTCCTGACTCAGCTGCGATTGCGTCGATGAATTCTGACTTGTTCATTTGAAATAATAGAGTTTAAAAGAGTTGATTATAAATTATAATGCAATTCTACATTAAAAAATGTTACGTAGCAAGTGTTTTAGAGATTTTCTAAAAAATAAATCCCTTTTTTATTGGTTTACACCCCCTTTACAGGGGCTGAAAGCATGGATAGTAGCCTCCTTGGGGTAAATTGCATTCACATTATACAATTGGAAGCAACTCGCTACAATCCTTTGTAATTAAGCATTACAACAGTTTTCATGAAACGCCAGAATAGTTTTTCTATTTAAAAAATAGGGTGCGTGCCAAAAAAATAAACTCCCTGAAAAAAAAGTAAAAAAATTGCTTTTGCATCCATTTAGCCTAAAAATTGAATCAAAACTTATTCACCGGAACGCTCCATTTGTCAACACTTACAAGGGTTTTAGGAAAATATTTGCCATACTTTTTGAGTCAAAATCAAGGATATGTGATTTTCAATTTCGTAAATTTTATTCCTTGATCCATTTCTTCACTTCAGTTTCTACTTTTATAAAATAGATTCCTGCTGGTAATGAATGAATATCAATGAGGGTACTATTGCTAGTTAACTCGCCACGTAATACTTGCTGACCAAAAATATTATCAATTTCGTAGTAATATTGATTTTGATAACCATTCACCGTAATCGCATCCTTCGCCGGGTTGGGATGAATGTTTAAAGTGCTATTAATTACATTTTGATTATCGATTCCAACATGGGTGACTGTGATGGTAATTTGTGCAGAGTCGGTACATCCATAAATGTTCTTGCCAATAACTTTATAGGTATTCGTTAGCATTGGATTCACCTCAATGGAGTCGCCCCAGTTTTGTGCAATGCTATTGCCATACCATACAAAGCCACTGCCATTGCCTGCTTTAAGAATCGTGCTTTGATTTTTGTTGATGGTTTGATCTTTTGCCGTAATGGTGATTCTGCTTTGGGGGAATACATGAATGGTAATTGAATCTCGATACACCTCAGTGCAGATTGCATTAGAGGTAATTTCAAGGTATACTTTTGTTGTAGTATCAAAAGTATAAACTGGGTTAGGTAAGGTACTACAACTCTTACCTACAGGGCACCACGAATAATTATACGTATTACCACCAGAAAGTATTGCTTTAAAAGTATAGGGTGTATTAAAGCAAATGGTGGTGTCGCGAGTAGTTTGTACTGTCAATGTTTTGGGTAAAAAATTCACATGCACAGTATCATACAAGGTATTATAACAAGCATCTGAAGAAACAGATTTTAAAATGTAGCTGCTTGCTTTCGTTGGTATAATCTGCAAAGTATCCTTGGTACTTATTAGGGAATTGTTCTCATACCATGAATATTGAATTGGTAAGGTTCCACTAAGCACTTGAGGAATGATTTGAGTCATCGAACCCTCACAAAAAGAAGTATCACTTAGTGTTTGCATTAACAAACGAGAGGTATCTGCAATGACCATTACTGTATCATACGCTACACTATGGCAACTATCACTCGATATAACCCTTACCTGATACTGCTGAGAATTATTTACAATGATAGTAATACTCGATAGACTATCTATAAGCACCCCGTTCGAATACCATTGATAATGATAGGGCGATTTGCCATTTTTGATGTTTGGAGTAAAACTTACCGACGCACCTTTACATACTATTGTATCCTTCATTGAATTCAATGAAATGCTATTGGTATCAACAAATACATTGAAAGTGTCCCTTAAATTAACGAAGCAATTGCCTTTCGACTGAACTTCAAATACATAAACTCCGGATACTTGCGGACGGTGAACCAGTGTTTTTGATGCATTAATGATTACTCCATTAAAATACCAGCGATAGAATGATTGTATTTGACTACCTATAATTATTGGTGTAATAGTAATTTGTGTGCCTCTACAAATTCTTTTGTCACTAATTGGTTGAACAACAAGGGAACTTGTATCTACCAATATATTAACCGTATCCTTGTTTGTATATGCACATGAATCACCCGATACTACAACCACCCGATAGCTTGTATTTATCACTGGTGAAACAGTAATCGTTTGTGTGGTATCAGTGAGCACTCCATTCGCATACCATTTATAAGTAAAAGGAGCCGAACCCGTGATTGAAGTGGTTGATATTGAAATAGCATTCCCTATACATATGGTGGAATCGTTAGTAGAAATGAGCTCAAGTGGGGTAGCACAATACACATCAATCGTATCAAATTTTTCGGCAAAGCAACTGGTATTATTATACATCTTACTTCTAATAATATACTTACCATACCTTGTGAAATTGTAATACGCTATTTGTGAAACAGCGAATACCTGATTGGGCAATCCAGCACCTATGAGTTTTGGAACATACCATTCATAGCTCACATTGGTGAAGGTGCCAGTAGGTGTTGCTTCAAATTTCCATTGATTGCCGCTTAAATGAGTAATGGTTGTGGAATAATTTGGAGAAGGCTTCACAATGATGCTAAAAGCCCTAGAATTGACCCCTTTTAAGGGGCAATGATTATCTTTCACGATTGCATCAAAATAGTAGGGAAGGGTGCTTATTTGAGAATCACTGGGGGTCCAGCAGAAGGTGCCAATAGCATGTTTAACAGTATCTACTACATTCCAGGTAGAACCGGGTATGGCAATTAAAGCATTTGATAAAAGTTGTGTAGTGTCAGTAAGATCTTGATCAGTCGTATTAATCGTGATACAGAGTTGCTTACCTGCACAAGCTTCATAAGCAAATGGACCCAAAATGGAAGGCAATTTATTATTGCAACTTTGATATGTAATAAATTGAATTTCCCTGGAGGTTCTTCCAATGATTTTAGAAACGCCATTAATTTTCCTCCATTCTATTGCTTCAATTTTAATGACAGAAATTTGTACCTGCATAGAACGAAAAAGTAAGTCTCCATTTGTGGGGTTAAGATTAAAGCCTGTTGGGGGGAAGGTATTCGGATTCGGGTTATTTCCCCCCAAACAAGTAATAGGGTAAGCATAACTCCAAGGCGATGTATAGCTGCCAGTAACTAATGGAGCTAAGCGATACGAAATGGAATCGTTTTCGGTATCAATAGCACCATTATTATATACCACATCTTGTGAAGTACATTTAGTAACCAAGGGGTCATTAGTAAAAATTGGGCTATTATTCTGTATACAGCGATTCATCCAGGCATCATTCGTGAAAACTGAATCTGCAGCACCAGTAGTAATATTTGAATGTCTACAACAAAACTGCCAGCGAATTTTATACCAGCAACAGTTGGCGTATTGTCCACCCAAGTATATTTTATATCTCCAACTTACCTTTACGTATCCTACGGGAACTGCGGCGGAAGAGTTGCCATTTCCTCCTGAAATAACACAAGGGGATTGTTGCGTTTTGCAAACTGGAGTCAGGTCGATATAAGTTGAATCCAGGGGAGCGCCCATATTTATTGAATATGAATTTGCACAGGAGTCGCTGCTAATACTTGGAGGAGAAAGGTAAAAGGTAGTAGCCAGATCTGTGCAACGTGTATAGGCTATTATTGTTATTTCAAAGGTATCGTTCCCTAAGTTTCTCCAGCGGGTTTCGGAACCAAAAATAGAACTAGCATTCGCAGCTTTTGTGCTAAGAATAAGAATTGAAACTAAAAGAAATAAGTAAATGATGTTTTTCATTTTGAGTTTCTTTAGGATTATAGTTGCAAATAGGGATAATATTTTCTCATAAAAATAGCACTTTATAGTTTCACAAACTTACGAACTTCATTCCCAACGCGTATAAAATATATTCCAGGTTCTAAAGTACGAATATCAATATTGGTCTCCAATTTATCTAATTGGCCTTCAATTAAAATTTGTGATAAGCTATTCATTATCATAAATGTATAATTTTTCGTATCTGTTAATTTACAATTCACAACTAATATATCTTTCGCCGGATTAGGATGAATATTTAATTTACTGCTTTCTGCATTTTTATTATCAATTCCTACATAGGTAACTGTGATGGTAATTTGTGCAGAGTCGGTGCATCCATAGATATTATTGCCAATAACCTTATATGTACTTGTGATTATTGGGTTTACCTCTATAGAGTCGCCCCAATTTTGTTTGATGCTATTACCACTCCATACAAAGCCACTGCCATTACTTGCTTTAACAATAGTGCTTTGGTTTTTATTAATCGTTAGATTTTTAGCAGAGAGCGTTATTGGGCTTTTGGGAAATATATGGATGGTTATCGTATCTCGATAAACTTCTGTGCAAATTGCATTCGAAGTAATTTCTAAATAAACTTTTGTTGTGGTATCAAAACTATAAACTGGGTTGGGTAAGGTACTGCAACTTTTTCCTACTGGGCACCAGGAGTAATTATACGTATTGCCACCACTCACTAAAGAGGTTAATGTGATTGAATTACCAGAACAAATTGAAGTGTCATTTTGATGTTTTACTACTAAGGTTTTTGGTAAGAAATTTACATCAACAGTATCATATACCGTATTATAGCAAGCATCAGAAGAAACTGATTTCAAAATGTATCTACTTGCTTTCGTTGGTATAATCTTTAAAGTATCCTTCGTGCTTATCAGGGTATTGTTCTCATACCATGAATATTGAATTGGCAAAGTACCCGAAAGCACGCTCGGTATAATATGAGTCATCGCTCCATCACAAAAAGTAGTATCCCTCAACGATTGCATTATTAAATATGAAGTATCGGCACTGATCATCACCGAATCGTAAGCCATACTGTGGCAGCTATCGCTTGAGGTGACTTCCACTTTATACTGCTGTGAATGGTTTACACTTATTGTAATGCTCGATATTGTATCGATAAGTAATCCATTTTCATACCATCGGTATTGATAGGGCGCCTGACCATTTAATGCTACTGTACTTATTGTAATGCTGGCGTTTTTACATATCACCGTATCATGGGTGGTAACAATTTGAAGTGGTGGTGGTAATGAATAATACACTGTATCGTAATGCGTAAGTAAGCAACCGGCATTGCTCACCAAATATTTAAAAATATACGTCCCCGTTGAATCCATCGTATATCGAATGGAATCTTGATTTTTATATGTAATCTTTAACGCACCTTGGTAAAATACTTGCCATTGGGTGGACTTATTTAGAAGCGGTTTATTAAGCATTCCTGTAATATCATATTCATAACAGGAAACACGTTTTATTTGAGTGGTAATTATTGGAGGGGCACTTACAGTTATTTTAAATGTATAAATACTAGACCCATAAACAGGGCAATGATCATCCTGTAACTTCATATTGAAAGTATATGGTTGTGTCCTTATGAGCGAAGAGTCGGTGGACCAACAAAATTTACCTCTTTGTAACCGAGGGTTAGAAGTAGAAAGAATACTAAAGGTGGAGTTAGGTATTTGAGATGCACTGTCGATAAGCAATGAGGTATTGTCGGAAAGATTGGCATCATGAGTTCCAATTTCAAAACAAAGCTGCTCTCCTGCGCAAACTTCATAATTTAAGGGCGTGGTAATAAAGGGAGTTGAATTCCCACTAACATTAAATACAGTAAGGACAAGATCCCGAAAAGTAATTCCAACAATTGTATAAACTCCGTTAATCTTCCTCCATTCGTTTATACCAAATTTAATGACCGTTACTTGTATTTGCATGGGGCGAAAAATTATTTCTCCAGTAATAGGGTTCAAATTAAAACCTGACGGAGGATTCGACAATGGGTTTGGAGAATTTCCGCCATAACATGTAAGTGGATAATTTTTACTCCAAGGAGAATTATAGTATCCATCCAAGGGTTCAGCCATAAAGTAAGATAAAGAATCATGATCAACATCAATAGCACCTATATTATAAAAAACATCTTGCCCTCCAAATTTTAAAATTAATGGGTCACTATTAAATTTAGGGGAGGTATTATTATTACATCTACTATACCATGAATTTATTTCTAATACCTGATCTGCAAAACCTGTAGTAATATTGGTGCTTCTTGCTGCTTGAATCCAATTCGCTTTTAACCAACAACAGTTGGCAGGTATGTTACCTATATAATAATGGTATAGACTTGTATACTTTTCTACACCTACTGGTATCTGTGAGGTACCTTGCCCATTACCTCCAGACATCGGACAAGGCTTCTGTTGGCTTGCACATACTGGAGTTATATCTACTACTTTTGATGATATAAATTTATACAGAAATGTAATGCTGGATGAACAGGAATCTGTTGTAAGTCTTGGTGGGACTTCAGTCATAGAAACTGCACCCCCAGTGCATTGTCTATAAGCTGAAACTGTAACTTCTATAGAGTCGCTGCCAATACTTTTGAAATGTAGCTCTGCTCCAAGTAAATGATTAGACATGCCAAGTTTAGGAAGCGCTAAGGCAACTAAAAAGTAAAAGCTGAGTATCCACTGGTTTTTTCTATTCATGCTTCTTAAACAAGGAAATTGAAAAAGGTTGCAATAATTAATCCATGCACGTTGCATAAAAATGCCCTGATGGTAACCTGGAAACTGAATGATAAAGCTGTTCTTGTTAACTAGGTACTTCTATTGAATTTCATGCAGCTTGAAAAAAGTCGTAACAGAAAATTTAGTAGTGAAACTCATAAAACCGGGTAGGCTATTTATTGATTGAAATTCACCCTATTTTGTACAATAAAATGGAAATTTTTTAGCTTTTGTATTTTATTTATTTACTAAATAATTCAATGGTGGCGGCAATTTCAGGAAATTGTATGATATATTGAACGACTAAAAAAATACTTCGATTATTTTCGGTTTTCATTTGTTTAGTATTCGTTTTCGTCTTTATCTTCGCTTATCTATCCACAGAAACGGGTAATCAAAACTATTATGACAACTTTAACTTCAATGCATAAAAATATGGAGTTCGGCTCCAAATTGCATTCCAATCGAATCATTTTCAAGAAGCAACATTCTATTTTCTCACCATTGGTGTCTGATGATGAACGCATCTTGTTTGAAGCCTCACACAAAGACCATTCATCAGTTTGGTTTTACTTCCTAAAACTGTTTTTCTTTACCATTGTTGCTTTATCTACTATTTGGGCTTTAGGGCAATCACCTTTACCTACGGTTACCAAAACTACTTATGTACCGAACATTTCAAAAAATGCGATTTCGGTTGAGTACGCTGCGAATTCGGCCACCATTGGTGTGGAACAACTCAATGATTTAAAACCTGGAGATCGCGTGCGCGTTTATAATGATGCAAAAGATTTCTACGATGCAACAGTTGTATGTATACGCGGAAATTATTTCACCATTGAAGGTTTATCTCAGGAAGTATTTGGAACATCCATTTTTGTTTATGGTAAAGAAGTGTACAATTTCAAAACTATAGATTACGATGCGGTAGGAATGATGAATTATAGCAATTTAAAGAAATTGTCGAAGCTGGAAGAAGCCCAACAACAACAAATTGCATCGTTGCAAAATGAAGTGGTTGATTTAAAGCTAACCATGAAAGAGATGCTATTGATTATGCAAGAGCAAAATATTCAAATGACTGCAATACAAGCTACTCTTTCATCACAAGTAGCTTTCAATAATAATGCTGAAGCCGATGCAAGAGGTACCCGATTTATTCCAAATGTATATCGCAAAGCGAGCGCAGTGACCTATGCTGCTAATAGTGCAACCATCACTATCGAAAAACTTGATGATATCAAACCTGGTGATATGATCAGAATCTACAATAAGAACAATCAATCCTATGAAACTACGGTGGCGGCCGTAAATGGGAATTGCATTACCATCGAACAAGTTCCACAAGAATTGTTTGGTGAAAATGTATTCGTGTATGGAAAAGAAGTAAGCGACCTACGTAGTGTAGGCTTATAGTCCATCGGTGGATATATTTTAACGCGGCAGGATAATTATCCTGCCGCGTTTTTTTATGCCCTTTATTCTCAATGCCATCAGCCTTTGAAAATAAGTCTGCACTTTTAATCCACAACCGCCTTTCATTCCAAGGGCTTTTCTTAAATTGCCTACGTTTTCATGGAAAATCATTTCATTGTTTCTGCACGTAAGTACCGCCCTGCCACCTTTGATACGGTGGTTGGTCAAGAACATATCACCACTACTTTAAAAAATGCCATCACCAATAATCAATTGGCGCAAGCATTTTTATTTTGTGGACCGAGGGGTGTAGGTAAAACTACTTGTGCCAGAATCTTGGCCAAAACAATTAATTGCACCCAGCGCACCGCCGATTGTGAACCATGTAATGAATGTGAGAGTTGTACTTCATTTAATCAAAGTACCTCTTTCAATATTTACGAAATGGATGCTGCTAGTAATAGCGGAGTTGATGATATGCGCGCCCTCGTTGAGCAAGTGCGTGTACCTCCACAAGGAAGCAAATACAAGGTATACATTATTGATGAGGTTCACATGCTCAGTCAATCGGCCTTCAATGCCTTCCTAAAAACGCTAGAGGAGCCACCTCCTTATGCCATTTTTATTTTAGCAACAACCGAGAAACATAAAATCATTCCAACCATCCTTTCACGTTGTCAGATTTTTGATTTCAAACGTATTCGGGTAGTCGATATTTCTAACCATTTGAAATATATCGCTACAAAAGAGGGAATCAATTACGATGAACAAGGATTACACATTATCGCTCAAAAGGCGGATGGCGCTTTGCGTGATGCACTCTCTATATTCGATCAAACATCTTCCTTCACCAATCAAAATATCACTTATCAAAATGTAATTGAGAACTTAAACGTACTCGACTATGATTACTTTTTTAAGATGATGGATGCCATAGGTTCATTCCAAATTGCCAATACATTATTAATATATAATGATGTGATGCGCAAAGGATTCGACGGACATCAGTTTGTGGTAGGGTTAAGCGAACATATTCGCAACCTGATGGTATGTAAGGACCCCAATACCATTCCATTATTGGAAGTGGTGGAGACGGTGGCCAACAAATACCGAAATCAAGCGGATGCCTTCCCTGGCATACAACTCCTAAGATATTTAGGCGTTCTCAACGATTGTGATACACACTATAAAGATGCACGCAATCAGCGACTGCATGTAGAACTCGCACTGATGCGACTGGCCTACCTTAGCGCTCCTAAAACAGAGGATGCGGATAAAAAAAAAATAGCTAACCCCACGGTTGTCGCTCCGATTGAAATAGTTAAAGACGAATTAAAACCTTCTGCAGCACCTTCACTCAATGTAGTTACTAAAACCGATTCGGTGCCAAAACCTAGTGCTGGCGGTGGATTGAAGCTAGGTTCGTTTAGTGGTATCAAGGATAGCATTGTACCTGAAACCAAAGAGCAAAAGGAAGAACTGCAAGAAGAGATCCTAGAAGCTGGACCAATTACAGAAACATTGGCGAAAGATACATTTCAAAATTTTCTTCAATCTTTAATAAATAACGGTAAGAACGCGGTTCATTTCATTTTAACCAGAAGCATCCAAAAATGGAATCCTGATAATAATGAACTGCAAATAATCATACCGATGGATTATTATCATGCCGATGAAATTATCAACTACAAAACAGATATTCAGTCATTTTTCAAGAAAACCATCAAACGTGGAGTGAACCTCATCATCGAACAAGGTGATAAAATTAACCTTGAAGAACGAAAGATATTTACTGGTAGAGACAAACTCGAGTTCATGCTTAACCAAAATCCAGATCTAAAAATATTAATGGAACGATTGGGTTTAGATTTAATGTTTTAACGTATCTTTTCACCATCATGTCGGCCAAGGTAAGTATCGTCACCGTAGTGTTTAATGGAGCAAAAGCAATGGAAGCCACGATTAAAAGTGTGCTCAATCAAAGCTATTCCCCCATCGAATATATTATTGTAGATGGAGGAAGCTCCGATGGAACCCAGGCCATCATTGAAAAATACTCCAATCATATTGCTAAATATATTTCAGAGAAAGATACTGGTATTTATGATGCCATGAACAAAGGGGTGAAGATGGCCACTGGTGAATGGGTAAACTTTATGAATTGTGGAGATACCTTTCACGATAATAAAATCGTTCAAAATATATTCGAGAAAAACCGAGATGGATTCGATTTTATCTATGGAGATTATATTGCCGATTATTCTCACAAAGGACAGCGACTCATTAAAGCTTCCTTGCCTCAGCCACCACACCAAATGGTGCTCTCCCATCAAAGTGTATTTGCCCGTACTGCAGCGCTTCTAAAATTTCCTTTCGATACCCAATACCGAATTAGTGCCGACTTGAAATTTTATGAACAATGCTGGCATCATGAACTTAAATTTCACTATTTCCCACAAGTCATTTCTATTCGCTCCCACGCCGGATTAAGTGAAGTAAATCGAAGCCTGGCTTTCAAGGAAACAGAACAGGTATTATTCGAGTTTTATGATCACGATAAAATAAAACGGCTGATGCAGCGTATTAAGGTGATGCACCTTATAAAACATGGCGCTAAGAAAATATTGCCCGCTTTCTTACAACGAATTTATCGCCGTAATTTGTAAAAAATCAATTGCTTATTTTCGCACCCAAAAATTAATCATTTGCGAATCGCGTTCCTTCTCCCCTCTTTGGCAAAAACTGCCCCTATTATTGTGGCAGCCAATATCATTAAGCATATCAAAGATGCTTGTGAGAAGGTGGAAGTATTTTATTTCAAAAACGAAATAGGCATAGACCCTGGTGTCCCTTGTCATTTAATTAGCTTTGGAACTCCCCATTCTTTCGAGGAGTTTGATGTGCTTCATACACATATGTTTAAGCCCGATATGTATGTGCTACGCCATAGGAAACAAATAAAATGTCGCACCGTGAGCACCATCCATAGCTTTATTCGCCATGATGTATTTAATAATTATAGTTTCCCAAAAAACTTATTAATTACACAAAGTTGGTATAATGCTTTACGTAAGCATGATGTATTGGTATGTCTAACCCAAACCATGAAGGCCTACTACGCTGATCGCTATCCAGGCATGACAATTAAAGTGGTAAATAATGGAATTAGCCCCGATACTTATCATGAATCACTTTCAACTAAAGAAAAACAAGAACTGATAACGATAAAGGAGAAATATAAAATTATAGGCACCTCGTCCTTGCTAACCAAACTCAAAGGGTTGGAAATTATTATACCTTTCTTACAAAAACATTCTAACTATGTGTGGTATGCACCTGGGGCTGGTAATTTTGCAAAAGTATTAAAACGATATGCTACTCGTGCTGGCGTTGCCGATCGTTGTTATTTCCCTGGTTATAAAAGCAATATTTCTGCGTTCTATACTTGGTTCGACATATTTGCCTTTCCATCGCGCAATGAAGGATTCGGGCTTAGTTTGGCAGAGGCCGCCTACTATAAACGCCCCATCGTATGCAGTAATATTCCGGTTTTTAAGGAGCTCTTTAATTCAGAGGAGGTGGCTTTCTTTGATTTGGATGATACCAATTCTTTCTCGGAAGCCGTTGAGAAATTGGAAAAAAACCCCGAGTATTACGGCAAGAACGCAGAGGCAAGAATGCAGAAAAATTATACTTCAACCAAAATGGCTGAAGGCTATTTAAAAATTTATCAAGAACTCATTAGCGAATGAATCCAGTAAGCATCCTTATTTCAATTGTTTCATACAATCATGAATCTTTTATTCTCGCTAATCTTCGCTCAAATGAAAATTTCATTCCCGAAAATATAAAAGTAATAATTACCGATTTGGCAAAAAATGATTCATTTAAAAATGAATTGAAAGCCTTGAATTTACCCAACCTTATTTACCATACCAATAAAGAAACCTATGGTTATGGAAAAAATAATAATATCGCATTCAGAACCTATGCCCATACCTCCGATATTTTTGTGGTATGCAATCCGGATGTAGTAGTGAACTTCAATGATTTCAACACTTTCATCTCAAATACCAATTGGACGAATCATTTGATAACCTGCAAAACAGAAATCCCGGGAGGAATTAAAAACAATAATATTCGCCGATTCTTCAATCCCATTATTTGGATGGGTTCCTTCTTGAAAGTACTCGACTTCAACTACTGGTATTATGGCAATCAGCTCGATAAAGTAGTGAGATTTGATTGGTGTAATGGGGCATTCATGGTATTTGACAGTGAGGCTTATAAAAAATTAAATGGGTTCGATGAAGGGTATTTTATGTATATCGAAGACACCGATATTTGCTATCGTTGTGACAAATTAAAAATTGATAAATTGTTTTACCCTACTTTCGTGATCCAGCATTTTGCTCAACGTCGCAGTAGTGCTATTTTTAATAAACATTTTATTTGGATGCTGCGAAGTGTAATGCGCTATTATTGGAAATTATACACTGGCAAAATGTAATGAGAGTCATCAAACTTATACCCATACTATTCGATAAAAAACAATCACGAAAATGCTAAAAAAATTCTGGCAGCTTCATAGCATCGATATTCTATGGTTGATTACCTTATTATTATGTGGCTTAAAATTTACACAACACCTTCCAGGTATTATCGACTATCCTATTAGTGATGAAGGTGCTTATTTGCAAGATGGATTGGATATCCCGCTGCATGGGGTAAAGCCTGTGTATTGGGGCAGTTTATATAATATTTGGTATTATATAGGCTCTTTAATTATTCCAGATAAAATAATGCTATTCTATGCTCATGTAAAATTTATTACCATTGGTATTCCACTTCTCTTTTTCATATTATTACGCCAAATTGGATTTTCGCCTTGGGTAAGTTTTATTACTTCATTTCTTTATCTCATTTCCTTTGGTAATTTATATATCTTTCATAAGGCCAATCATACCGCTTTATTTCTTATGTTAGTGGTATTGGTACTTGGATATAAATTACATCAATCAAAACATTTCTGGTTATTGGCATCTATTAGTATTTTGGTAAGTGCATTTATTCGCCCCGAATTATTCATTGCATTTTGGTTTGCAATTGGGTATTATATTTTTCTTACGATAAAAAGCGAAGGCTCCTTGATAAATAAATTAGCAACAGTAATTTCTTTGGTTCTAATTACCATCTATCTTTCTACACTTATGTTTGGACATGAAACACGCAGTTTCTATACATTTCAACAAAATTTCTCGGCCAATTGGGTACAGTGGAATCAAATTGATTTGGATCCCGATCAAAATAGTGTGCTCATTTTTAAAACAGCCTTCGGTGATGTGAATTCTATCTCAGAAGCTATTATGTCCAATCCCTCTTTATTTATTAAAAATTGCGGATGGAATATCTGGGGCTTTGGAGAAAATTATCTCAAGTTGGGATTTACCCATTTCAATATTTTATTACCAGCCACAGAGCGAGCGTATACCCTTTGGGAAGCTTTACTTTTACTTCTGCCAATGATTGCTTTAGGTTGGATTTACCATCCAAAAACTTCATCGTTAAAAAAAGTCATCAGCGAAAATTCGAGCTGGCTCCTTTTTTCTGCAATGCTTTTAATACCCTCATTAGCAATTAATATTTTATTTTTTCCTCGATTCAACTTTATCGTATTGCCAATATTTCTAACCTTTTTATTGACTCCGCTCCTGATTTTTAAAAATATAAAATGGTCACCACCTAAGTTAAGCGCTATTGCAATCGCTATTCTCTTTTTTGTTTTTGTTCCGGTTCCAGGCAAAGGTGATAATTGGTATTTCGCACCACTTAAAAAGAACAATAACTTCGACAAAACACCTATAAAGAATACTGTTGAAGCCATTCAACAATTACCATTAAAACATGCCGTAGTGAGCTTTTTAGCTGAGAAGGCCATTTATCAATACACCGATAAATTAATCAATGGGGCTTATAGTTTTCATCAAGGCATACGAATTGATGAGTTCATTGATGAGAATAATATCGGCTTATTTGTAATTAGTGATGTGTTGCTTACCAATAATATGGTGAATGAAATTACGGGCTTCAATGCCCTTTTGCAGGACCCTGAACAATTTCATTTCCGGAAAATTTCCATAGAGAATTCATCCAATTATTTATTGGTTCGCACGGATGAATTAAATGAATCGAATTAAAAATTAAAGTCCGTTTACCACTTCGTTACTTACCCCAGTGAATGAAAATCCTCCATCGTGAAATAAATTCTGCATGGTTACCATTCGGGTATAATCGCTAAATAAACTAATGCAATATTTGGCGCAATCGTCTGCACTTGCATTGCCCAATGGACTCATCTTTTCGGCATAATCAAAAAAACCATCAAATCCTTTTACACCACCACCGGCTCTGGTTCGTGTGGGCGATTGAGAAATAGAATTAACTCTCACCTTCTTAGCTTTCCCATAATGATAACCAAAGCTGCGAGTAATCGATTCGAGCAATGCTTTTGCATCGGCCATTTCATTATAATCAGGAAATACACGTTGTGCTGCGATATAAGAGAGTGTAACTACGCTCCCCCATTCATTTATTGCATCTTGTCTTAAACATGTTTGTAATACACGATGAAACGACATGGCACTAATATCCATCGTCTTATGCATGTGCTCATAATCCAAATCAGTATAGCTTCTTTCTTTTCTGATATTTAAACTCATACCTACCGAGTGAAGTACGAAATCGAGTTTGCCTCCCAACACTTGCATGCTTTGTGCAATAAGATTCTCTATATCTTCCGTTTTAGTTACATCGGCAGCAATAATAGCAGCGCCAGTAGCAGTAGCAAGCTCATTTATATTGCCCATTCTAATGGCAATTGGAGCGTTTGTCAATACAAATGAGGCACCTTCCACATGCGCTCTCTCGGCTACTTTCCAAGCAATCGATTGTTGGTCGAGTGCACCGAAAATAATTCCTCTTTTTCCGTTTAGAATCATCTGGAAATATATAAAATGGATTATTTATAAAGTGGCCAATATCTTTTTTGACTCCGACTGATAACCAGGATCATCGGGGGTTACAGCCTTCATTACGCCCACTTTGGTATAGGCTGTTTTGGCATTGGCTTTATCTCCATTAAGCCTGTACATTCTTCCCAAATCAAATTGATATAGAATATAATTCGGCTCTAACTCATTGGCTTTTTTGCAGTATTGAATTGCTTTATCCTTTGATGCTTCTGGGAGTCCTCCAAAAAATTTATCTGCCACCTGACGTTCCATCCAATTGAGTTCACTCACCTCTAAATGCCATACTGCCAATACATGATTTGAAGCCGCATGATTCGGACTTAACTCCACGGCCCGTTCGGCAAATTTTTTAATTTCACGTACTGCCGCAATTTTCTCTTTGGTATCGCTAATGAGTGCTATTCGTCCCATGGCAACAGCCATTACATAATTGCTTTGGACATCGTTGGCATTTATTTTAAGGGACTTCTCCGCATAGTTTTTTGCAATAATATAATATTCCTTTTGCTTTGCTGGATCAGCTTCCCTGCGCCCAATTCTAGACGATAATAAACTACAATTCCATAAGGCTTCGTAATTATTCATGTCGAAAGCCAATACTTGCTTGTATTTAGCCAGTGCCTCTATTTCTTTAAATTGAGCACCCAATGACCTTGCTTCCTTTAAGGTTTTGTCGGCCATAGTTTGGGCAGAGGCAGTAGAGATAAGGAATAATGTAATTATGAATAAGAATTGTTTCATTATAATTATGTTGATTGTATGCAAAAATAAAGGTTGTAGGTCAAATGCCAAACGATTATTTACGTGTTGTGTTTTTAAGACTTATATTAGAATTCCACTACGATACCTTTTGTGTAAAAAATTTGCTATTTCATAATCCAGCCTCCAAGTATCTTTGTAATATGTTAGATAAAGAACTCCACACACTCACAGATGCCGAGGGTCATCACCTGAGTCCGGTATTGAATGAAGAAGTGAAGAATTACCTCATTGATATTGATGGTACAGTATGCGATGATGTTCCCAACGAGGAGCCATGGCGCATGGAAACAGCCGAGGTGTATATAGATGCTTTGGACATTGTAAATAAATGGTACGATCAAGGGCATATCATCACCTTTTTCACATCACGAACAAGCAACTTGGCCGAAATCACCGAAAAATGGTTACAAGAAAAAGGATTTAAATATCATGGGGTACTTTACAATAAACCTCGAGGAGGAAATTATCATTGGATCGACAACCATATCGTTCGTGCTACTCGCTTCAAGGGTAAGTTCACCGATTTGGTAGTTAAAAATAAGAAGGTGGAAGTATTTAAGAGATAGGTTTTATCTCACTGTCGATAAAATACATTTCGACTTCGCCCTTGTTCTTGGCATAAAGCTTACCTCGATGTGTGCATCTGAAATGGCTCTTCACTAAATTAAAGGTGGCCTCGCTAATATTAACTTTTCCTGGCTCACTATTTTGTTCCATACGTGCTGCGGTGTTCACGGTATCTCCCCAAATATCGTAAGCAAACTTTTTGCTACCTACAACTCCCGCTACCAATGGACCTGTGTGAATACCAATTCGGATTTCAAAATACGGCTTATCGGTACCATCGCGTTCATTTTTAATTTTTTCCATGAACTGCTGTATCTCCAGTGCTGCACGAACTACCTTCAATGGGTCATGGGTATTGGCAATGGGAATACCGCCTGCACATAAATAGGCATCTCCAATCGTCTTAATTTTTTCAATATTGTATTTACCTACGATATCATCGAAAGCCCTAAAACAATAATCAATTTCATCTACTAAATGCTTCGGTGATAAACGTTCAGATATTTTTGTGAAGTCCTTAAAATCGGTGAATAACACAGTTACTTGCTCGTAATTGCGGGCCTGAGCCGAACCGCTTGCCTTGAGTTCATTGGCCAATTCAAGAGGTAAAATATTCAATAGTAGCTCCTCACTTCTTCTTCTTTCTTCTTCAATAATTTTATTTTTTGTAGAAAGCTGCATGGTGGTTCGGCGTTGAAACAAGAAGAACAATGCCATCAAAACCGCCAATACCAATCCCGAAATTGCAAAACCGGTGGTGATGATTTGTTGCTTTTTATGGTTCTCATTTTCGGCATCCTTGAGCTGAATATCTTGTTCCTGAAGCTTTGTCAACATCTCCAAACGATCTTTCTCTTCCTGAGTTTGAACAATTACCTCGTCTTTTGTTTTGATTGTTTCCTTTTGTTCAACAATGGTTTTATTGGCACTTGAGAGTTGCTCTTGCTTTGCCTTTATCTCTTTCGATCGTTTTTCCGCCTCTTCTTTCGAAATTTTTCCTTCTGCGGCCAGACGTTCATTCTCTATTTGTTGACGTTTGGCCTCTTCCATCTGACGCTCATTCTCCTCTTGTTGTCGTTTCAATTCATCTTCCTTAAGCTTTCGCTTCATCTCCTCCTCTCGCGCTATCTTTTCACTGTCATCGGTAAGCTGGCTCTTTGTTTTTTGTGCGTTATACTCGTAAATTTTAGCTTGAATTTTATTGCCATCCCTCTTGTAAATATTCGACATATTGGTGTATGCCTCTGCCAAACCACGTTTGTAGCCAATTTTTTCGGCTAGCAAAGATGCGTCTTTTGCATACTTCAATGGCTGATCCCAAAAATCTTCAGCCACTTCTTCCGTGGTGGTAAGAAATTCTTGCGCAATTTTATTCATTATGTCTACACGCGATTTATCATCAGGTGCAGCATTGAGTTGCTGAATATATTGCGTTATAAGCTTGCGGTTTTGAGCCTGAACTTTCACTGCAAATACAGAAAGCATGGCAATCAAAATCAATAATCTTTTCATTTTGGGCTAATGTTTCAAGAAATATATAAAGTTCCAAACCTACATCATTTTTTTTCAAAAAGCAAAGGTATTTTAAAATGTTTCTCTATTTTTGTCCGAACATGTTAAAACAAAATCTTCAACAAAAGTTACAGCAGAAACTGAGCCCTCAACAAATTCAGTTTATTAAACTGCTGCAATTAAATACCGTTGATTTTGAAGAACGTGTAGAGCAAGAGCTTATTGAAAACCCTGCCATTGAAGATGCAAAGACAGATGAGGACAATGAAGGAGAAATGCAGGATTATAATAATACCCAAACCGCCGAAGATATTACCCCAGTAAACTCGGAAGAGAAAGAGTTTGATGGACCTACCGACGATCTTGCCGAATTTGAAACACCCTCTGAAGACCCCTTTGAAGACGACCTCTTCGATTTAAGCAGTTATACCGATATCGACGATAATGAAGGCTTTCATTTAGGTGAAGATTTGACTGGTGACGAAGATCCGCGAGAATTTTTTATAGCCACAACAAGTACCTTTCACGAAAATCTTAAAGAACAACTTACCGCTTTTAAACTTACTGAAGCCGAACATCAACTCGCCGAGTACATAATTGGTAGCATTGACGATGATGGTTATTTGAGAAGATCGTTACCTGCCATGGTTAACGATATTGCTTTCTCTCTAAATACCGAAACCACGCCTCATGCTTTGGAGCAATTGCTTAAACTCATCCAAACTATGGAACCCGCTGGTATTGGCGCCCGCGACCTACAAGAATGCCTTTTACTTCAGCTAAGACGTAGAGATAAGAATGTAATTGCTGTTAAGCTAGCTATTAAAATCATCGAACATTATATGGATGAATTTAGTAAAAAGCATTACGACAAACTCATGAAACGCCTCGAGATTAATAACGATCAGTTGAAAGAGGCCATCGACTTAATTGCCCATTTAAATCCGAAACCTGGTGAAAGTGCTGCTGAATTAAAATCGCAATATATCATTCCCGACTTCATCCTTACCAACAATAACGGAATCTTAGAAGTTACTCTGAATTCGCGTAATGCCCCCGAACTAAATATCAGCAGAAGTTATAAAGAAGCCTTACAGGGTTACGAAAAATCGGCAAAGCCTACCCGCGAACAACGAGATGCGGTGCAATTCATCAAACAAAAGTTGGATGGAGCAAAATGGTTCATTGATAGTGTAAAACAGCGCCAACATACCCTCTTAAATACCATGCGCGCTATCGTACATCAGCAATATGATTACTTTCTTACTGGCGACGAAAAAAAGTTGAAGCCTATGATTTTGAAGAATATTGCTGAAGAAGTAAAAATGGATATCAGCACTATTTCGCGCGTAGCGAATAGTAAATATGTTGAAACCGATTTTGGGGTCATCTCTCTAAAATTCTTTTTTAGCGAGGGCATTCAAACCGAAGATGGAGAAGAGGTTTCTAATCGCGAAGTGAAGAAAATTTTGCAAGATGCCATCAGTGTAGAAGATAAGAAAAAACCTATTCCAGATGAAAAGCTAATGGAAATCTTGAAAGAAAAAGGGTACTCTATCGCCCGCAGAACAGTGGCAAAATATCGCGAACAACTTAGCATTCCAGTTGCCCGTATGCGTAAAGAACTCTAATATATAGCTAGCAGCTTCCACTTACTTGTGAATGATTTAACACCCGCACAAAAACGCGCCTATTATCTTTCTGCTATCACCCACCCTGTGTTTATGCCAGTAATTGGATTTGTTGTTTTCAATGAATTCAATATCATGTCGTTTCATGGGAAGGCTTTCTTAATATTACTTGGGGTATACTCGCTTACAGTAGTAGCACTCCCTTTGTATTTTATCTTTTCATTAAAACGAAGTGGATATATAGAGAGTTATGAAATGCATACCCTAAAAGAAAGAAGGTTACCATTATTATTTACCTCAGGTGCCATGCTCTTTAATTACTACCTCATGCAAAGAGCCAATATGCTTGGCATCTATCAAATTTACTTCCTAAGCACCGCAGCGGCTGCCATTGTATCCCTGGCAATTAGCTCCTTTTATAAAATAAGTTTGCATACCATAGGCATCGGTTTCCTCTTTGGATTGGGATTGGTACTTTCAAGTTTAGGCCAATCCGATATGCGATGGTATTTGATATTGATTGCGATTACTGCAGGCATCGTTGGATATTGCCGCTTGATTTTGAATGCACATAATCATACCCAAATTTATTTAGGCTTTATTGTAGGCGCAATTTGTGCGTCGGGTATGCTTTTCTTCCTATAATTCGTAAAACTTTTTATATCATTATAAAGGCGCCCTTACTAATTAAGAGCGCCTTTGTTAAATCTAATGAAATATTAATATCTCAGGCGAAGTGTAAGAAATACATTGCGTCCAGGGGCATTGATTCCTGAAGCAAAGGTGCGATACTGTGTATCTAAAATATTCTCAATTCCGGCTTGAATTGTTGCATATTTTTTGAACTCGTATTGTGCGCGCAAATTCAAAGTAAACCATGCTGGTGTTCCATCCACTGTGGCATATTGTTGGTTGTCTTCACCCAACATATTATAGTTTTTAATCTTTTTCCAGCCATTATACAATACATAAAAATTACTGCTAAAACGGTTTTCAGTATACTGTAAACTTAAGCTACCTGTAACTGGTGAAACATGATCTAATGGGTAATCAAATGAATCGGTTTTAATTCTGCCATAAGTATAATTGAAGTTAGCACGTACTGTGAAGTTGGCATCTACATTATAAATATAGTTACTGCTTAAACCATATACATAAGCTTTACTTTTATTTTGAGGTGCAACCACAACCGACATGGTATTACCATATAGTACCGAATCCTTGCCATTATAAGTGAAATTATCAGTTACAATTGCATCTGAGATTAGGGTGTAGTATACCACATTTTCCCAACTAAGTTTCTTGCCCATTTTACGAGTTATACTTAAATCGGTTGTCCATGTTTTTTCTGGTTTCAAATCGGAGTTTGGTACAATCAAGCGACCTGGAGCTGATTCGAAAATTTTAGTGAGGTCGTCAACATTGGGAACCCTGAAACCTGTATTCGTAAATAAAGCAATGCGCCATTGATTATTAGGGTTAGAGATGATGCCAATATTGCCTGAATATACCGGTGTGTTTTGAACCATATCATTATAAGGAAGCTTACGGAAGGTAGTATCTAAAATGGTTGAATGTAAGTTGCTGATACCGAATCGAACCCCATCATTTAAAACCAATTTCGAATTTATTTCATAGGTATGTGTTGCGTATAATGCAGCATTCATCATGGTATTAATACCATCTGGATAGCGTGTATCCAACGGCACCGTAGTTAAGGAAACTATCTTTTCCTGGGTTGCTGTCGATTTCAAATTGTTATTCTGAACATCGATACCAAAACGTAAATCGTGTTTTGCCAATTTATTATCTATATCAATATTTAAACCAAGAACTGATACATCTTCTACACGATGATTTAAATTTTGGCTTCCAAAGTTTCGATTATGACGGCTTTCCTGAATGGTTTGACTGCTCACATTGGCAACCACACTTCTAAGCCATGTTTTCTCTACATCCAGATATTTAAACGTATAAATACCCATAAGCCTTGATTGCGGACCATAGTACCACTCGGCACTATTTAACCCATTTCCCTTTGGGTCGGTCAATCGATCATAGCGTGGCACATTACCGCTATTCGAATATTGAATATTTAAGAGATGTGAAATTTTTGTATTCTGTTGAAATAACATTTTTCCTAGAACATCCATTTGCTTAAATCCACTAAACTTTTGCAAATACTTATCGGCATTTTTTATCACAGAGTCTTTGCCATCGATACGTTCGGCATAAATTGAGCGAAGTCCGTAAGTGGTGGTATAAAAAGGATTCACGTTTTTCCCACTTTCCAAATCTCCAAAATTGCTATTGGTTGCTGATACTAAAAAAGCAAATTTCTTGAACCCAAAATTCAAATCAATATGTTGTGTCATTTCATTGTTAACGGTACCATAACGACCGTAAGCATTGGCTTTCAACAACATTTTGTCACCAGTAGAAAAGCTGGGATTCTTGGTGAAAAAATGGATAGCACCACCCAATGCATCACTTCCATATACGGTAGATGCTGGCCCATAAGCAACCTCCACCCTATCGAGCATTGCATTATCAATGGTCACGATATTTTGTAAATGGCCCGCTCTATAAATGATATTATTCATGCGAACACCATCTACAACTAACAAGACACGGCTGGCTTCAAAGCCTCTTAAAACAGGGCTTCCTCCACCTTGCTGACTTTTTTGAACGCCAATGCCTTGTGCCGCAACCAGGTCGGCAGTCGATTGTGCATTCGTCCTGGCAATATCCTCACTTGTAATAACGGTAACTTGTTGCGCTACCTTATTTTTGTCCTGAGTTTCTTTATTGGCCGAGATAACGACCTCCTTTATATTCACCGTATCGGCTGGGGTTTGGGCCCATGCACCAATGCTACCTGCGGCTGTGATGAAAAAACAACTATATTTAATTATTGTACTCTTGAATGATTTCATGTTAAAAAAATTATGATAAAAAATAATAGCATCAATTTACTCAGCAATGAATACCACAATAGGCAATCATCGTAGCGTATATGCTTTAAAAAATAAGATTTATTGTAAAGGGAGTGCCTTTGCAATATGTCAATTATAAATTCAGCCTTGCGGTGGTGGTGAATTTAATGTAGACGCTGGAGATAAATAATAGCATGGATGTCCATAGCTCAATAGCGTTACCATCCCAAAATTATCTGAGTTTAATGAGGTGATATTTTGAAAATAATTTAAGGAAAACAGCACCGAGAGGGGTGGGACTCCACTTTTTGAATTCCCCTTTTTCTCAGAAAAATAAGATGCGATTTGATTTAACAAATCATGTTCTTCATTGTCCTGTTTTAGCGTAAGAATTAACTTATCAGAATCATAGGTGATGTGTTTCACATCATACATGATATCGTTGATGTTTATTTCATGCTCATTAATTTTCATGCTCTGAAATTCTTCATAAGTTAAACTAAGTCTTGTTTCACCACCGCTAATTATGGGTTTCCAATTTTCATGATGAAGCTGCCTTGTTTTTACTTCCCAAAAAACTTGCATCACCACACTCTGAGTAAGAATGAGGCAAAGAAGCCCGAAACTGATTTGTTTTATGGAAAGCATGAAGGCACAATTTTAATGATTTTTTATTTAATATACCTTTGCATCCCATGCACGCTTCTTTTGAGAAACATTTATTAAAATTCAAAATACCCGCCAAAACAAGTCGGGGTAGCTATACCGATAAAATTGTATATGTGCTAACCCTCACCCAGGAAGGCCGACAAGTACTTGCAGAAGCCTCTCCCCTCCCCGATTTGAGCATCGACGAAATGCCAAGTATGGAGGAAAAGCTTAAAGCGTGCTGTACCTATATCAACGAACAAAAAGATCTATATGAAATTTATGATGCGCTCGAATTAAAAAAATTTCCAAGTATTCAATTCGCATTTGAAAGTGCTTTTGAAGGCTTGAAATACAAAACACCCGGGATCTTTTTCCCCTCTCCATTTACCAATAAAAAGGAAGGGATTCCTATTAATGGCCTCATTTGGATGTCGGATACCAACCAAATGCTGGAGCAAATTACTCACAAGGTTGAGGAAGGATATCAATGCATCAAACTAAAAATAGGTGCTCTCGATTTTGATGCAGAATGCCGATTGCTCGAACAGGTAAGAAAAAAGTATTCTGCTCATAAAATCACATTAAGAGTAGATGCTAATGGAGCTTTCAGTGCCGATGATACTACCCAAGTATTGCGCGATTTAAAGCGATTCGATTTGCATAGTATTGAACAACCAATTAAAGCAGGGCAGCCCGATGCTATGCAGAAACTATGCGCTGAAACCCCAATTCCTATTGCATTAGATGAAGAACTTATTGGGGTAGATGCGAATTTAAATGCGTCACTAATAGTCAAATATATTCGCCCTCAATACCTCATTTTGAAACCCACTTTGCTTGGGGGATATCAAAATTGTAATACCTGGATTAATGCAGCACATCAATTTCATATTGGTTGGTGGATTACCTCTGCATTGGAAAGTAACTTGGGCCTTAGTGCCATTGCGCAATATTGTGCAAGTTTGAATATAACCCTTCCACAAGGCCTGGGAACTGGTGCTTTATATCAGAATAATTTTCCGGAAAATACCGAAATTAAAAAGGGGGTACTGTACTTTAAGTAAAGAATATACCATTGAATGTGTCGTTATTCAACCGCAGGAAAGAGTTGATTGGTAATCCAGATAAAATCGGTTACGCTTAACTGTTCTGCTCTCTTACTATAAATCTCATTGCTTAATATTAGTTTATCATTTACCAAGGATTGCAAAGCATTTCTTAAGGTTTTACGTCGTTGATTAAAACCTGTTTTTACAACCAATTTAAATTTCACCTCATCACAAGGTAGGCTTATAGTATTATTGCGAATCAGCCGAATAACACCACTTTTAACTTTAGGTGGGGGTATAAATTCATTTTCCCCAACAGTAAATAAATATTCTATGTTGTAGTAGGCTTGTAATAGCACGCTGAGTATTCCATATTCTTTACTACCAGGAGGCGACGCAATACGCATGGCCACCTCCTTTTGAAACATACCCACTACCTCACATACCTTGTCTCTATTCTCCAGTGCCTTAAATAAGATTTGAGAAGAAATATTATAGGGGAAGTTACCTATGATTGCGAATGGAGTCTCTGAAAATTTCGATAAATCCATCCATAAAAAATCTTGTTCAAGTAGTCGGGCCGATAAACTTAAATAATTGGCCTGCAAATAGGAGATACTTTCTGAATCAATTTCTACTACCCATGTTTCGAAACGAGAATCTTCGAGAAGGTATTTAGTGAGTACGCCCATGCCTGCGCCAATTTCCAAAACTTTTGTATAGGGTGTTTTGCGCAGCAGGCTTTGTGCAATATCTTGCGCAATACCTTCATTCTTTAAAAAATGTTGTCCGAGATGCTTTTTGGGTTGTACTTTCAATAGGGCTATAATTGGGTCGCTAAATTAGAAAAACATTCTGTACCCTGCACATATAGTTTCTGAAGTAGTTGAGCGTAATAGCTAGAAAGCAGGAGAAACTTCAACGAATCATGCTTAAACTATATCATTTTCCTAGCCTATTTTGATAACATTGGCTCATAAAAACCAATTTTTAGGCTTACAAATGCGGGGCTAGTTTTCATACAAATTTTATTAATGTGAAGGGCTTTAAAAAAAATTGAATCCCTTACTGGGTATATATTAGAGCGCAATTGAATAAGTTTTTTGATGAAATCCAGATATTCCTTGCAAATATATTTTTCTTATGACTTTCATCATAATTATTAAAATTAAAGGTTTTTACCTTCGCGTCAGCCAAAATACTTAGATTTGACGTGAAAAATAATTTAGTATCAAAGATGGAAAGTAAAGAGGGTGTTGATGCCTTGTTCCTTTATGCAACAGAAGGAATTTTGGTTGTAAACGCTAATGGCGAAATAATACGCACCAACCCGAGTGCCGAAAAATTATTCGGATATGGGGAGGGAGAGTTATTGAATCAAAAAATAGAGGTATTGGTACCAAAGAGTTTTTCGCATAAACATACAGCGGTAAGGGAAAACTATACGGAGCAACCCAAGGCTCGTCACATGGGCGCAGGCTTGGAATTGATGGGATTGAAAAAAGATGGTACAGAGTTCCCGGTAGAAATAAGTTTAAGCCCTTATACCAGCCCACAGGGACGATTTGTTATTGCATTTATTGTGGATGGCACCTTGAGAAAACAGGCAGAAGAAAAGCAAAAAAATTACTCTACCGAGCTGGAGAAACAAGTTAAGAATAGAACACTCATACTAGAAGAAGCAATTTCGGAATTAGAAAAAACAAAACGTGATTTAAGAAAAGCATTGGAGAAGGAGAAGGAATTAAACGAATTGAAATCTCGATTTGTATCTATGGCTTCTCATGAATTCAGAACTCCTCTTACCACCATCATGTCGTCGCTCTCATTAGTTACTAAGTATGGAGAGATCAATGATGCAGAAAATCAGAATAAGCATGTCAATAAAATAAAATCATCCGTTATTAATTTAACCGATATCCTGAACGATTTCTTATCGGTAAGTAAGTTAGAAGAAGGTAAAATTGAGTTCATGCCCGAAGACACTAATTTGATGGGATTTTTAGGTGAAATTATTTCTCAGATGGAATCAATGTGTAAGGATGGACAGAAGATTCTACCATTTCATTCCGGAAACGAAATGGTAAATCTTGATAACAAACTGATGCGTAACGTGCTCTTTAATCTCATCTCGAATGCAATTAAATTCTCTCCTGAAGATAGTGTTATTGAAGTTCATGCTTTAGCATTAAATTCGTCACTTAAAATTGCAGTAAAGGATAAGGGAATTGGCATTTCTAAGGAAGATCAGAAACATTTATTTGAACGATTCTTCCGCGGGCACAATGCAACCCATATACAAGGTACCGGTTTAGGTCTTAATATCGTAACAAAATATGCCGAACTTATGAACGGCAGTATCGACTTCGAAAGCGAAGAAAATAAAGGAACAACATTTACAATTATTATATCCCAGTAAGCATGAAAAGAATCCTCTTAATTGAAGATAATAAAGACGTTAGAGAAAACACCGCAGAGATACTTAAATTATCGAAGTATCAGGTTATTACCGCTAAAAATGGAAAGGAAGGCGTTGAACTCGCACAAACCGAGAAGCCTGACTTAATCATTTGCGATATTATGATGCCAATCCTCGATGGTTATGGCGTTTTGCATATGTTATCAAAAAGCGAGGAAACAAGTGGTATCCCTTTCATATTCCTAACAGCGAAAGCAGAGCGTGGCGACTTCCGAAAAGGAATGGAAATGGGAGCTGATGATTACCTTACCAAACCTTTTGATGATGTAGAGTTACTTAATGCTATTGAAAGTCGTTTAAAGAAAAACGAAATTCTAAAAAAAGAATTTGCTAAAAATATCGATGGGATTAGTGATTTCATTAATGAGGCTAAAGGCATAGAATCTTTAAAAAAGTTATCGGAAGAAAGAGATGTTAGGGTATATAAGAAGAAAGATGATATTTATAAAGAAGGTAGTAATCCAAAAGGAATTTATTTCATTGGAAAAGGAAAAGTGAAAACTTATCAAACCAATGAATTCGGAAAAGATTTAATTACCGAATTATATAATGAAGGTGATTTCTTTGGGTACCTTTCTTTATTGCACGATGAAAATCATACCAGTTCGGCAACTGCATTAGAGGAATCAGAAATTTACATGATTCCAAAAGAAGATTTCTTTGCTTTGATGTATAAAAATGCAGGAGTATCTAAGAAATTTATTGAAATGCTTTCTGACAATTTATTGGAAAAAGAAAAGCAATTAATAAAGTTAGCTTACGATTCTGTACGCAAAAGAGTTGCAGAAGCATTGGTGAAACTCTCTGATAAATACAAGAAGGAAGATGATCAAAAATTTAGTATGAATATTTCTAGGGAGGATTTGGCCAACTTAGTTGGTACCGCAACCGAAACCCTGATTCGTACTTTAAGCGACTTTAAAGACGAAAAATATATCGAAGTTTCTGGTGGAACCATTACCATCTTAAACTATACTCAGTTAGTGAAAATGAAAAATTAGCATTATTGTCAATCAAGTTTTGATAATTGGGATGCTGACTGAAATCATATTCTCCTCTGACCTAACTCATTTCGAATAATTTAGGTTCTCTTTACTTTTGTATAATGAATAATCAAACGACTTTGTATAACAAGGTCATATGGTTACTTAATAAAAAATACAAAAGAAGGCCGTAACTTATACTGATAAAAGCTCACTTCGCATTTAACGAAGCTTCCTTTATCAACTAAATTTCGGTAACAAATTAAAGAATCATTGATTGAATTTACAATGCTAGACCTTTCAATGATTCACAAATTAAACATGGCAGCGAAAATCGCAATAAACGAACAACGGAAAATATCCTCCATACAGGAAGAGTTCAATATGGTATTCCCATATTTGCGCATGGAGTTTTTTTCGAAGCCGATTAAGCCAGGAATTCCAGCAGTAAAAAAATTAATTAAGCAAACGAACAAAACTTTAGGAGAATTTAGTTCTGTTCACGATAAAGGTGATATCACCGTTACCCCAAGCATGACCGTTGCCGGATTGGAAGATAGCTTTAAGGAAATGTTTGGGTTGGGAGTTAAAATATTCAGGAAGTCGGGTAAAGCTTGGTTGGAAACAACCATTACTGATATTTGGACGCTTGAAGAACAAAACCACCAAGGTGAAGATTTGAGTCGTTAATTTTAGCCTTCATAAAGGCATTCTGTCTTTCGAATTTCTTCCTCATTCCTAGCTAGCTTCACTTAGATACTTTATTGAATACAATAAGTGGCACTCTTGTTTTATAAGAGAACCCTGCGGAATTGCTCGACAAAAAGAGTCTTTCAAAGAAGCTCTTTTTATGTTGTGTAAACATGATAACCGCCGATGGTTTTGATTTCTTTACTGCTTTGATAATATTCGCTACCAAAGTGTCGGCCAAATTAATTTTTTCTAGATGAACATCTATTTCATTTTTTTGAAAATGTTTAAATGCTTTTTCTGTAACCTTTGAGCCTGTTTCAGTTTCTGATGGATAACTAAAATGAAGCATCTCCACTTTTGCCTTTAATGGTTTGACAAACTTGGCAACTTCCTTTAATTCCATGTCGGCATTGGCTAAATCGGAAGCATACATAATACGCTTGATTGCTTTTGGTTTATAATCATACGGTACTGCTATTACAGGTACCAATGAAGTATTGATGAGTTCGGAGGTGTTTGTTCCTAGGAACTTTTTCATACCTCCCGCGCCTCTTGTGCTAATGCATATAAAATTAAATTGATGCTCCTTAGCAAATAAATGAATGGCTTCATCTGTTTTCAGGGAGCGCACACAGGCGTAGTTCACCAATTTAATATCTATACCCGACTTCTTCATTTCGTTCATCACAAAATGATCTAGTTGTGTATATAATTTTGCTACTTCCTCTTTTTCAAAATCATCAAATTTTTGTTGCGTCCATATCGTGGGTTTTGCATTATAATAGCAATGTATAAAGGTAAGCTCCACTTTGCTTTGTGAAGCCAATTGTAGTGCGAATCGTATACCAGCTCTTGAATATGTAGAAAAGTCGGTGGTTACTAATATTTTGTTCATGGCAAATAGATTTTTAATAAAGTTTCAGTTCCGAAAGTTCGGTATTTTTTATTTAAATCCGTCTGATATCAATCATAAATCATCAAAATTCTAAATTTGATTTGAGTCTAAATTTCTACGTCTGACCTAAATTAAAGCCTGCATTAAAGTAGCGCTATCGATTATGAGATACATCATAATGCTACTTCCTGCTTTGTACTCTTCCTTAATTGAAATACCTTCGCGCACCATAAGCTAATTCAATATTAATCAATATGCTAAGTTATAAAACCGCTGAAGAAGCGATTAAACTCATTCGAAGTAATGAGCGCGTATTTATACATGGGGGTGCAGCAACTCCAACACCCCTTATTATGGCACTAAGTGCCCGTCATCATGATTTACGTAATGTAGAAATCATTCATTTACATACCGAGGGTGAAGTACCCTATGCAAAACCGGAATTCAAAGATTCATTTTATGTAAACAGTTTTTTTATTGGCAACAACCTTCGCAAGTACGTTGGTAATTCCAATGTGCAATATATCCCTGTCTTTTTAAGTGAAATACCGGCGCTTTTTCGCAAAGGGGTGATGCCTATTGATACGGCTTTAATTCAAGTATCAATGCCCGATGAACATGGATTTTGCTCTTTGGGTGTATCAGTTGACGTAGCCAAAGCTGCTACGGATATTGCTAAAAAAATAATCGCTCTGGTTAACCCCAATATGCCTCGATCTCATGGCGACGGACAAATTCATAGCAGCCGTTTTGCTGCTGCTGTTTACACCAACGATCCAATATTTGAAGTACCCGAAATAAATGTTACCGAAATCGAGATTGCTATTGGTAAGCATGTAGCCTCCATCGTAGAAGATGGTGCCACCTTACAAATGGGAATTGGCGGAATTCCAAATGCTGTTTTACAATTCCTTACCAATCATAAAAACTTAGGTATACATACTGAAATGTTTACCGATGGAATCTTGCCGCTGGTAGAGAAAGGGGTTATTAATGGCTCCAAAAAAAGAATTCATCCAGGCAAAATTGTTTCGGCCTTTGCCCGTGGTACCCGCAAACTATATGATTTTATCGACGATAACCCCATGATTGCTATGCTAGATGTAGCCTATGTGAACGATACCTCAGTGATTCGACGTAATAATAAGGTAACGGCTATTAATAGTGCTGTAGAGATCGATATCACTGGGCAGGTATGTGCCGACTCGGTTGGGGCTAATATAATAAGTGGTGTGGGCGGTCAAATGGACTTTATTCGGGGCGCATCATTAAGCGAAGGAGGAAAACCAATTATTGCCTTGCCTTCGGTTACTGCCAAAGGAATTTCCAAAATTGTTCCGATGTTAAAAGCTGGAGCTGGAGTAGTAACTACTAGGGCACACATGCATTATGTAGTAACGGAGTATGGTATTGCCGATTTATATGGTAAAAATATTGCGCAACGCACCAAAGCACTTATCGGCATTTCCCATCCCGACCATCGAGAAGAACTTGAAAGGATGGCATTCGAACTGCATAAGTAATATTGCTTATTAAATTTAGGCAAAACAATATATTAAACCCTGAGCCCAAGAGAATAATAATTTCGGGTTCGGGGTTTTTTATGCCACCTAAAATTGGAATTTAAATAATTTCGGATAAAAAATATTTTATTGTCATAATATTTCTTGTATTTGGCACGAATAACAAATAATCCTGATGAAACTTAACTTAAGAACGCTATTCTTTTTTAGTCCCTGTAAGAATACTATGAATTGCAATGACCCCCATCATCTGAAAAATAACTTCTTAAAAGATTTTTGCAATAATTATTTTCTAACCTGACTTTAATCACTTCTAAAACTGATGGGGCTCATTAATTGGTGCCCTAGGAGAAAATAAATTTGTGCCATCAATTATAACAGAACAAAAGACAACCAAATACGAAATCAAATTATGACAGAAGTTTTACAAAACAATTTAATCATCAAATAAAATACAAAACACAAATTTCAAATTTTTCAACCAAATCTTTATATATTATGAACATACTTAAAATAAAATTCGTCTGGGTGATCACCATCGCTGTATTAACATTAGGCTATTTAGCCAGTTGTACAAAAAACGATCAATACATTGGTCCAAAGGCTAAGGTTAGCGAAACTACCTTAATCTCTAAAAAAGTAACTGCAGGACCTACCATTGATGGTACCGTAGATGCTTCATGGAATGATGTAGCAAAAATTAATGTAACTCCACAAGTTCCAGATCCAGGAAATGGAATGTTCACTGGTTATATTGGTGAAACTTATCCGGTTTCATTACGTTCGATGTATGACAATCAATACATCTATTTCTTAGCCGAGTGGAAAGATGCTTCTAAAAGCTTAGGAGTTGCTACTTGGTATTTCAGCCCAACCACCAAACGTTGGTTACAAGAGTCATCAAGTGGTAAAACATTTGATGCAAATGGGGTAGTAACAAGAGACTGTAATAGTGAAGATAAATTCGCAATGTTATGGAATATTGATAATTCAACTTCTAAATTTACTGCTCAAACTTGTTATTCAAGTTGCCATATTTTCACACCTTACCTGGATTACTCAGTTACTCCTGCGGTGATGAAAACCAATGCTGGTAGTGGAAATCACTATACTAATGGAGCAAACGAAAAAATTGATATGTGGTGGTGTCATATGAACAAAGATTTAGTTTTCAATCAAATGGACGACAACTATCAAGATTGGGCTGGGGGTCCTGGGGTAACTAATTTAGTAGGTGGTTCTGGTAATGGCCGTCACGTAGATGGTATTACTGTAAGTGGTAAAAATACAGTTTGGCCAAATGCTCCAACATACACCACTACCCCTGCTCAAGGTTCAACAACTAACCGTCAAAATTTAAAACTGAATGATACTGGTGTTGTAGTAACAGTACCAATGTTTATTATTCCTGATGCAGTAAACTGCTATGCAATTAAAGCTTCTGATACATTGGCTGGAGGTATTGCTAAAAAAGTAACTAAAGTTGATTTGAACGGTGTTTTATATTATGCTGGTGGTAGCATCGATCCAAATATTGGAAGCGATTACTTACAAGTAGCTGGTGTTTATGGTGGCGACGGAGCAAAATGTTTCCCAAGCTATATTGTTGCACCATTAATTAACGAACGTGCTGATATTACTTGTACTGCCATTTATACTGGTAGTGGATGGGTTATGGAGTACAAACGTTTATTGAAAACTGCTGATGTTTTGAAACAAGATATTGATTTCTCTAGCCTTCAAGACCAACCTTTCGGTGTTGCCGTTTGGAATAACTCAAACTACCAACATGGTATTAAACCAAATTTAGTGTTGAAATTTGAGAAATAGCCTCTGGCATCTTTTCCATTAATCATTTAAAAAAAAAGATCATGTCAAAGCAAATAATAGCTATAACACTAATACTGGTTACACTAAGTTTGGTTCTGTTTACCAGCTGTTATAAAGTAACAACCTTGACCGTAGCGAATACTGCTGAAATTACCGATGACGTAAGTTTTTCAAAAGATTTGGCTCCCATTTTTGCAGCAAGTTGCGCAGTAAGTGGATGCCATAGCAGTGGGGGTATAAAACCCGACCTGTCGGCCGAAAAACTTTACTCAACCTTGGTAGAAGGTAACTACGTGAATGTTGACGAACCGGAGAAAAGTTCAGTATATCTCTCCCTCACTGGAAATGGCAAAGTATCAATGCCTGTGGGTACTAATAACCCTTCCAATATTAATAACTTAATGTTGGCTTGGATCAAACAAGGCGCAAAAAACAATTAAAAAATATCATCATGACAAAATTTAAAAAATATCTTCAATTTATGATGTTGCCTGCCAGCATATGCTTATTCCTCTTATTAAGCATAGGAACTATGGCACAGGACAGCACTGCAGCGGTTCCAGTAAAGAAACCGGTAAAAGGCACTTTTGAGAGCAATTGGGTTCTCGACAATCAAAGTGTGATGGTACCTATTAAAGGTACATTAGAAATGGATATGCAACACCGTTTTGGTACCGTTAGAAATGGTTTCAAAGACTTTTACGGAATATATGCCCCTGCAAATATTCGCCTTGCATTCAGTTATGTTCCTATGGATAAATTGCAATTTGGATTTGGATTTACTAAAGAAAGATTGCAGCTTGACTTAAATGCTAAGTATGCTATTTTGAAGCAAACCAAAGGTGGCATTCCAGTAAGTATTACTTATTTCGTGAATACTGTTATTGAAACCACCCCTGATAAGGATAATCAAATTTATGTAACCAATGGCGATCGTATGTCATACTTCCACCAATTAATTATTGCTTCTAAAATTACCGATAGAATTTCATTACAAGTAGCTCCAAGCATCTCACATTATAATAATGTGGAAGGGGTATTAGACGCGAATGGTGTAATTCAACGTAATATGAAAAATGATCACGTGGCTATCGCATTCATGGGACGTTACAAAGTTTCTGAGAAAATGAATGTCTTGATTAATTACGATCAACCAATAACTCAACATCCTGGATTAAAGAAAAATACCAATCCTAATCCTAATTTGAGTTTTGGAGTGGAATTCGTAACCAGTGCACATGCTTTCCAATTAATACTTGGAAACTACCAAGGAATTACACCACAAAGCAATAATTACTTTAACCACAATGCGCCTTTCAAATACACTACTGCCGATGGCACAGAAATGAAAGGTGGAATGTTCTTAATAGGCTTTAACATTACCAGACTTTGGAATCTATAAATTGGAACGGTTTTGGCATTTAACATTTCAGAAATCTAATTTATTTATTTTAGCAAACTTTTAAATTATTATCATTCAAATGAAAAGCAAATTATTCACCGCTGTATTTATCCTATTTGCCTCGACACTTTTATTAGTGGCAACTTCTGGATTCAAACCTTCACAAGGAAAGCCTTGGCCAGTTCCCGACAAAAATGCCAAAATGGCTAATCCCGTTAAATCAACTGCAGAATCAATTAAAGCAGGAAAAGAATTATGGGTGAAACATTGTCAATCATGTCACGGAAAAGCTGGTAAAGGAGATGGAACTAAAGCAGCATCGCTAAAAACTGAACCAGGAAATTTTGCAACTCCTGCATTCCAAAAACAAAGTGATGGTACATTGTTCTTCAAAATTTCAGAAGGAAGAGAAGATATGCCTAGCTTCAAAAAGAAAATTCCTGATACTGAAGAAATTTGGGATTTGGTTGTGTTCGTAAGAACACTTAAATAAGCGGATTCTAATCTTGCTTAAATAAAATACCCCCACTTATAAATTGAGTGGGGGTTTTTTATTTAATCGTAATTGAAAATCTTAGCAGTACTATTGAACACGAATTAGAAATTCAATCAATTTTCTTATTTTTGAACCTAAAAATTTAGCAAATCAATATTGTTTTATAATGACTCCAAAAACCCTATTCACAATAATCATTAAAATTTTTGGTCTCTGGGTGATTTTTTCAATTCTTGAAATTATCCCACAGGTGCTAGCTACACTACCTATGTTTATTGCCAATGGAGGAATTAATATTAATTCATCTTTAATAATTATGATTCTCATTCCAATCTTCTATATCCTAATTATTTGGTTATTGTTATTTAAGTCGGAATTGATAATTAGTTATTTGTCGCTTGATCAACATTTTGAACAAGATCAACTCCAATTTCATTTTAGCGCGGCTGAAATACTCCGTGTGGTTATTTTAATTATCGGTGGATTGCTAATTTTAGAGGCCATTCCTAAACTAATTGAGCAAGGCCTTAATTATGTTCAAAAAGATGCTTCTCAAAGTTATCTTCCCTATTCGGGTTATTCAGAACTCAGAATATTAATTTCAAAAATGTTTTTAGGATTATTATTGATCTACTTTAATAATCCTTTATGTCGATTGATTTTCAAGGAGGGTAAGTGATATTTCCACCACATTGATTCGCTTATATTTAGCAGAGCCGATTATACAAAAAATGATTTAGGTTAAGTAACCTAAATTACATGATGACGTTTGTCATTTAAATTTATGACGGGTGTCATTGAACAGGTGTATTTCACGTCATTACCTTTGAGTCGTTAATTTAATAACTAAAATTCTAATTTCAATACATCATGAACTTCTCAATCAAAACTCGCATATTGCCTTTGGCAATTTTAATGTTCGGTATTTTAGCATATATGGCTAGCTGCCGCAAAACTGATGATCCTGCAGTTGTTACGCCTCCAACCATCACTCGTGGAACTCAAAATGTAACTCTTACTGACGTCAAAACCACATATGATAAAACACATGGTAATGTGAACTGGTCAACTGCATACCTAGGCGCTCTTTCTCAATTAACTGGCCGATTTAACTCCTTTGGAATGACTACCTTCAATTTTGAAGAATCAAATCCAGCAGCAACTAATTTCGAGGCTTGGGTATACATTAATACTGTAAATACCAGTGAGCCAGGACGTGATTATGGTTGTCTTCAAACCACTTTTGGTGTAGATACGACCATGAGAGAACAAGCTGCGAATAAAGCAATCATTAAATCAAAAAGTATTACTTATAGCACTACCGACAAAGGTTATATTGTTAAGTTTGATTTCACTTTCCATGGTGTAACTAAAGAATTAACTGGTAAATTAAATTACTCAGGACATACTACTACTGGTACTGGTGCAACTTTAAAAGATGTATATGGATTTAGCTTCGACTTCCAATTCTTGGCTAAAACTGATTTCTTAATTACTTCTACCAATATCGCTGATTTAATTGATATTAAATGTGATGCTATCTTCAGAAAAATTCAATAATTAAATTGATATTTATTTAAGATTATTCATACAATTATCATCATGAAATTAAAGATATTCATAATACTGTTAGGTGCTTTTGTAACAATCGGGTTATCCGGTTGTTACAAAGACATCAACGACCCTGGTGATCCACTAGCCCCACCGGCAGCGGTTAGCTTCAGCGGAGAACTCCTTCCTATATTTACTGCCAATTGTGCCACCGCTGGTTGCCATGATGCAGTACCTTCTCACAAACCTTCACTTACTGCTGAAAATGCCTACAAGTCATTAAAAAATGGCGGATTCATCGACCCTTTTGTACCCGCAAATAGCATTATTTATAGCGTTGTTAAATCAGGAGAAATGCCTCCAAGCGGCCCTTTAAAAGCAACTAAAGTGAAGATGATTCTTGACTGGATTCGTAATGGTGCCCCAAACAACTAATTTTTAATTTACACTTATTATGAACCAGAAAATTAATATCGTACAAACCTGGATGCAAAAATTATCTCTTTTTGCACTTACGTTACTTATGCTGAATATTCCTGCATTTAGTCAGGACTCTACTACAACCGAAGCGCCTGTTAAGGCTAAACCGGTAAAAAACACTTTCGAAAGTATTTGGATCATCGATAATCAAACGGTGATGGTGCCTATCAAAGGAACTTTTGAAATGGATATCCTACACCGCTTTGGAATTATAAAAAATGGATATGAAGATTTTGCTGGACTTTTCGCGCCTTCTAATATTCGTTTAGGTTTTGAATATGTTCCCATTAATAATTTGATGCTTGGATTCTCTATCACCAAAGCGAATATGACTTGGGAAGGTTATGCTAAATATGCCATTCTGAAACAAACAAAAGGAAAATATCCTGTAAGTGTAACCTACTTTGGTGATGTCTCTGTTGACTCCCGTGATAAAGATAATTTTGTTCATTCATCCGATCGGTTAATGTATTTCAACCAATTAATCATTGCTCGTAAAATAACTGAAAACTTCTCGTTGCAATTGGCTCCAAGCCATACACATGTAAATGTAGTAGATGGAGATTATGATTCAGGTAAATTATTGGGAAGTATGAACCACAATCACTTTGCCTTGGGCGTTTCGGGAAGATATAGAATTAAATCGGCGATGGCAGTGATTGTAAATTATGATCAACCTCTTACACAACACCGCAAAAACAATCCTCAACCAAATCTTTCGTTGGGAATTGAATTTACGACCAGTTCACATGCCTTCCAAATATTCCTAGGTAATTACAACTCAATTACACCTCAAAGAAATAATTATTTCAATAAGAATGATTTCTCTGATTTTCAACAATATTTAATCGGGTTTAATATTACTCGCTTATTTAATTTTTAAATTACTACTTTTGATTAAATACGTATAGATTGAATTTATTTACTACACTGTAAGATGTTCATAAAAACCCGGCCAATGGATCGGCCGGGTTTTATTATTGAATAAAAAAATTAGCCCAACAAACATGGATACGACCGACAAAATTCAAACCCGCAAAAAATTCATTGGCGCAGGCGTCACTGCCGCGGCAATGCTCACTGCACTACGTTTCTTTATTCCTAAAAAAAAGAAAGGAAATGAAACCGTAAAAATGCTCACTCAGGATGGCACGCTTGTAGAAGTAGATGCTTCCAAGCTGCAGGAATTAGAAAAACTTCTTTGTGTAAAGGGGAAGAAAATTAGTAACGAACAATTACAAAACTGGGTTTACCAAAAGTAATTTAACCTCCCACTTAATTAATTATTTTAAAATGGAAAATAAAGAAACCTCAAGAAGAAACTTCCTTGCCACTGCCCTCTTAGCGGGTGTTGCAGCTGGTTGTATTCCAAATAAAAATCCCTTTGAAGGATATGCTGAGGACGTTAAAGCTTCGGGTGAAAAAGTGAAGCTATTATCAGTAAATGGCGAAGTCATTGAAATTGACAAAGCATTTTTAAAGCCAGTTCCCGATTTACCTCCTGTCTCAAATATTGAAGCAAGAAGAGGAATTGCTGGAAAGAAATTTGTAATGGTCATCGACCTCTCCCGCTGTAAAAATGTGAAAGCTTGCCAAACAGCTTGTAACCATATGCATTCAGTTCATCCAACTCAAAACTGGATTAAGGTGCTCGAAATGCAAGATGCTGATAAAACAGCTCCTTATTGGGAACCTACTACCTGTATGCATTGCGATGAACCTCCATGTGTGAAGGTTTGTCCTGTGGATGCGACCTTCAAACGTCAAGATGGTATTGTACTCATTGATAGTGATCGTTGTATTGGATGTCGCTTCTGTATGGCTGCATGCCCTTACTCTACTCGTGTTTTTAACTGGGAAGAGCCAGTGCTCACCAAAGAGGTGGCCGAAAAAGATTATTCATGCGAAACCAGTATGCCTCAAAAGAAAGGCACCGTTGGTAAATGTGATTTCTGTCCTGATATGACTCGCAGAGGTGAATTGCCTCATTGCGTTTCTGCTTGCCCAAATGGGGTATTTATGTTTGGTGATATGATTCAAGATTCAGTTACCAATGGTGCTGAAACATTCCGTTTCAGCGAACTCATCAAGGATAAAGCGGGATATCGTTTAATGGAAGATTTAGGTACAAAACCTAGCGTTTATTACCTACCTCCAGTGAATCGTAATTTCCCTTTTGAATCTGGATTGGATAACGTAATTGAAGATGACAAAAAATTTAAATCAAACTAAAAGATCGTGAATAATTCAAACACACTTACAAGCGAACAAATTACCAGCGACTTGCTTCCTCAAAAATTTGGAAGCCGCGGAATGATTTGGACCGGTATATTGGTTCTCATTTGCGCCATTGGTGCTTATGCCTATTACCGACAATTAAGATACGGATTGGTAGTTACCAATATGAGAGACTATGTTTCTTGGGGTATTTACATTTCCAATTTCGTATTCTTCGTAGCCATCAGTTTGGTGGGCTCACTCATTACAGCCATTCTCCGTTTGGCCGATGTTCATTGGGCAACTCCATTAACTCGAATCGCAGAAATCATTGCTGTTTCTGCTATCGTTTTTGCTTCTCTCATCATTATCGTAGATATGGGTCGTCCAGAGCGTTTTTATAATTTGCTCTTACATGGCCGACTTCAATCGCCGATTATTTGGGACGTTGTAGTAATTAGTACTTACTTCTTAATAAGCTTATTGTTATTATACTTCCCGTTGCTGCCCGACCTTAAAATTATGATAAATTTTAAGGAAAAAACTGGAAATGCTTTACATAAATTGTATCGCTTTCAAGGTTCTTTCTGGAAAGGTACTGCCGAACAATTTAAAATTAGTGAGAAGTCTATTAATATACTTTGTATTATCATTATTCCAGTGGCATTTTGTATTCACACGGTGACTTCATGGTTATTCGCAACTACCTACCGTCCAGGATGGGATAGTACAAATTTTGGAGCTTACTTTATCTCAGGTGCATTCCTTGTAGGTTCGGGTGCTGTTGTGGTTGCGATGTATGTTTTTCGCAGATACTATCACCTTGAAAAATACATCACCGAATTACATTTTGAAAAAATGGGTAAGGTGGTTGTATTATTGGCTTTGTTATATCTCTATTTCAATGTTAACGAATACTTAGTGCCTGCCTTTAAAATGAAAAAGCCAGAAGAAGCGCATCTAGATGAATTATTCACTGGGGAATACGCTCCACTTTTTTGGTTTGCAATTATGATTGGTATGATTATTCCAATCTTTATTCTCATCTTTAAAAAAGGTAGAAAACCATTACCAATGTTTATCGCCGGAATTATGGTTGTTGTGGGCGCCTGGTTTAAACGTTACTTAATTGTAACTCCTACCTTATTGCATCCATTCCTTCCAATGCATGATGTACCGACTAGCTACCATCACTATTTCCCAAGCTGGGAAGAGTGGGCTATTGCCATGGGTTCCTTAGCTGGAGCACTATTAGTGATCACCTTTTTTGCACGCATTTATCCAATTATTCCAATTCATGAAACCATTATTGAAAATGAAAAACCAGCACATCAGGAATAGTATCCTACTCGCAATATGCTTATTTATAAGCGGATTAAGCCTTCGTGCTCAAGACACAGCCAAGGCTGAAGCTGGAGAGCCATCAGTAGCACTTCGTTATTTTATTAAAAATAATAGTGAGCATTACCTGATTGTTCGAAGCAATATTAAAGTGGGAAAGAAAACCCAACGCCTCCCGAATCAAGTGATTAAAGTATTTTTGGATAGCGCAGGACCAGAGAATTTGCTCCTTAAAACAACGACAGATGACCAAGGTGAAGCCAAAGTTTATGTTCCAGTTGAAAGAGCCGAAAAATGGAACGCAAGCGCTAAACATAATTTTATAGGTGTATTAGAAGCTTCCTCTCTTGAAGATGAAAGAAGCGCGGAACTAGAAATAACCCGTGCTAAAATTGAAATGGATACCATCACCGAAGATGGGGTACGTTCTATCATCGTTAAAGTATCCTATTTGGAAGGCGCTGATTGGAAACCCGCTGCAGATGTTGAAATGAGATTGGGTGTATCACGCTCCGGAGGTATCCTTTCTGCTGGAACAGAAGAATCTTATACTACCGACTCTACAGGAAGTGTGACTGTTGAATTTAAACGTGATAGCCTACCTGGCGATGATAAAGGAAACTTTGTATTAATGGCCAAGGTGGAAGACAACGATACTTACGGCAACTTATTGGTTGAAACCGTGGTTCCATGGGGCGTTCCCGTGGTATATAACACGACCTTCTTCGATCAACGTACCCTTTGGACTACCCGCTTTAAGACGCCATTCTGGTTATTATTTATGGCCTATACTATTGTAATTATCGTATGGGGAACTGTAATATATCTCATCACTCAAATTGTGAAAATTGGCAAATTGAGCAAGTCGGAACCCAATTAAAAAATAGAATTTAAACTTTTTCATTTTATTTATTGATTAATTAAAAACACCTGGAGTTTCATCTCCGGGTGTTTTGTTTTAGCAGAAATCAATCATGTGATTGTATCACTAGCGTTGCGTCTTTATAGCTCCATTTTAATTTGAATGGAGTTTTGGTCTTTGAAATCTTGATACTTTTTCTTTTTAAACACTTCAGTAAGAGGTATTTTTTCAAATGGCGAGATGCTAATGTATTGTAAAAGTTCATAAAGTGTGTGTTCAATTTTAAGTCTTTTTTTCGCTATCGCAATAAGAACATAGACTGAAATCGCGACCCATATTTGAGTTCTTACAGCATTCTCGTTTTGACCCCAAAATGATTTAATTTTCAGGTGTTGCTTTATCCATTTGAAGAAAATCTCCACATACCAACGGTGCTTATATAACTTAGCAACTGTACTTGCCTTTAAGTTAAAATTATTGGTTAAAAAAACAAGAGTTAATCCAAACTCAACGTCATGATATTTTATTCTTCTCAGCTTTTCAGGATATCGTATTTTACTATAAAAGCCAGTGAGCAAAATATCCTGATCAGAAATGATTCCGACTCTCCTATCAATAGATCTTGATTTGACCTTTTCGAATTTCATGTTTTCTTTTGCTCTTACCACAAAGTATGCTTTGTTATCTTTAATTGTATAAAGTCTGGAAAAGTCGACGTAAGCCTTATCCATAATGTAATAGCTGCCCCTTTGAATGGATATTTGATCCAATATATTCACATCGTGAACACTGCCTTCTGAAATGTAAATAAACTCAGGAATAGATGTCTTTAAATCGAGCAATGTGTGGATTTTTACTGCGGCTTTAGTCTTACGAAAAGTTGCCCACCAGAAGACGTCTAGACATAAGTCTACAGTAGTTGAATCTAATGCAAATACTTTCCCTTTTAAATTTACCTCAAGTTGGTTTTCGCCCTCGTACAAAGCATTTGCCTGCTCTATTAATTTCATTCCAAAATCCTGAAATATTCGCCAATCTCTATTTTCATTGGCACGAGACAATGTTGATTTATGAACAGCTTTCCCGATTCCAAGATGATATAATTTATCCGCGTTTAATTCAAGACAAAGCATCGTATCGCTCATACTCTCCCTATGAGTAAGTTGACCAAAAGCTAGACATAAAAACTGCTTCCAACAAGTGAAGTCTTTAGCTTTGTAATTGCCATTATATTTGTCAACGCTACGTCTGAAGGCATCATGAGAAGCGAACTCCATTAATTG